>CAYMJG010000077.1:3644-10564 GCA_964390855.1 uncultured Eubacteriales bacterium | reverse complement strand
AAGGAGAAATTGCCCATCTGACGAAATTAGACATAAATTACCTGATTATCAATACGGATAGTGAAATTTTTTAAAACCGGATGGCCTTTCTTTTAGGACTATTCGTATTAGTTACAGGGTGCTAGTGTAGAACATAAACCCGGGAAAGCAGCTTAGGAATCCGGCAGAGAATGGACCGCTGTTTGTCAGGAATGTGGGTGGACCTGCCGCGCTCTAGTTGATAAAATGACTGAGTCAGTAATGCAGCACAAAAAGGAAACCAGCCATAAAATGGTTGTGGCTGGCTACGCAAGGTTAAGTTTTGTTATTGGGTTGTGTCTTATGTCTTTGCTGGTATTTTCCATCCGAAACTCATTTCGCAAGAAAGCTGTGGCCGTCCTGGCGGTGCTCGGGGTGGCCTTTGGCTGTGCTCTGGTAACCTTCCTTTTTTCCGTGACGGCAGGGATGGAGAGACGTGCGGAAAGCACGTTCAACAACCTGTCCGGCCAGATCACGATCACCCAAAAAGGTTCGATGTTTGGCGGCCTGTTCCAGGGTGTTGGTTCATCTTCTATTCCCGAATCCTATATCGATATTATTAAGGATGTGCCGCATGTAAAAAATGTGGCCGGACAGTTCACAGCGATCCTGCGCCCCGCGGGAGCAACGCTGGTGGCGCCGCTGTTTGCTTATGAGACAAGCGGAACATGGGCTGATAAACCTCTTTCTCAAAATATAATTGAGGGCGCCGCGCCTGTAAATGATGATGAAATAGCCATTGGCAAGACCCTGCGGGAATATCTTGCTGTTACCGGCATTTCTTATGAAATTGGCGGCCTCTATCCCTTCGAGGTTCCCGGCGGCGCATCAGAAGTGCGGATTCTCAAGGTTACGGGGATTTACCGCACCGGTAATGAACTACAGGATGGAAGCGCCTGCGCTACGGAACAGTTGGTGCGGGATATTGGACATTTGCAGCCGGGAAGATTGTCGGCTATCAGTGCCCAGGCCAGTAGTATGGAGTACGTCGAGGAAGCCGTCCAGGAAATTGAGCGGCGGTTGCAGATGCGGAAGCCTGAGGTACTGGTGGTGGTACCACGGGAGTTGCTGCTCCCGCTAAAAAACATCCTGCACGTATTAGAACAATTTTTTGCGGCGATCTCGCTGGCGGCGGTGGCAGCCGGCAGTCTTTTGATTATGGTAGTGATGCTTTTGTCGGTTATTGAACGCCGCCGTGAATTCGGCATCCTTAAAGCCCTGGGATGGACGCCGTACAATATAGCCTTTATGGTCATGGTGGAGTCCATTGCCTTGAGCATAATCGGAGCGCTGGTTGGGGTAGCTTTGGGTTATGGCGGCCTGACTGCGGTAAAGAGTTATTTCCCCATTGATATTGGGACACTGGGTTTGCCTGTAGTCGCCACGGTAGTCGCCTGCGGGGCGCTAGCAGGTATGGCAGGGGGCGTTTACCCGGCCTGGCGGGCCAACCGGGCTACACCGGCTGAAGTTATGCGCGGCGTATAACTTCAAAGAAGAACATACCCCCGGTTGAGATTAAACTTACGCTGTTGAAAGGAGTATCGGGTTGACAGAAATGCTAATTTCTTTTGACAACGTAGTGCGCGTTTACGGGCGAGGCTCTTCCCCGGTAAAGGCGCTGGATATTAAAGAGCTCCGTATTGATCGGGGGGAATTTGTAGCAGTGACCGGGCCATCCGGGAGCGGCAAATCGACCTTTTTAAATTTGCTGGGCGCTCTGGACAAGCCCAGCAGCGGTTGCATCCTGGTTGACGGACAAGAGCTGACCGCTCTTGGTGAGGGAGCGCTTTGCCGTTACCGGCGGGAAAAGGTGGGCTTCATATTTCAATCTTACTGCCTGCTGCCTGCCCTGAGCGCTCTGCAGAATGTGCTGATGCCGGCTTTACCACAAGGCGCGGGGCGGCGCACAAATGATCGCGCGAGGCGCTTGTTGCGCCGGGTGGGCTTATCCGGGGCGGAAAAACGCCTGCCTGGCGAACTCTCCGGCGGCGAGCAGCAGAGGGTGGCCATTGCCCGGGCGTTGCTGTTGGATCCCGATCTCATCCTGGCGGATGAACCCACAGGAAACCTGGATTCAGTCAACGGTGAAGGCATCATCGAACTGCTAAAGGATTTGCATGGGATGGGGAAAACAGTGCTGGTAGCCGGGCATGACCAGCGGGTGGCGGAAACCTGCGGCAGGGTGTTGAGCCTTGTGGACGGTAGATTTGTTCAATAGTCATGGCTTTGCGGATACCAGGGTTGGTCATAGATCCCCTCCAATCAGCCATTTAAAACCAAACCGGCCATACCAATGTCATCTTCCGCTAATGTTGTTGACATATTTCACGGAGGAAATAAAAACACAAAGGCCGGTGATAATTGTGACGCCGCCGGCGACCTGGAGCAGGCCGGGTACTTCATGAAAAATAAAATAGGCCAGGATTGTCGCGCCCACCGGTTCGCCGAGTATGCTTACCGAGACTATCGCGGCTTTGAGGTAACGGAGCGCCCAGTTGAAAACCGTGTGGCCGCAGATGGTGGGTATAGCGGCCAGGGCGAAAAACCAGAGCCAGTCCGAAGGGGGATAAGGATAAAAACGGGCGCCGGTCGCCAGGTTGAAAACCAGCAGGATGGCCGCGGCGGAACCGAATACCACAAAGACATAGGGAAAAAGTGAGAGGCCGGACCGCAGCTTGCGGCCGATGAGCATGTATACGGCAACAAAAAAAGCGCCGCTGAAAGCCAGTATGTCTCCTTTCAGGGCGGCGGCTCCCAACTGGAAGTCGCTTAAGCCCACCAACATACTGCCCGTCAGGGCTATTGCCGCTCCCGCCAGGCCCAGCGGGCTGATCTTCTCATGTAAAAATAAAACGCCGCCTGTGATCACAAAGAGGGGCTGCATTGTAACCAGCACGGTGGAGCTGGCCACGGAGGTATAATTGAGGGAGGTTATCCACACCGAAAAATGCAGGGCCAAAAAGGCGCCGGCAAGGGCCGCCATGCCCAGATCGCGCCTCTTGATGCCGCGGAGTTCCCGGCGGCCGGCGGCGTTTAAGGCCAGCGGGGCCAGCAGGGCAACTGTGAAGGCCAGCCTGTAAAAGGCGATCATCAGCGGCGGCGCCGTAGCCAGTTTGGTAAAAATGGACGCAAAGGCGGAAGCCGCCACACCAAGCAAGACGGCTGCAAAAGGATTGAACGGGGAATCGTTTTTTTCCACAAATATCTCCGTTATTCTTTTTTTTTATGGGTTCTCCGCCGGTTGCCGGTTTCCTTTCAGACGCCTCTTCATGTTCAAAAATTTGCAGGCTTAAGATGCACAATTTTAATAGAACCGGCAAAACTGCGGGGTCCTTCATAGTCCACTGAAAAGGTAGAATATAAAGTTATGTCGAATACCACATCGGGTATAATTAAAAGTCTATCCCCGGGGTTATTATTTATTATGGATAAGGTTACCATACTAAAACAATATTTTGGCCATACTAGCTTTCGTCCCGGTCAGGAAGAATTGATTGACGCCCTGTTGGCGGGCCGGGACGTGCTGGGCGTTATGCCCACCGGGGCCGGTAAATCAATGTGCTACCAGATCCCGGCTTTGATGATCGACGGCATGACGCTGGTAGTGTCGCCGCTCATATCGCTGATGAAGGATCAGGTTGCGGCATTAACGCAGGCCGGGATTCCCGCGGCGTTCATTAACTCGTCGCTTAATGCGGCGCAGTACCGGGAGGTTTTTCGGCGGGCGCTCAAGGGTCAATACCGGATCTTGTATGTCGCGCCGGAGCGCCTGGCAATGCCTGACTTTCTGCGCTTTGCGGCCAACGCGCGAATTTCGTTGGTAGCTGTGGATGAGGCTCATTGCATTTCCCAGTGGGGACCGGGTTTTAGGCCAAGTTACCTGAAAATAATGGATGTCATCGGACAACTGCCGCGCCGGCCCGCTGTCGGCGCGTTCACCGCCACGGCGACGGCGGAAGTTAAGGACGATATTGTCCGCCTGCTCAGGCTCCGTGAACCGCTCAATTTGACCACCGGATTCGACAGGCCAAACCTGTATTTTGATTTGGCCAGGCCAGACGACAAGCATGCCTATCTGTGGGATTACATCTCCCGGCATCGCGGCAAAAGCGGTATTGTGTACTGCGCCACGCGAAAAACAGTGGAGACGGTGTGCGCCGGGCTGTTGAGCCGGGGGATCCCCGCTACGCGCTATCATGCGGGGCTTGAGGATGAGGAGCGGCGGCTGAACCAGGAAGATTTCGTCTATGACCGCTCCGGGGTGATGGTGGCTACCAATGCCTTCGGCATGGGTATCGACAAATCCAATATCAGTTTTGTGATCCACTTTAACATGCCCAAAAGTATTGAGGGTTACTACCAGGAGGCGGGACGCGCCGGACGTGACGGCGAGCCGGCGGATTGCATCCTGCTGTTTTCCAATGGGGATGTGCAGACCGCAAAATTCCTCATTCTAAACTCTGAGAAAAATGAGGAGCTTACGGAAGAAGAGTATCAGGCAGTGCTGCTCCGCGACATGGCGCGTCTGGACAAAATTGTCGGCTACTGCAAGATGAATAACTGCCTGCGTCAGTATATCCTGAACTATTTTGGTGAAAAGAGCGCCGGCAAATGCGGCAATTGCGGGATTTGCGGCAGCGAGTTTGTTTATAAGAATATCACCATTGAAGCGCAGAAAATCCTGTCCGGCATTGCGCGGGTGGAAAGAAAATACGCATACGGCCTTGGGCTGACCCTGATTGTCAGGATGCTCCACGGCAGCAGGGAGCAGCGCATTTTACAGCTCGGCCTGGACAAGTTGTCCACTTTCGGCATCATGAGCGATATTAAAAGGCGAAAAATACGTGAGTATATAGATTACCTCGTGTCGGAAGGTTATTTGGAATTGACGGCTGGAAAATATCCCGTCCTGCGGTTGACGGAAAATGCCGGGGAAATACTGTTTCAGGGCAAGAACATGACCATGCCGGAGCGCATCGCGCGTGACAGCCATGGTACATCGGGATCAGGGAAAACATTCGCGGGCCAAAGGCCTGCTTCCCCCGCGTCCCGCCTGGGGCAAACCGCTCCTGACGAAGGTCTTTTGGATGTCCTCAAGGATCTGCGGACCAAACTGGCCAGGGAGGCCGGCGTCCCGGCTTATATTGTCTTCTCTAATTCCACGCTGTCCGATATGGCCGCAAAAATGCCCCGCACGCTAACGGAGTTCCTTGAGGTTTCCGGTGTTGGTGAAGTCAAGGCGGAACGGTATGGTGAACAATTTCTGAATGCAATCAATGCATATGGGTTGTCAAGGGGACGGGGTTGTTGACAACTTTTGATTGTCAAGGGGATTGTCACGGGGACGGGGTTGTTGACAACCTTTCCACCGACAAGGTCACTTTCTAAAAACTAGCCTTAACCCGATTTGGTGGACACATATAATGGCTGGTTATGATCCGTTCCCCATGGCATAGAAACGTGCCGGAAGAACGTCCCCGTGACATGTGCAAATCCTATGAAAACAGGAGAAGTGGGACAAGCTCGTCTTGAGGGAGATAAAAAGAACGTCCCCTTGTCTCCCCAACAGGGAGGATTTTTGTGAAAACGTTAATAAACGATGTGCTATGTCAGACAGTAGCGGATCATGGAAATAAAGGCTTCTACCGTAAGCCTCTGACAGGATTCGCCCGGGCGGATGACCCACTCTTCGGCGCGTTAAAAAAGGCAGTTGGCCCGGGACACCTGCTGCCCACAGATGTCCTGACAGGCGCCCGGTCGGTGGCGGCTTTTTTCATTCCTTTCAGCAGGGAGCTTGTTGCAATAAATAAAAAACACCCTTATGTTGCCAGGGAATGGGCCGAGGCTTACATTGAAACAAACCGGCTGATCCGCCTTTGCTGCGAGAGGCTTGGCGAAGCGCTGGCGAAAGAGGGGGTAACGGTAAACTGGCAGCAGCCCACCCATAACTTTGACCCGGAGGAGCTCGTCTCTTTCTGGTCCCACAAGCATGTCGCCTACATCTGCGGCCTGGGTACCTTCGGCCTGCACCACATGCTGATCACGGACGCCGGCTGCGCGGGACGCATCGGCAGCATCGTCCTGGACCGGGCACTTGACCCGGCGCCCCGCCCGCAGGGCCATAACTGCCTTTTTTACAGCACCGGCAAATGCCTCGCCTGTGTCCGGAACTGTCCGGTGGGCGCCCTCACCCGGGATGGGTTGGACAAACGGAAATGCTACGAACGCTTGCTGGCGGTCGATGCTTATTACGGTGATCTAGGCGTCTGCGACGCCTGCGGCAAATGTGCCACCGGGCCATGCGCAGTAAGGGACGGTGTCTCCTAAATGTGCCGCCGGGCCATGCGCGGTAGGACGGTATTCCGATATCTACCTGTTGATGATGATTAACCCAACAATACAAAGTAGCGCCCCGAGGGACTTGTTTAAACCAAAACCTTCCTTGAAAAACAGTATCCCCACCGGTATAAGTACAACCGCAAGGGCGATATTGGCCACCAGGGAGCCCATGCTGATTTTCCACCCGGCGCGGTAAGCCATTAAATAGCCGAATTCAAGACCGACAATTGAAATGCCCAGCGCTATACTGGCCCAGTTTAGTTCTTTGATTGATCCGAAGAACCCTGCGTCGGATTTGTAAAACTGATATATGATTGCCGTCAGCACAGTAGCGGTCAAATATGTAATGAACAATGCCGAAAAGGGGTTAACCTTTTGCGGCGTGAGCTTTTGGCATAAATTGTATAAGATATTCGATGCGACAATCAGTACTATTGAAAACACATAAATAAACAAGACTATTACCAACCCCCATGATAGATTTTTATTGGCGCTATTTTGCGGGCTAAATCCCGCCCCACAATTATAGCACCTTATGGGGATTGTTGCAGCGGCGAGGCATG
>CAYMJG010000077.1:0-3544 GCA_964390855.1 uncultured Eubacteriales bacterium | reverse complement strand
GAGGCATGGCATCGTAGGAAGGCAAGGTATTGCAGGAAGGCAAGGTATTGTAGGAGGGGCATTGGGGGGCTGTTTCAGCTGCATGGCCGCGCTTGGGCTGGTTTTCAAGAAAAGCCAAGGTGGTTATGCGGGTTTCAAACCATTTATTTAAGAAAAGGTTGCCTTTTTCAGTAACCTTACCCCATCCGCTGGAACGTCCCTGCACAAAAGGGTGTCAACAGTCCCCTTGGCAACACCCTTGAGGGAGACAAAAAGAACGTCCCCTTGTCTCTCCCATCCACCGGCACATCCCGGCACAAAAAAGTGTCAACAACCCCGTCCCCCTGACACCACGCTGGAACGTCCCGAAACAAAAAGTGTCAACAACCCCGTCCCCCTGACACCGCTAAAAGGTGTCAACAACCCCGTCCCCTTGACAACCGTCCCCTTGACAACATTGCAGAAGGAGGTAGAGGGTGGGGATGACGTAGAGGGTGAGGGCTGTGGAGATAATCAGCCCGGAGATAATCGCGATGGCCATCGGTTGCCAGAGGGAACCGCCTGCCAGAGCCATCGGGGTCAGGCCGCCCACGGCGGAAAACGCGGTCAGCAGGATCGGGCGCAGGCGCGCCTGGCCGGCCTGGGCCAGGGCTTCCCGCAACGGCTTGCCTTCCTCGACGGCCAATTCAATAAATTCGATCAGAACAATTCCGTTCCGCACAACCACCCCCGCCAGGCTGAAGACGCCCAGCGCGGCCATGAAACCAATCGGGTTGCCGGTAACAAAGAGGCCCACCAGCGCCCCGCATATGCCCAAAAACACTGTCACCAAAACAATCAGCGGCTTGGAAAGGGAATTGAACTGGGTGGCCAGCAGCAGATAGATCACCACTATCATCATCAGGGACAGGCGGGCCAGGTCGGCAAAAGACTTGTCGCCCTCCTCCAGTTCCCCGCCGTATTCAATTTTATAGCCCTCCGGCAGCTGGTAAGACAGCAGGCTTTTATGCAGGTCGTCCAGCACCTGGGAAGGGAGGCGGCCTTGGGCATAACTGGACACGGTGACTGTCCGCGCCAGCCGGTCGTGGTTGATCTGACTTACCGCCCAGGCGGGGACTACCTCAGCCACCTGGCTGAGCGGTATGCCGGCGCCCGTAACGCTGGGGACGGGCAGGTTTCTCAACTGCTCCAGCGGTAGTGGCTGGTTTTTTGCAGCTTTCAGAACCACCTTGATTTGTTCATCCGGTAGTTGATAGGTTGAGACTGCCATGCCGTCCGTCATTAAACGCACGGTTGAGGCTATGGATAGATTCGTCACACCGAGGCGGTTGGCCCGCTCCTCGTCGACCATGATCTTGTACTGGAAAATGTCCGGGCCCAGGGTATCGTCAACATTAATGGCGCCCGGCACACTGCGCAGCCTGGCGCTTAGGTCGGCTGCGATGGCCCGCAGCGTCTCCAGGTTTTCACCCTTGATCCGGACCGCCACCGGCGCGCCTACGGGTACCCCCTGTTCCAGTGTGCGGACCAGGATGTTGGCGCCGGGGACCTCCGACCTGAGCCGCTCGCGCAGGTAGTTTACCAGCGCTTCAGGTTTCCTCATACCCCAGCCGCGCCGTGTGTTCACATAAATACCCGCTTTGTTGTCCCCGCTGACATACATGGTTTCATTATAGTAAAATTGGGGGAATGATTTCCCCACGTAGCTGGCGATCACGGCTATTTCAGGCTGTTCGGCCAGGACCGCCTCAACCCCCATGACCTGTCCCAGCGTCTCTTCCAGGGTGGAGGTGGTGGGCGTGGTGACATCGATTAGGAATTCACTGCGGTCGGCCGAGGGGAAAAAGGTCTTGCCGATAAAGGGGATCAGGGCCAGACAGATGACCATAAAAACGGCGGCCAGGGCAATAGTCCGGCGCGGGCGGTCAAGGGCCCGGCCGATAGTCCGCCGGTAAAAGGCCAGCAGGCGCTGGTAGGCGCCCTCCGCCAGCCCTCCGTCCCTTTGGAAAAAGGCCGCCACTGCGCCCCGGGCAGGTTTTGCAGGACGGGAAGCCAATTGAAACCTGACGATTGGCGTCAGAAACAGTGATACTACCAGGGAGGCCAGCAGTGTTATGGTAACTACCAGGGGCAGGGAAAAGATAAATTCACCGACGTCTCCCTCCAGCAGGAAAAGTGGGGCAAAGGCGGCGATGGTTGCCACAGTGGCGTTGGTTATCGAATAGGCCACCTCCCGGATGCCCAGGGTAGCCGATTTAAACGGGTTGTCCCCCAGTTCCAGGTGGCGCTGGATATTGTCGTTGGTGACGATGGAGTCGTCCACCAGGATGCCCAGCACTATAACCAGGGCGGCAATGGAAATCTGGTGCAGCTTGAGGCCCATCATTCCCAGGGGTCCCATGCCGAGCAGCACCGAAAGCGGTATGGCGGCGGCCACCAGCATGGCCCCGAAAGGCGGCAGGGCGAGCAGGCATACTAAAAAGACGATGGCCATGCCGATAAACAGTTCCTTATAGAGGTGGCTGAACTGCTCACTGGTGCCGACAGCCTGGTTGAAGACAATATTGGGCGTCACACCGGCCGGCAGGGAGTGGGCCAGGTTTTGCTCAACATAAGCCTGGATGGCGGAAACTGCCTTAACCCTGTCGATATTTTCTTTGGGATAGAGCACCAGCGAAACGGCGGGGGTCCCGTCGGAACGGACCAGGACGTCGGGATCCGCCGTGGTCAGGCTTACCGTGGCTATATCACGCAGGTAAACTGGGTTGCCCTCCGTGCTAACCCTGATAATCGTTCCGCCGATAAGCTCCGGGTCCAGGTATTCGCCGCTGGTCTGGATGGCTATGCCGTAAGGCTGATCGGTCAGTTTGCCGCCCGGGATGGTGACGTTGCGGGCCTTGATCGCGTCGGCGATCTGGTTCCAGGTCAGGTTGTAGCGGGCCATCCGGTCCATGTCCAGGACGACTTGTACCTGCCGGTCGGGTAGACCTTCACGCTGGACCTCCGCCACGCCCGGCAGCCCCTTTAGTTCATCTTTGACCCTGCGGCTGACGGCCTCCAGTTCCAGGTAATCAAGATCCGGCGCCTCCAGGTGCAGGACCATCATGCAGGTGCGGATTAGCTCGGTAAGGACTTGCGGCTCCAATATCCCGTCGGGCAAATCCTCACGGATCTCTTCTATTTTATAGCGGACGTCGCTCCACGCCTGTTGGGTGTCCGTGCCGGGGTAGACTTCGATTGCTATTACGGAAAGGCTTTCCGAAGAGGAAGACCAGATTTTTTTGATGCCCTTGACCGTTTCAATTCTCTCTTCCAGGGGTTTGGTAACCAGCTTTTCCACTGTTTCCGGGCTGGCGCCGGGATAAGCCGTTACTACCCTGGCGTAGAACAGAGTGATGTCGGGGTCCTGCTGGCGGGGAATGGTGTAAAAACTGAGCAGTCCCCACAGGGACATCGCCGCAAAAAAGACCAGGATGATTTTTTTGTATTCCAATATCCCTCGCAACATCGCTATACCCCCAAAAACCAAGAGTGAAACAAAGGGACGTTCCTTTTGTCTCACCCG
>CAYMJG010000076.1:0-10696 GCA_964390855.1 uncultured Eubacteriales bacterium | reverse complement strand
TCCAATGTTAAATGGATTGCTTGACAGTGATGATCATTGGTGCTATAATTTACCTGTTTTAGTTAACTAAATAACTTCTGGGGGTGCTGCAAGGCTGAGAGAGATTTATTCTCAACCCTTTGAACCTGACGTGGGTAATGCCATCGTAGGGAAGATAACATATAAATGAAAGTATAACTCAGCTGAAAACCCACCCCCGAAGGTGGGTTTTTTGTATGGTGATGATCTTTTGATGGGAGTGACGCTTATTGGAAATTACCGTTAACGGCAAAGGAGAGGTCGTAGGAGAGGGCATGACGGTAGCGGGCCTGATTGAACTAAAAAAAATTAACCCGGATGCCGTCATAGTCGAACACAACCACGCTTTAATCAAACGGGAATCATGGTTCGATATTGTTTTGCAGGAAAATGACAACCTGGAAATTTTAAAATTTGTGGGAGGAGGCTGAACCCGGTGGGGGATATTTTTAAAATTGGCGGAAGGGAACTCACCAGCCGCCTGTTCCTTGGGACCGGCAAATTTTCTTCGAACAGGTTGATCCCGGCGGTTGTCAAGGCATCGGGCGCCCAGGTGGTAACAGTAGCCTTACGCCGGGTGGATATGGATTTTGAAGAAGAGAATATCGCGGCTTACGTGCCGGAAGGCAGCATTCTAATGCCCAACACCTCCGGGGCCAGGAATGCCCGGGAGGCCGCCCGGATTGCCCGGCTGGCCAGGGCGGCCGGTTGTGGCGACTGGATCAAGATTGAGGTAATAACAGACAACAGGTACCTGCTCCCCGATAATTACCAGACCATTGAGGCCACCCGGATTCTCGCCGAGGAGGGGTTTACCGTCCTGCCGTACATGAGTCCGGACTTGATGGCGGCCAAGGAGCTGGTTAAGGCAGGCGCGGCGGCAGTAATGCCGCTGGGCTCGCCCATCGGCAGCAACCGGGGGCTGAAGACAAAAGAACTGATCAGGATTTTGATAGAAGAAATACCACTGCCGATTATCGTGGACGCCGGGATTGGGCGGCCTTCTGAAGCGGCTGAGGCAATGGAAATGGGCGCGGCGGCTGTGCTGATAAACACAGCCATCGCCACGGCCGGTGACCCGGTGGCAATGGCCGGTGCATTTGGACAGGCTGTGGCGGCAGGGCGCACGGCCTACCTGGCCGGGTTGGGCGAAACCCGTGAAAAGGCCAGCGCTTCCTCACCCCTGACCGGGTTTTTAAGAGAATAAAAAGGGATGACCAAAATGAGTTTTTATGATGTGCTGGGCAAGTTTAAAAACTTCGACTACGATAGCTTTTTTAAGCAGGTTAAAGGCGCCTCCATGCAAAGGATCATAGCCAAAAACCGGCTCAACGAAATGGATTACCTGACCCTGCTTTCCCCCGCTGCGGAAAACCACCTGGAAGAAATGGCCCAAAAAGCCCACCGCCTCACCATCCAGCACTTTGGCCGGGTGATCTTCCTTTATACCCCGATGTATCTGGCCAATTATTGTGTCAACCAGTGTGTTTACTGCGGGTTCCGGGCGCATAACAAGCTGGAAAGAAAAAAAATGACCCTGACGGAGGTGGAACGGGAGGCAAAAATTATTTCCTCTACAGGCTTGAAACATATCCTGATCCTCACCGGGGAATCCAGACGCCAGTCCCCTGTTTCATACATCAGGGAATGTGTCAAAGTTTTGAAAAAATATTTCACTTCAATAAGCATTGAAATATACCCTCTGGATGAAGCCGAATATGCCGAACTTATCGCCGCCGGGGTAGATGGTTTCACTATGTATCAAGAGGTCTATGACGAAAAAATTTACGCCGGACTGCATCCCGCCGGGCCGAAAAGGAATTTCCGCTACCGGCTGGACGCGCCCGAGCGGGCCTGCCGGGCCGGAATCAGGACCGCCAACGTGGGCGCCCTGCTGGGGTTGAACCAGTGGCGAGCCGAGGCGTTTTGCACGGGGTTGCACGCGGAATACCTGCAGCGCGCCTTCCCGGACGTGGAAATAAGCATTTCACCGCCGCGCATGCGTCCGCAGCTGGGGGGATTTGCACCCCTAACCGAGGTGACCGATAAAAATTTAGTGCAGTATATGCTGGCATTCAGGCTTTATATGCCCCGCGGGGGAATTACCATTTCCACCAGGGAACGGGCGCAACTGCGTGATCACCTGGTCAGGCTGGGCGCGACTAAAATGTCTGCGGGGTCATGTACGGCGGTGGGCGGCCGGTCGGACGGCGAGTCTACCGGCCAGTTCGAGATTTCCGATGAGCGCGGCGTGGCGGAGATGGCCGGAATGCTCTATGCCCAGGGATACCAGCCGGTCTACAAAGACTGGCAGGCCCTGTGAGGTTGTGGGATTGGTAAACAAGTTTGAAAAGACGCTTGCGGAAATCCTGGGCGCAAAAAACCTTGCCAGGATCCAGAACGTAAAAATTTGCATTGCCGGCGCCGGGGGGCTGGGCTCAAACTGCGCCCTCTACCTGGCGCGCAGCGGGTTTAAAAGGTTCAGGATTGTCGATTTTGATAGGGTGGAATATAGCAATTTGAACCGGCAATTTTATTTTGCCTCCCAGGTAGGGCGCAGCAAGGTGGAGGCGTTAAAGGAAAACCTGCTGCTGGTCAACCCTGATTTGGCCATAGAGGCGCTGCCGCAAAAAATTTCTCAAGAAAATGTGGCGGAATATTTCTGCGGCTGTGATGCGGTGGTGGAAGCGTTAGATAATGTGCACGGCAAGACAATGCTTATAGAGGCCTGCCTGGGCACAGGCAAACTATTGGTGGCGGCCTCCGGCCTGGCCGGCTGGGGAAACAGTGACCGGATCCGGATCCGCCGCGTGAGGGACAATTTTTATATTGTGGGGGATATGATCTCGGAAGCCGGGCCGGGATGCCCGCCGCTGGCGCCCGGCGTCAACGCGGCGGCAGCGATGCAGGCCGACGTAGTGCTCAGTTATTACCTGAAAACAGCCGCCCTTTTAAGGCCTGAAACAGGGAAATAGGATGCGCTGCCCCGGTAATAAAT
Organism: uncultured Eubacteriales bacterium; assembly: GCA_964390855.1. Classification (GTDB taxonomy): domain Bacteria; phylum Bacillota; class Desulfotomaculia; order Desulfotomaculales; family Pelotomaculaceae; genus Syntrophopropionicum. Next base: position 7,680 of record CAYMJG010000076.1, on the reverse strand, counting down.
GTGAAAAGGAAGGATGCGGTATGAAACGTGAGCAAGTTCTGTCTATTTTACAGGAGAAGGGCATCTACGGGATAACCGCGGAAGAATACTCACTGGGCAGAAGCAACGCCGAAGTAGTGCGGCAAATGATTGACGCCGGGGTTAAGGTTATCCAGTACCGGGAAAAGGATAAAAAAGCGCGCCCCAGATATGAAGAGTGTCTTGAAATCAGGAAAATAACCAGGGCGGCCGGAGCGGCCCTGATTGTCAACGATTATGTGGACCTGGCCCTCCTGGTGGGCGCCGACGGAGTGCATCTCGGTCAGGACGACCTGCCGCCGGGAAAAGTCCGGGAGCTGGTGGGGAGCGAAATGATTATCGGCCTGTCCACGCATTCCCCAGCCCAGGCTGAAGCCGCAGTAGGGTTGGGTGTCGACTACATCGGGGTGGGGCCGATCTTTGCCACAAAAACCAAAAAAGACGTGTGCGGCCCGGTTGGCCTGGAATACCTGGAATACGTTGTGCGCAATATCAACCTGCCCTTCGTGGCTATCGGCGGGATCAAAGAAAGCAACATTGCGGCAGTGCGCGACCATGGGGCGGCCTGCATCGCCCTTGTGACGGAAATTGTGGGAGCAGAGAACATAGCCGCCAAAGTGCACAATCTAAAAGCAATCCTGACGTCCGGGGTGTCAAGGGGACGGGGTTGTTGACAACTTTTCCGGCATTTTCGTGTCGATCCTTGATGCTTATGCCGGGGCTTTTTTGTTGTGGGAAACCTTTGCCTGGGAAAGGCGCCCCAAGGGAATTTGCTTCGAAGGCGCCCTTCCCAACCATTTTTTTATTAAAATGGAAATATCGCGGATTTACTGCTGTTTATAAATCTTAGCGATATTTTTTGGGCGGCTTATTATATCCCCTATCTCCGTAGGGCTGCAATTTTTCCAGCCACGGCTTTTCCATTTGCTTGAGCTCCCAGCGCATGTCGGTAACTTCACCGGTTTCCTTTTCTTCCAGCACCTGATATTTAAAGAACTCCGGCCCCAGTTCATTCCAGTCTCTTTGCAGCTGGGAGTTTACGTGCCCGCCGGCGTTCAACTGCATCTGCAGAGTCAACCATTTATTTTTCAGGTTTGGATAGGCGGCAACGTAAATTTTTCCGCTGGCTTTGTTTGTTATTTGAGTTATACCCATGTAGGTCTTAATTTGCTTATATTGCGCCAGTAACTCCTTGCGGCTGTTTTTATCCATGCTTCTAATAACCCATTTCCTTTAGGATACGGGACAACACGTGGAGCCGCTCGCCGATTATTTCTCCATCATCGCTAAGGGCTTTGGAAAACAACTTGATATCATCGTCAATCATGGGGTTTTCCGCACAAACGGACACACTCATGGCGTCTCCTTGCAGTCCAACACGGTCAATCATTGTGTGGCTGGGATCATACAACTTCGGCAAACGGTACGCCTCCTGAAAATACTGGTAGCTTCTGCAAATTAAAATGGTCAGATCAAGAACACGGTGCATAGGAAGTTCCTCCGATTGCCGGGACCATTTTTCTCCCGTGTAACGCCATACCTTCGCGGAGATATCCAATTTCCCCCTGTCATTCCACTGGGCAAGCCCCAAAGAAAGCCCTTTGGCATCCGTATTGTAGGCCTTCCGCCCATCAATATTTTCGTAGTTTTCAGAAACAATAACCGGTTTGTGTTTTAATGTAGTCGGTATTTTCATTTTGCCCCACCCCGATAAACTTATAAATTAGTAGACAAGTGGTATACTAGTTTACTAAATGAATTATAGCGCTTGCGATATGCAGTGTCAAGAAAATGTCGGGGGGAAAATGCCAGGGGGACTGACTCTACTATAATTTTACCTAAAACCGCCGTTCACAACAGATTATTTTGTTATTAAAGGGTATTCAACAACAGGCCCAGAATAGTGAGTAAACACGCAAAATTATGGAGGGGTTTTTGTGTTCATAGACAACGTAAAAAATTTGGATGAAATTAAGGTATCCGCTCCCGGTGCGGCAAATGCCTTTAAAAAATCGTTAATTGGCCCACGGGAGGGATGGGAAGGATGGGTCATGCGGCTGTTCACCCTTAAGGGAAAAGGATGCTCACCGCTTCATGCGCATCCATGGCCGCATATTAATTACATTGTGAGCGGTCGGGGGGTATTGTGCGCTGAAGGGAAAGAGACCGCGTTGGAAGAGGAAGCAATCGCTTATGTCCCATCCAATGTTGAACACCAATACATCAGCGCCGCTGACAAAGATTTCGTTTTCATTTGCATCGTACCGGAAGAAGGGGACAAGTAACACCGAAGGTGTCAGGGAGACGGAAATTGTGGAAGGGTGGATATAGCCGCCAAGGCGCGCAATTTAGGGGCAATCCTACCTTAATAAAACAGATACTTGACGGATATATTGATCAAAATCCCCAAGCTCGTTTTTAGCAATTTCGTATACCCGATCTGCGGAAACTTCCTGGTAGCCATGTACAACGCGATTACGGAAACCAATCATTGAGCCGTAGACAATAAGATCCTTATGAGAAATTATGCCGCCGTCCGCAAGCACCCTGAAGGCGTCTCTTGCTTCAGCCGGCGCATGGTTAAATTTATGCGCAGAAAGGTGGTAGGCGATATCAATCATGGCTTCAATCGACGTTTGCAAAGCATATTTTATTCCTTTAATCAGCCAGGGATCGGCAAGGATTGTTTCCCCACTTTTTTCCGCGAACAAACCTCTGAGGCCCGTGATTTGTTCGCGAATAAAGGCTATTTTATTGGCAATCCGCAGTTGATCAACAGCCATCGGCAATTACCTCATCAATGATTTCCTGAAGTGCCCTTCTGTACCTGGGATATGAGTCGGCATAACGCCTGCTGACAATTTCCATCACATCAGTAATCCTGTCAATATTTCGAATATAGATTAATTTGCCTTCCTTAATAACTTTAAAATAAAAAATGGGGTTGTTAAATTCCAGCAATACCAGGTCATAGGTATGGCCATTGAGCGGAAAAAACATGTTCCTAATGGAGGATTCCAGTTGCGCTTTTTCCCTTTCACTGATATCAATATCCTCTAATACCAGACCGATATCTATGTCACTGTCGGACCGGCACCGCCCCAGGCAAGAGCCGAATAAGTAAGCGCCCGCGATTTGCGGAAAATTTTTAAGAATATCTGCCGCCTGTTTTCTGACGCGTTCTTGCTCAATCTGCATCAGGGTTTCCATTCCCGCCACCTGCCTACCGGTCTTTACAGTCTATTATATTTGTAAATATTGGATAAATCAAGAGGTGTCAAGGGGTGTCAAGGGGACGGGGTTGTTGACACCCTTTTCTGCGAACAACCTGTTAAACCGGGCAGAGTAATTTTGCCGGGTGGCAAGCCCCGGAAATAACGGTCAATTGACTTATTTTCACACAAAATGCTATAATTCGCTTAATCATTGGAGCCCTAGCTACGGTGCGGGATAAAACCTGGGGTTTGCCCGGTATTTTATTCGGCTTTTTGAAGTGTCAGGGGGACGGGGTTGTTGACAACTCTTACTCCCAGGTTTTAACCCGCCGTTCATCGGCCGCGACACTGATGGCTAAGCGCCATGGCGCGAGTGCTGCTGTCCACAGTAAAATCATAGTTGATCCGGCCGTCTACAATTTCTATCACCCGGTCAGCGCTGCTGGCGATATCCCGGTCGTGGGTAACCATGACCAGGTTCGTTTTGTTTTCCTTCACTATTTCCTTCAAAAGCTCCATGACCATGCCGCTGGTCTTGCTGTCCAGGTTTCCGGTAGGCTCGTCGGCGAATATCAATTTAGGCTGGTTGATTAGCGACCGCGCTATGGCCACCCGCTGCTGCTGCCCCCCGGACAACTGGTGTGGGTATTTGCCGCCGTACTGCTGCATACCGATCCGCTCCAGCAGGTACATGGCCCTGTCAACAACATCTTTGGGCGGCTTACCTTTGCCGATCCAATAGGGAATCAGGACGTTTTCCAGGGCGGTAAACTCCGGCAGTAAATAATGAAACTGAAATATAAAGCCGATTTTTTCGTTGCGAAAGGCGGCCAGCCCACATTTGCCCAGCCCGGAAATATCCTGACCATCCAGGAAGACCTTGCCGCCGGTGGGCGCTTCCAGCAGGCCGATAATGTTTAAAAGGGTGCTCTTGCCCGATCCCGACGGCCCGATAAAGGCGGTAAACTGACTGTTTTTGATAGAAAGGTCGATGTCGAACAGCACCTGGACAACTACCTCGTCGCCGTAGAACTTGTTGACTTTATCCAGAACAATTATGTCATCCGTTTCTGATCACCTCCATCGGGTTCAGTCCGGCTGCCCGGCGGGCCGGCACGAGGGCGGCCACGGAGGCGGACGCGGCGGCCAGGACCGCGGGCAGAAGGATGTTTGTCAGCGTTATTTTCAACTCATAAGTGGGGCCGCCGCTGCTTTTTGTGCCGAACATGAACATTTCAGCCAGGCCCAGCCCCAGCAAAATACCCACCAGCGCCCCGGCCAGGCCAATGGAAAAGCCCTGAATAATAAAAATACGAGCGGCGCTTTTGTTGTTCGTGCCCATTGCTTTTAAAATGCCCAACTGGCGGGATTTTTGTATGGCGACAATGGCCAGGACGCTGGCAATACCCAAGGTAATACTGAGTAAAACAAAAAACTGAATCATGGCGGACGAGGTATCCTGCGCCTTCAAGCCGCTGAGCAACTCCTTGTTCCTTTCCTGCCAGGACTCCGCCTTGACCCGCTCAAAACTGCCCCTTAGCTCCTTGGCCAGGCTGTCCGCCGCAAATACGTCATGCACCTGGATTTCGATGGCGGAGATCCCAGTGACGGCCAAAAAGGTACGCGCCCGGTCCAGGGACATCACCACCATGTTGTTGGCCGCCGATGTTCCCAGGTCAAATATGCCCTGGATCACAAAATAATCGCCTGCCCCGGTTTGATTTCTCAGGTAAAAGGTATCGCCTACCTGCAAGCCCGATTTTTCAGAGGAGGCCACGCCAATCAGGACATTGTTCCCCCCCGTGCGCATATCCCCGCCAATCAGGTTTTTTTGGAACTTGTAGATCACATCAGCTTCGGGCAACGTGATCCCTTTGACTATTACCGGAAAAGAAGACCGCCCTTTTTCTATATAGCAGTTGCCGTTAACTATCGGGGCGGCCACAGTTATTTCCTTCCTGCCCGCCAGGTATTCCCCGTAGCGCTGCCAGGACAATATTTCGCCTTCTTCGATTTTCAGCGGCTTTTGATGGTCGTCTACGGCGCCCCCGCCTATGCCCAGGGGTTGCGGGGCTGACAGCGGCGGCGCTATGGTGATATGCGGGGAAGAGCCGATGGTGCGCTCAATGAGATTTCTCTGCAACCCGTCCATTAGTGATATTAAAAAAACCTGTACGGCCACCCCGACGGCGATGCCCAGGATAATCAACAAAGTCTGCGACCTGCCGTGCAAAAGAAACCGGTAGGCGATCATCAATTCATAGGTGTTAAACCTCATCGGGCTGGACCTCCCGGCCGGGGCGCACGTGGCCGCCTGGTTTCTTTGCCGGGGAAAGCGCCACGGTACCTTCCGGCAGGTTTTCGGCAATAACCCAGCGCTCGCCTACGCTTATGTAAGTTACCGGTGTTTTTACAGCCTTGCCGTCCTGCAGGACCCAGACAAACGCTTCTTTTTCCGAAAAATCAACGAAATGTTTGGGCAGCGCCGGGACCTGCCTGTATGGTTCCGACAAGAGCTCAACACTCGCGGCCATGCCATGTCTGATAAAAGACCCGGCGTCTTTTATTTCCAGCCGCAGAAGACAGGTCCCTTTTTGTTCGTCTATCTGGGGCGCTATATAAAGCAGTTCCGCCGCCAGCTTGTCCCGCGGATAAGCGTCAAGCGCCACCAAAGCGGGCTGCCCGGGCGTCAAATGAGACAGTTCTTTTTGGTCGACATCCGCTTCAACGACCCAGCTTTGCTGCCGTAATACGGTTATAAGCGCAGCTCCGGCCGGGACCTGCTGGCCGGGAGAAAAATTCACCTTGCTCACCGTCCCCGTAACCGGCGACACTATCTTTCTATCTTCCACTGCTTTTTGCGCTATCTTTAACTGGGCCTCGCAATAGGCAACCTGCGCCGCCACCTCGGCTGCGCCGCTTCCCCCCGCCAGGGAGTCCCGGGTCAGGACGGCCTGATTATATTGCGACAGAATCAGTTGGTAATTGGCGCTTGCTTTTTCAAATTCCGCCGCCGGCACGGCGCCCTGCTCAAAAAGGGTTTCCAGGCGGGCCATTTCTTTTTCCGCCTCTGCCAGCCTTACTCCGTCCTGGCGTATTTGCTCTTCCTGCCTGGGCAGGGCTTCTTCAGCAATATTTTTTTGCTTGCTGCGCATCAGGTCCAGGTCGCTTAAAGCTAGCTGCATGTTCTGCCTGTCCTGGAAGTCGTCCATCTGGATTAGTAACTGCCCTTCCTGCACCAATTCCCCTTCACAGCAGCTAAGAGCAGCTATTTTGCCGGAAGAAACAGCGGTAATCTCATAGGGCTGGGGAAAACTGACCCGACCGCTGGCCAGCACGGTCTGGTTGATGTCAAGCGGCTTTAATTTGTAGTAATCGACTGTATTTTTTTTCAGGTAACCCCCCCGCGCGCCGGCTAAAATTACAACCAGCGCCAAACAGGCCACCACTATTTTCATCCCGCTGGTTCTCTTTTTTCCCGTCATATTGGCAGACCCCTTCCTATTGCCAGCCGGCTAATATTAACAGGCCCCCCAAAAAGGAGCCATCAATCCTCTTTTTCCAGGTTAGCCAGGTGCAGCGAAAGCAGTTTAATGGACCTTTTCAGGCGGGGGCGGATCTCCTCCTTCATGTCTTTATAAGCCTCCCTTCCGGCGTCTGTCAGTTCATAGATCCGTCTAGGATGGCTGCCCGAGTCATCGATATATTCCGACACCATACCCAAACGCGCCATCCGCTTTAATAGTGGATAGACAGAACCCGGGGAGGGTCTCCAGTTGCCTTCGGTAACCTCATAAATCCGTTCCAGGATTTTTTTCCCATACATTTTTTCCTCCGCCAGCAGGCCAAGGACATAATATGGCAGGATCCCCTTCAGGAGCAGTCCCCTGCTTAATTTTGAAACATCTATCAGCTTTTCATATGCCTTTTTCGGATCTTTTTTCATTTACAACCCGGGCAATAGGCGCCGGCATGGCGCTGTATGCGCCGGAAACGCAACCCCTTCCCTAAATAAACATAGCGCCGTCGTCTATTGCATGTCTCTAACCGGCTGCCGCATATGCCGGAATAACCGGCATGTCCCTTTATGATATGCGACAGTGTAATTTACTCTTCGATTACATGCAAATTTGCTCGCTAACGATATATATCGCCATTGATACATTATCATCCAATTTAACCATTTGTCAATTCTTATTTTGACGACATGAAAACAAAAAAAGGATATGTTTTCCCCGTTATTTATAATTGACAGGGAGTAGTCATTGGTGCTACTATATCTCCAATATAAACAACCGATGAGCAAGAGAAGTAAGCATCATTTTTTGTACCAAGAGAGCCGCCAACCGGTGTGAATGCGGTTGCAAAGGTGATTCCGAATGGACTTGCGAGGGAAGCCCGAAATCGATAGAAAGTAGGCGCTTACGGGGGCCCTGCCCGTTATCAG
>CAYMJG010000075.1:6498-10879 GCA_964390855.1 uncultured Eubacteriales bacterium | reverse complement strand
CATAAGGCGGCAATCCGGCAACAGTTTGTCACCTGTAAAAATAAATTTAAACCGGTTACCAGGGCAGGTTTGCGGGTATTGCGCTGACGTCGGAACGAATGGTTTTGGGCGCCCAGTCAAGCTGAGCAGATTCAAGGTGTACGCGAATGGGACAACATCCGCGCTGTTGCTGCAACATCCCAAGAGGACAGGCTCGGAAAGTCCAGGGATGTCTATATTGCGCAGTATAGGGCAATTATGGGGGAATGTACCAACATGTTGTTGACGAAAAGGGTATAAATGCTATATATTTTTTACATGATGATGATCTAGAAGATATCCGGTGCCTATGTTCAACAATACGATATCACCGTTTGGGCGCACATGCTGTCAGTGTTTTTGCTAGAAGGCGAGGCTCAGGGGGTAACATGATGGGGCCGGAGTTCAGTTATTTTCTTAAGACAATTCCTTCAGATATATATTCCGGGACACAAGCGGCGATTTGCCGGTACATTGCCGTCTTCGAACCGAAGGAATATGTCAAATTGCAGATAATATCGGCAGGGACAATCAGTACATTAGTGAAGCAATTAAATTGATGCGGCAATATTATCAGGAGAGCATCAGCATAGATGACATCTGCAACCTTATTTACCTTAGTCCCAGCCACTTCAAACGGATATTTAAAGGGTATACGGGGCGTACGCCTCATCAATACCTAACTGAAATCCGTTTGGAAAAGGCAAGGGAGCTGCTGGAATTAAACAAAAACTCCATCGAGGACACCGCCAAACTGTGCGGCTTTGTAAATGCGGGACATTTTGCGGTGTCTTTTAAACGCAATACGGGGCTGTCGCCGTCCCAGTACAGAAAAATGTGTGTGCAAAAATAAAACAGGATTTGTATTTCTATGCCGTTCACTAATCTAGTGAACGGTATTTTTATGCAAAAAACCCGAACACAGCACTTTTGGAAAAAAACATGGTACCTTTAAAAATTCCACGCCTGCATACGACATGCTAAGATAAATTAATAGCCCGGCCCCGGTGCGGCAGTAGGAGATTTTGTTTTAACGGGCGTGCAGGGTGGATATTTAGTGTCTGGCCTATCCAAAAAGAAATTACCGACGCCAATAAAACTATTTGGAGGGGTAACGGAATGAAAACGCAAAGAAGATTTAACACAGCTGTACTGTGCCTGGCATTGCTTTTTGCACTATGCTTGCCTGCCTTGGCGGGAGGGGGCAGTGTAATAACATGGACCGGGGAAATGTATGGTGATTGGGATGTTCCGGGCAACTGGGACCTGGGCAGGGTACCGAAAGATGACGACAATGTAATAATCAGAGACGGGGCGGAGGTGGATTTTTCCGGTGAAGTTAAGGTGCAGTTGAACTGCTCGGGTGTGCTAAATGTGTTGGAAGAGAGTACGCTCAGGTTGACAAGTCCACCCGGCCAGAGTTCTTCTTTAAGTGGCGATGGGGTACTGTACATTGAGGGGGATATTGCCGTAACCGATGACAGCCTTATGTGGGCAGGCGGCGATATAATCGGGCCCGGCAAGTTCACCATCGACAGCGGCGCCAATTTATATCCCTGCAGGTGACACTGGAAAGCATAGCCATCACCACCCCGGCAACTAAACTGGTGTACACAGTAGGTGAAACCATTGACATCAGCGGCCTGGTAGTGACCGGTACCTATAGCGACAACAGTGCCAAGATTGAAACAATCACGGCAGATAATATATCAGGCTTTGACAGCAGCGCCCCGGCAGCGGCTCAGGTGCTGACAGTAACAGTGGGAGCCAAGATTACCACCTACACCGTAACCATCAATGCAGCAATCCCCATAGACAAAGTGCTGGTCAGCATCACAGCACCGGGCAATATCAGCGGTGTGGCTAACGGCACAGCGAAGACGGCAGAAGCATTAGGCTTGCCCGGCAAGGTTACCCTTGTGACCAATGTCCAGGCTGATGTAGACTGGGATGTAGCGGGCTGCACCTATGACCCGGATGATACAGTGGAACAGACCTTTACAGTAGATGGTACTGTAACACTGCCCGATGGGGTCATAAACCCGAATAGCGTGGACCTGAGCGTTACCGTTAGCGTAACCATCAACGCCGCGCCGACCTATACCCTGACCATCACCGCCGGCACAGGCGGCAGCATTACCACAGGAAGCAGCGGCAATTATGCGGCAGGCACAACGATTCCCATCGCCGCATCCACCAATGCCAACTACAGCTTCAATAAATGGACGGCTACGGGCGGAGGAAGCTTTGCCAACGCTAACAGCGCCGGCACCACCTTCACTATGCCGTCGAGCGCCGTTACAATCACCGCTGAATTTACCTATAGTGGGGGCGGAAGCGGAAGCGGCGGTGGAGGCGGAGGCGGCGACGGAGGAGTCACACCACCCTCTCCAACCTACAACGCGGGTATTGAAGGCGGCGATAACATACCCGTCACCGTGAACACGGATACCGGAAGCGCGGCGGTGAACCTCGGGACAGTGGCCGGGAGCATGGCGGGCGGCAGCGCAACCATCACCCTGCCCGATATCCCCGGCGTGAACGCCTACACCGCAAACCTCCCGGCTGCCGCCCTCATGGGCTCCGGGGCGGGCTCCCTGACACTGGACACCGGTCTCGGCAGCGTCACCATCCCCGGCAACATGCTCTCGGGCACGGGACTCACGGGAGAAGCCGGGATCACCATCGGCGAGGGCAGCAAGGAAAATCTGCCCGCCGAGGAGAAGGAGGCGATCGGCGACCGGCCGATCATCCAGCTCACCCTGACAGTGAACGGAACACAGACCAATTGGAGCAACGACAGCGCGCCGGTGACGGTATCCGTGCCCTATACGCCGACAGCGGCAGAGCTTGCAAATCCGGAGCATATCGTGGTGTGGTACATTGACGGCAGCGGAAACGCAGTTTCCGTCCCTAATGGGCGCTATGACCCGGCCACCGGCGCAGTGACTTTTTCCACCACCCACTTCAGCCGGTACGCCGTGGCCTATGTGCATAAGACTTTCAGTGACCTGGGAGCTGCGGAATGGGCGAGAAAACCCATTGAAGTGATGGCCTCCAAAGGGATTATCACCGGAACTTCAAAGGATACCTTCTCCCCCAATGCCAACATCACCAGGGCCGATTATTTGATCCTGCTTATAAAGACCCTGGGGCTGACGGCAAAATTCGACAGCAACTTTGAAGATGTATCGCCGGACGCCTACTATTATGAAGCCGTGGGCATCGCCAAAACGCTGGGCATTGCCGCAGGAAGCGGCGCCAATCACTTCAATCCCCGGGAGAGCATTTCCCGGCAGGATATGGTGGTGATCACCGCCAGGGCGCTGGAGAAATTCCAAGGGCTGAAAACCACAAGCGATTTGACGGCATTGGATAAATTCAACGACAAGGGCGACATCGCCGGGTATACCGCGGCAGGCATGGCTACTTTGGTCAAGGAAGGGCTTATTGCAGGCTCCGGGGATAAACTGAATCCTCTTGTATCCACCAGCCGTGCCGAAGTAGCGGTAATTCTCTACCGGATATATAATAAATATCCCGCCGGATAAAGAATATGTCATCGGACTTCACGGGGTAATCAGCCGGGACGTGGGAAACCTGGTTTCTGAGCTGGTAGGCCTAGCGGCGGCGGATATAGTGAGAATCGGCGGAGCCGACCGCTACGCCGCTTCCCTGGCTGTAGCCCAATACTTTGAGTGCCACCGGCGGCAACTTCCCGGATACCTGGCAGGCAGTGTCTGTGCAGCCAAACACAAGACTCCGATGATCCTGTGGTTAGGGCATCCGGGATAATAAGTGTATGATTGTCCTTAGGGCTCCAGTGGCAAAATAACCCTTGAGGAGATAAAGCAGTCGATATTAGATTTTTTATTAAGGTAGATTGGAGAGGTAATAATGGGGAATACGGACAAGTTTGAAGCGATAGCTAGTATATATGACACTCCTGAAAGAATCCAAATTGCAAAGGCGGCATCAGATGCCATTCGTGAATGTTTAGTTGACGTTTATAACAAGAATGCTATTGATTTTGGGTGTGGGACTGGTCTTGTTGGAATGAACTTGCTAAATTATTTCAATACTATGCTATTTCTCGATACATCGCAAAACATGATTAATCAAATAAAGCAAAAAATTTCTAATTTTAATATACAGAATGCAGCTACATTATGCTTTGACCTTGAAAAAGATAGTCTTTCGGATTTACATGCCGATTATATTTTTATGGCTCAGGTTTTACTCCATATTAATGATGTTGGGTTGGTTTTATCAAGATTGTATGATGTCCTAAATGCAGGAGGGCATTTATTAATTGTAGATTTTAATAAAAATGAAGAAATAGTGAAAGCGGCAAATCATAATA
>CAYMJG010000075.1:0-6488 GCA_964390855.1 uncultured Eubacteriales bacterium | reverse complement strand
CAATCCAAAACCTTTTATTCTGGAAGTAAAATATTCATGGGGCATGATGCATCTATGTTTATTCTTGATTCTCAGAAATAGTTAGAAATATTTAATTTTGTTGCTGGATTTAAAAATCCTGAGATTGATTGAAAGCGGCAAATCATAATAAAGACAATTTAAAGAACTGTTCATGTGTTGATTTAGATAATACCATAAAAACCATGCCTGGCTTGTTAAAGCGCCGTTTCATAGTGGATAAGAATTGAGAGTGGCCGACAGGATTGATTTAAAAAATCTTGAATGCCTTTTTACTGAATTGTGCTAATAAACAAATAGTCGGGGAGGCGCATGTGGTTTTATTTTTTTTCACCACCCGGTGGTAAAAGAGGATATCCATTGTTTTTAGGGAAAATTGTACCTTGATGATTAATGCGGGACGGGCATGTCCTCCGGGAGGAGAGATGGTTTGCGCGGCAGGCGGATAATCATAGGTACAATTGTTATTTTTATCCTGGCGCTGGCCGGATGCGCTGGAAAACGTGGCGGCAGCCCGGCTCATGGGGCGATGACACTTGATTCTCTGGCAGATAAGCGGATTGGGATTTTGACCGGTTCCGCAGGCGACAACGCCGCCCGGCAGAGGTTTCCCCGGGCGCAAATATTCGACATGGACAATATTGTAAACGCCACGTCCGCCCTGCGGAGCAATAAGATCGACGCTGTTGTCTATGAGCGCACGACCCTGCGGGAAATCGCCGGAAAAAACCCTGACCTGGACGTGCTGGAGGAATCTGTACAGCTTGTCGATGTGGCTGTCGCCATAAAAAAAGGCAATCCCCGTTTATTAAACGCAGTGAACCAGGCGATAACCGATCTGGAGAACGACGGTACCCTGGACGACATGAAAAAACGCTGGTTTATCGGCGGCAGCTTGCCGGCCATGCCCAAATTCGACCCTCCTTCCTCCCGGGAAACCCTGCAGGTGGGTACTGAGGCCCTGATGCCCCCCTTTGAATTTGTTGATCAAGGCAACCAAATCAGTGGTTTTGATATCGAGCTGGTGGAACGTATCGGCCAGGCCCTCGGTAAAAAGGCGGTGGTCTCCAATATGAATTTTCCCGCCCTGATCCCTTCCCTGCAGTCGGGCAAAATCGACCTGGCCATTTCCTGCTTCAATGTCACCGAAGAACGCCGGCAAAAGGTTGACTTTTCCAGGCCCTACCATGCCGGCGACATTGCCGCGATGGTCAGAAACCCCGGCGGCGGCTCGCTGCTGGGTGGCGCCTTCAATAATTTTACAACCAGTTTCCACAGCAATATCATTGCCGAACGGCGCTATTTGCTTATTGCGGGCGGCCTTAAAATCACGGCGGTAATATCGGTATGCTCCGTATTAGCGGGGACCCTGCTGGGCGCGTTTATTTGTCTGCTGCGCATGTCCAAAAAGCGCATCTTAAACGGCGCCGCCCGGGTTTACATTTCCATCCTGCGGGGGATTCCGGTGCTGGTGCTGCTGATGCTGGTCTTTTACGTGATATTCGCCTCGGTAAACATCAACCCGGTGGCGGTAGCGGTGATTGCCTTCGGCATGAACTTTGCCGCCTATGTTTCGGAAATGTTTCGCACCGCTATTGAAAGCATTGACAAAGGGCAGAAGGAGGCCGGCATCGCCGCCGGTTTTACTGCCTGGCAGACCTTTTTCTATATTATCATGCCCCAGGCGGCGCGCCGGGTGCTGCCTGTCTATAAAGGCGAATTTATTTCCCTGGTCAAAATGACCTCGGTAGTCGGCTACATCGCCGTACAGGACTTGACCAAAGCAGGCGACATTATCCGCAGCCGCACCTTTGACGCCTTTTTCCCGCTGGTGATGGTGGCGCTGCTCTACTTCGCCATATCATGGCTGCTGGTCCTGGCTCTGGACTACGCCGGCCAAAAGTTGTCACGGGGACGGGGTTGTTGACACTTTTTCAGCCTGCGCCGGCCAAAACGGAAGCGCCGGGGCAATAGCCGGGATATCAATGATCTTGATAATACATTAGTTAAAGGGGGTAGCAGGCAGGATCAACAAGCGGTTATCGTCAGGGAATTTCGATAATACATAGTTAGAGGGGCGGCATGCACAATGTTTAAGAAAACACGCAGCGTTATAATAGTAGTATTACTGCTCTTTCCCGCAATTATTTGCGGTTGCGGCGCGAAGGATCAGATCGTTTCCTCAGGCCAGTTAAATGGCAGGCAGTTTGCGGTCCCTACCGGTACAGCGGCGGACCAACTGGTGCTGTCAAAATATCCCCAGGCCACATTTCAATACTTTAATACGGTGCTGGACTGCTGTATGGCGGTAAAGGCCGGCAAGGCGGACGTAGCCGCTTACGATGAACCAATATTAAAAAACATTGCCGCTAAAAACCCGGGCCTGGTGGTTTTACCAGAGATGATCACCGTTGATAATTATGGTTTTGCGGTAGCTCTTGATAACAAGGAACTAAAAACGGCAATAGACGATGTGGTCAAGGAACTCAAGGCCAACGGGACCTATGACCGGATGATGGCCCGCTGGTTTCCAAAAAACGGCAGTCCGGAACCTATGCCGGCAATCAAATTGGACGGCAGCGGAGGGGTATTGAGACTGGGTACGGCGGCTGTGACAGAGCCCTTTTCGTTTGTCGACGGCAGCCAGAAAGTCGTGGGGTTTGACGTTGAACTGGCCGGCTATGTGGCCCAAAAACTGGGTGTGAAGCTGGAAGTCGTGAACATGGACTTCGGGGCGATGATCCCTGCTTTAACAGCCGGTAAGGTGGATATGATCGGCGCCTGTATGACAATTACCGATGAACGGGCCAAAAAGGTGCTGTTCACGGAACCTTATTACCAGGGCGGTATCGCCGCTTTAGTAAAAGAGTAGGGTTTTTTCGGGATCCATTATCATCATGGGGAGCGCTGTAATTAATGGACAGGCTGTTTATTAACCGGTAGAGGGTTAAAAAAGTGTCAACAACCCCGTCCCCCTGACAACCCTCTTATTTTATAAGGAGCTGAATTTTCATGTCGAAGATACTTGCGGTTATTGCCAACCCGCGGGAAGATTCCCATACTCAAAAACTTCTGCGCAATTTTCTGGAAGCCTATAAAAACCACCATCCCAAAGATGTGATAGAAATGGCCGATTTATACCGGATTAAAATACCTGTTATAGACAACAAGGTGCTTACAGCCTGGGAGAAGGGGGAAGAACAGCACACCGCTGCTGAAAAATCAATGCTGGCGGAGATTTATCAGTTAACCGACCAGTTTATATCCGCCGACAAGGTAGTGTTCGCCGCGCCGATGTGGAATTTGCAATTTCCGCCCGCGCTGATCGCCTATATCGCCAATATTGCCGTTGCCGGTAAAACCTTCTGTTATACTGCGGAGGGTTGCCGGGGGCTGCTGGCTGACAAGCCCGTCCTGCTTATCCACGTATGCGGCGGCGTATATTCACACGTTCCGATGCAGGCTTTCAACCATGCCGCACCCTACCTGAAGTCCTTGTGCGCTCTCCTGGGACTAACCAATTTCCAAACTATAATTTGTGAGGGTATTGAGGCGTGTCCGGACAGGTATGAGGAAATTCTCGCACAGGCGATGGATGAAACGGTAAAGCTGGCTGAACGTTTTTAACGGATGCGACATTATTTTATAAGGAGGCAGGCCAATGTTTAAATTCCAAAGGTATATAAAAACGTGTGTGCTGATTACCCTTTTGGCGGTTGTTTTTGCCCTGGCGGCGCCCAGTAGCGGCGCGTTTGCCGCCGCGGGCGACAAGGTTTTCGAGATCATCGAAATAACAGATTTTCATGGCACGCTGGAGGACAGTAAAGGCAACCCGGTAGCGGCGGTAATGGCCAAAAATATTAAGGAAATTATTAACGGCAACCCCGACCGGACCCTTGTCGTTTCCGGTGGCGACAGCTACCAGGGATCTGCTTTATCCAACATGCTTGAAGGGACCCCGGTAATGAATTTTTTTAATAACATCGGGGTGGCGGTCTCCGCGCTGGGCAATCACGAATTCGACTGGGGCCTGGAGACGGTAATCAGGCCTGATGTCGCCAATTATCCGTTTATTTGTTCCAACCTGTTTTATAAGGACACCAACCAACTAGTGTTCGACCCATACAAAATTATTGAAAGAGACGGTGTGAAGATCGCCTTTGTCGGCGCCATTACCGAGGAAACGCCTGCAATAGTATTGCCGGATCTGGTTAAGGATTACGATTTCGGAAATGTTGTCGGCAACGTCGGGCGGGCGGCCCGAGAAGCCAGGGCAAAAGGCGCCCAAATCGTTATTGCCCTGATCCACGATGGAGACAAGGATGACAACGCCACGGGTCCTATTTTTGATGTCGCCGGGCAATTGGGGGGCGCCGCTGGTGTTGTTGACGCTGTCCTGGGCGGGCATACTCACAACGTCGTCACGGCGACTGCCAACGGGACACCGGTGGCAATTGCCGGCTCTAACGGCAAAGGCTTTATTGACATGAAGATTACCAGAAAAGCGGATGGCGCGCTGGTCTTCAACACATCATACATCCCCAATGACACGGACAGCGCCGTCTTTCCATATGGATACAAGGCTTTGCCGGCGGTCACCGATCAGGCGGTAAACGATATCATCAACACCGCCAAGACAGAGGTGGGCGCTGTGGCTGGGCAGAAAATAGGTGAAACCAAAACCGACTTAACCATCAAACAGGCGGATTCCCCCTGGGGTGAATCACTGGCAGGCAACTGGGTTTGCGATGTAATGAAAACGGCGGCCGGGGCCGACTTCGCTTTTCAAAATAACGGCGGACTGCGGGTAGATATCCCCGGGGGCGATATAACCATAGGGACCATGTATGCCTTTATTCCCTTTGACAATATCATTTATACGGCTGAAATGACCGGCGCCCAAATTAAAACGCTATTGGAACAGGCGGTGGCTGACGGCGGCTACGGCATCCAGACCGCCGGCCTGACGTTTACCTACGACCCGGGCGCGCCCAGCGGCGACAGGATAGTAAGCGTCAGTAAAGCTGACGGCAGCCCGGTTAATCTGTCCGACACAGGCAAGACCTACAAGGTGGCCAACAACGATTTTCTGGCGTCGGGCGGTGACGGTTTTACTATTTACAAAACCATCGCATCTACTAATACCAACATGCCGTTAAGGGAAACCCTGGTAGAAAATATACGGCAGGGCGGCCATGTCACCGCTCAGTTGCAGGGGAGGATTAAGAATATTCAAAACGCCAACCCGCATGGGCTGGTTACCCGAGCCGAATTTGCCGGCATGCTCACACATGCCCTGGGTCTTGGGGAAGATGAGGCCGCCGGCAAATTTTCCGACGTCTATGCCGGACAAAGGTTCGCCGGCGCTGTTGGCGCGGCTGTAAAAGCCGGCTTCGTCAGCGGTTATGAAGACGGAGCGTTCCGTCCGGACAACCCGATCAGCCGCGAGGAAATGACTGTGATAGCAGTCAGGGCTGCCGCAGCGGCGTGTTTTAACCCCGAGATGCTCAACGCGGACGCGGCCATTGCAGGGTTTAACGATTGGACCGAAATTTCCGGATGGGCCAAAAAACATGTGGCCGCAGCGGTGGAAGCCGGCATTATTTTCGGGAAGGAATCCGGTGATTTTGCTCCGTCCGCCTATGCGATCAGGTCCGAGGCCGCCGCGGTGCTAGACCGCATCCAGGGACTGTTAGGAGTGTCAGGGGGACGGGGTTATTGACACCTTTTTTGCATAAAAGCGTCTGGTGCATAAACAGAGTTAAAAAAAAGCAGGCCCTCTTCCATGGGCCTGCTTTTAGGTTTTAAAACAGTTTTAAAAACACGGACGTCCCCGTGCAGCTATTTTCGCGCCTTCCTATTTACCGTATCCCAATAGTCCCATAATCAGCGCCACCATACCGGCGGCGATGAGGGGGCCTATTGGTATGCCCCGGAAAAAGGCCACACCCACAATGGTGCCTACCATGAGCCCCACTATTACCTGGGGCTGAACGGTGAGGAACCCCACCCCTTTTCCCCCCAGGTAGGCCACAAAAATGCCCGTAGCAAGGGACACCAGGCCGACGGGACTGGCCAGGGTTTTAACTATCTCAGACCAGCCAATCCCCCCGCTGGCAAAGGGGATTAATATCGCCAGAGTGATTACGCCGATGCCCACATTGATGGCGTTTTTCTCCAAAAAGGGGAACAGCGCCTCGCCGTGCAGCAGGCGCAAAGCCAGCAGCGCCCCCGCAGCGGCCGCTACCACATAGTTTTTCCCCGCAATGCCCAGTAAGATAACGGCCAGAAGCAGTATACCGGCCTGACCCCAGGATGCCAAAGAATTACCCCCTGTCCAGTCCCGCAATTTCCCCAGACCAATACGTTATTTTTGGATAGATTCCGTATGCCGCTCTTATAGCGTGTATGCCGTATGGCTGCAATGTTTGCTGGGATCCACTATGATATTGTATCCAAAGAAACGCGGA
>CAYMJG010000074.1:0-11215 GCA_964390855.1 uncultured Eubacteriales bacterium | reverse complement strand
CCCTGTTTTACTTACTTCTGTAAAATATGTTTTTTTTAAACATATGTCACCTGATCAGCAGATAAATGGGGAGCCAATTTATACTATTAGATATATAATTTGCAAATATTAATCCCTTGTTACATAATTTGGATATCATTGCATTTTGTTTCCAATATGGCTGCCTAGCAATAAGCCTCAGCCGGCAATCAAGTTATAGCCGTACATCGCTTTTTGACATTGATGACATGATGTATTCTGTATTATGTTTCATATAAACATCTAGATAGCAAGCGTGGCCGTATTAGTAATCAATGGCAAGAAAATTATTCTTTATAAAAATACATTAGAATTAAGAAGGATAATCTAATAATGTATAAAAATAGTACTAATGTGATAAGAAACTGCGTCTTGTATTCTATGCGAGGTTTAGATGATGCCGTGTATGTGGCATCCTTGTTCAATACTCTGTGCAAAGGAGTGGTTTAATTTTGCGGCTGGTGGAATACACAAGGGTATTGTCCACCCTCTCTGTTCCCAGTTTTATCTTTCAGGACTTGAAAATCATTTACGCCAACTTGAGGTTTATTGAGGCTACAGGGTATACGGAACAGGAACTTGCGGAATTTCCCCCCGGTGAATTCATACATCCTGAGGACCGGCCCGATGTGAGCAATATAATAACGGAACTTTTTTCCGGCGTTGAAGTAAACCGGAATGTTGAATTCAGGGCCTTTAATAAGGCAGGCGAGACGGCATACATTACCGGTAATCTTAACCATATAGAGTTGGATGGGACACCCGCCATTTTGGCCCAATGTACGGATATCAGTATGCTGGGGGGCGCTGCCGTTGATGAAAGACTTAAAAAATCGGAAAGGGAGTTCCAAACCCTTTTTGCGATCATGTCCCAGGGCGTCTTGTTCCAAGATAAACACGGCCTGGTCACCGCAGCCAACCCTGCTGCCGGGAGGATACTCGGCCTGCGCCCGGAGCAGATTATCGGGGCTCCCATGTCTTGTCCCGGGTGGGAAATAACCCGTGAAGACGGGTCGGATTTACCCCTGGCGGAATACCCGTTTATGGTCGCCCTGCGGACAGGCAAAGATGTGGATAATATGATCCTGGGTGTTTTTAACCAAAAAGGACACCGGCGCAGATGGCTGAAGATTAACGCGACGCCCCAGTTCAAGTCGGGGGAAAACAAGCCATGCCAGGTATACACTACATTTGACGATATCACAGAGCTTAAAAAGGCTGAGGATAAAATCAGGGCCTCCCGCCAGCAGCTCCTGGACATTATCGAATCCCTGCCTGACGCTACCTTTGTCATAGACAGGGACAAAAAGGTAATTGCCTGGAACAAGGCCATTGAGGAAATGACAGGGGTCAAAAAAGGAGATGTGATTGGTAGAAGTGAATATGCCTACCATATCTATGGCGACAACAAACCGGTTTTGATTGATCTGGCCCTGTCCGACGACGAAAGCCCGCAAATTGCATACGATTTTATGATGAAAGAGGGCGATGTTCTTTTCGCTGAAATTTATGCCCAAAAAATTTACGGTGGCAGGGGCGCCTACATTCGGGTTAACGCTTCCCGGCTCTGTGATCAAGCCGGCAGAACCATCGGGGCAATTGAATCGATACATGACATCACCGCCCGCAAGCAGGCGGTAGAAGCCCTGGCTGCCGAGAGGCGAAGATTCGAGACGCTTACCGAGGGATCCCCCTTCGGGATGGCTTTATTTGACGAGCAGGGGACCTATAAATACATTAACCCCAAATTTAAAGAGATATTCGGTTACGATCTTAATGATATTCCGGATCGGAAAGCATGGTTTGACAGGGCTTATCCCGATCCGGCATACAGGCGCGGCGTCCTGGATTTCTGGGATTATGATCTGGCAAACCCCGTGCCCGGAGAGAAAAAAGCAAGGCTTTCCAGGGTTACCTGCAAGGACGGGAAGGAGAAAATAATCAGCTTTACCCCGGTCAGGCTGCTTACCGGCGAATTTTTGATTGCTTCCGAGGACATCACCCGGCGCAGGCACGCCGAACAAGAACTGAAAGCGGCCAACCGGCAGCTCATGGATATTATTGAGTTCCTGCCCGACGCCACCTTGGTCATCGATCAAGGAGGCAGGGTAATTGCCTGGAACAAGGCCATTGAAGAAATGACCGGCGTTAAAAAAGAGAAAATGCTCGGCAGGGGGGACTATGCCTACGCAGTGCCTTTTTACGGGGAGCCCCGGCCAATCCTGATCGACCTGGTATTGCTGTCCCAAAGGGAAATCGAGAAAGAATACGCTTACATTATAAAAAATGGAAGCACCTTGATTACAGAAACAAATGTGCCCCTTACCTACTGCGGCAAGGGGGCCATTCTATGGGGAATAGCCAGCCCGCTGCTCGACTGCAACGGGAAGGTTATCGGAGCCATCGAGTCCATCAGGGATGTCACTGAAAAGAAAAAGGCGGAGGAACAGCTCAAGTACCTCAGCCTGCACGACCCTCTTACCGGGTTGTATAACCGCACCTTCTTTGAAGAAGGGATGAACAGGGCTTCGGACGGCAGATTCGACCCGGTGGGGATCATCATTTGCGACCTGGACGGGCTGAAGCTAATCAACGACACCCTGGGTCACGACGCCGGTGACTCCCTGCTGGTTACGGCGGCCGGGATTATCGGGAAAGCCTTTCGCAAGGGAGATATTGTATCCCGCATCGGTGGGGACGAGTTTGCCGTTCTCCTTACCTGCAGCGACGAAAGACACGTAGAAGAAGCCTTTTTGAAGCTGAGGCTTGCTTTTGATGATTATAATAAAGGGGATCCGGAGATTCCCCTGAGCGTGTCCGTCGGGTTTGCCGTGGGCAGTATGGAAACGGCCGGCGTTGGCGAGCTCTTTAAAGAGGCGGACAACAACATGTACAGGGAAAAGCTGCACCGCAGTAAAAGCGCCAGGAGCGCCATAGTCCAGACACTGATGAGGGCCCTTGAGGCCAGGGACTTTATTACCACGGGACACGCCAACAGGCTGCAGGATTATGCCAGGAAACTGGCCGGTGTTTTGGGGCTGTCGAAACGCAGAATTGCAGATTTGAGCCTGCTGGCCAAGTTCCACGACATCGGCAAGGTGGGCGTACCGGACAGGATTCTGTTCAAAGCAGGCCCCCTTACCGATGAAGAAGCGTTTGAAATGCAGCGGCACAGTGAAATAGGCCACCGAATAGCCCGGTCCGCGCCCGATTTGGAACCAATTGCGGACTGGATTTTAAAACACCATGAATGGTGGAACGGGAAAGGATATCCTCTGGGGTTAAAGGGGAAGGAGATCCCGCTTGAATGCCGTATCCTGGCCATCGTCGACGCCTACGACGCGATGACCAGCGACAGGCCCTACCGCAAGGCGATGACCCGGGAAGAAGCCTTAAAAGAACTAAAAAAATGCAGCGGCACACAGTTTGACCCCAGCCTGGCAGACAGGTTTATAGAAATATCGGAATTGGGGAAAGTCATTTAAAATTTAAATAGCAGCGTGAATCGCGCCTACAGGGAACCGGATTTCTTGGCCAGGGTTTTAATAATGTCGGCCCGGCTGATAATCCCCAGGATGGTCGTGTTATTTTCCACAACCGGTAACCGTTTTATTCCGTGATCAATCATCAGGGCCGCCACCTGCTCAATCGTCATATCCCCGCAGGCGGTAATCACATTTTTGGTCATTATTTCCGAGGCTTTGGTGGCGGCCAATTTTTTGAAATCTTCCCGGTATCTTTCCAGGCCCTTGATATAGATGAAAGCCCCCAGAATATTCAGGAAAGCCGGGGACCTGGGGTTTGTTTCCTGGTGCAGCAGGTCCTCCTCCGTAACCATGCCCGCCAGCAGCCCTTTTTTGTTGACGACCGGCGCTCCCGATATGTTGTTTTCGGTTAAGATTAGGGCCGCGTCCTCAATGGTAGAATCCTCCCGGATGGTGATCACGTCTTTATTCATAATATCCTTTGCCAGCAAGTGGCCCACCCCCTTTTTTTATTTCCGCTTGTTTCTCTTCCTTGGGATCGGGCGGCGGCGTCTTTAAATAACGGACGCCCGTCCAGATCAGCACAACCGCAAAGATTAACCGCAGGTAGTCTTCCACGATAAAATGGGCCAGGCTGCCACCCGCAAAAGTGCCGATAAGAATGCCCGGAACAAGCCAGGTCAGGGCGCCTTTGCTTACACTCCCCAGGCGCCAGTGGGTAAAGGCGCCTACGGCGCCGGCGGGAACCATGGCCAAAAGGGAGGTGCCCTGCGCGGTGTACTGTGTAAACCCGGCCAGCAGGACCATTGCCGGCACCATAATCGTCCCCCCGCCGACACCCATCATGCCGGATAAAAAGCCGGTAAAAACACCTGTCAACAGTAGTATCAATATTTTGCCCGGCGTCAATCCCATAGCGGGGTTGGCAATCTGGGGCAGGAGAGGTTTTAGGAGCAGCAGCACGGTGGTCAGGATCATGAACAGCCCAAAGGATTTTCCCAATTTCCATTCGGGAAGGGAATTGGCAAATTTTGCGCCCACCCTGGCGGTAAATACCGCTGTTGAGGCCAGCAATAGCGAGGCTAAAATGTCAATATTGCCTTGTATAGCATAGGTGATCGAACCTGTAATGCCGGTAAAAACCAACGCGACCAGGCTAGTGCCGTGGGCTTTGTGCTGTCCAATTCTTAAAACTCCGGTCATCAGGGGGACCATGATCACCCCGCCGCCCAGTCCAACGAGACCCCCGAAGGTACCTGCCAGCAATCCGATTAGGAAAGTCATGCCTCATTATCTCCCATTAAACCTTGAAATCCTGCGATATTTTTATAAGTATATTATATATTGCCTGGCTTGACTATCTTTTATCTATATTTAGGATGGTTTTCAGTCACGTTTGTTTTTTTGAATAAACTGTCTTTCCGGGTCTCTTTACCCTGGCCGGGTCATGTTGGTCATAAGCCATTTCGGAAAGCCTTAAAAAGGTTTCCCTGTCGATATAATATTTATTTTGCAGTTCGGCTATTCTCCGGGCCGCATCCTCCAAGGTCGGTGCGGAGAGTATGTATTCCTGGAAGCAGGGCCTTTCTTTTTTGACTGGGTGGGGGTTGGGTTCATCTATGTTGCCGACAAGATAGTCAACGCTGGTTCCGTATAAATTAGCCAGGGTGATCAAGGTAGCAACATCCGGTTCGCTAACTCCTTTTTCATAGCCGGACAAGGTTTTATTATTTATATTTGTCAGTTTTTTAACCTGGACCTGGGTTAAGCGCTTTGCTTCCCTTGCCGCCCTAAGACGGATGCCCAACAGGCTGCCCATTATTCCCCACCACCAATCTTTATATTAACATTATTCCTAAAGTCGAGAAATTAGTTCTTGGATATATGGAAATAGAGAGCTGATTCTTAGAAATTAAGAGTTATAATAAGTTAATAAGCAGTGACCGGGGAATATACTGTAGCCCGCTATTTTTACGATTCTTTTGCAAAGGAGGGATATGAAATCGAATCCAATTCATTTGAAAAATTTTGGCTGCTGTTGCGGGAAAAAGCCGAAGGGGTAGAGATGGATGCCCGGGTTGAAAGCGGCAACCTGAAAATGCAATGGTCGTTCAAGGATCAAGCAAAAATGCAGATAATTATTGAATGTCTCAAGGAGCACGGCGCCAAATACCTTGTTAGTGGTTCTTCAGTTTGTTTCTGGGTGACAGTTGATGAGAAAGGGCAGCTCAGCGCGGTTAAGGATTGAATAATAAATTAATGTGCAAATAATCTCATTCGTAAACCTAGCGGGAAAATAGCGATACTCAGGCTGCAGACAGCAACCTGAGTATCCTTCCAACCCCGGTCGGATGAGGCGCCGCACTGTTCTTTAGTCAGTGTCCCTATGATTAAAAGGCCGCTTGCTGTACCACCATCAGACTATTGTGCCCGGCACGCATGAGTTCTTTGTCAATCAACACCCGGCAGCAGTTTTCTCAGTTCCATGGGCAGGGGGAACAGGACGGTGGTATTGGGCGAGTTTGCCACCTCAGACAGGGAGCGCAGCGTCCGCAAAGTCAACCCGCCTTTTACGCCTGTTAATATATCAGAGGCCTGGGCCAGTTGTTCAGCCGCCTGGCGTTCCCCTTCCGCCTGGATGATCGCCGCCCGCCTGCTTCTTTCCGCTTCAGCCTGGCGGGCGATGGCCCTGGTCATATCTTGGGGCAGGACGACGTCTTTAATCTCTACCGAGGTTACCTTTATTCCCCAGGGGTCGGTAGCCTCGTCCACTATTTTTTGTACCCTCTGGTTCAATTTTTCACGCTGTGACAAAAGTTCGTCAAGTTCAGCGGTGCCCACGACACTTCTCAGGGTGGTCTGGGCATACTGGTTGGTGGCCGCGTGGACGTTCTCCACGTTGACTATCGCCTTGTCCGGGTCGACAATTTTGTAATAGAGGACCGCGTTGACCTTGGTGGTCACATTATCCCTGGTGATAACCTCCTGGGGCGGCACGTCGTAAACTATCACCCGCAGGGACACCCGGATGATCCTGTCAATAAGCGGAATAATAAAAATAAGACCGGGGCCCCTCACATTGATTAGCCTGCCCAGCCTGAACAGCACGGCCCTTTCGTATTCAGGCAGGATTTTTACCGCAGAAGTAATAATAGAAAAAATCAAAATAGCCAGTATTATTACTGAAAAAAGGTTGAACATTAATCTTTACCCTCCTTTTTTGGATCCGGGCCGCCGTTATTAGCAGCCTGGGTAACAATAAGCGACATGCCTTTTCGTTCAAGCACGGTTACTTTTTCCCCTTCCCGGATAGTATGCCCGTTTTCAACTATTGCCTGCCATATTTCCCCCCTGATCATCACCATACCGCCCGGATCCAGTTTAGTAACAGCATGAGCGGTTTGGTTTTGAAATTCTATCTCTCCGTGTACAGGCTTGCGCTTGCGGATGCGGGAAACACCCATGACAATAATTGACAATAGCACAGCGCCGATTACGCCCACTCCCAGCGCCAGAAGTCTGAAGGCGGAAAGCCAGCCGGCCGGCATTAAAGGCTCAGCGGGAAAGAATAAAATGCCGAGGATTATGCTGACCAGGCCCCCCACGCCGAGCACGCCGTAGGTCGGGGTGAAGAACTCCGCCACCAAAAGCCCGGCGCCCAGCAGGATTAGGAATATCGCCGCCAGGTTTCCCTGAAATAAACCCATCCCGGCCAGGCCCAATATCAGGCTTATCGCACCCCCGACCTCAGGCAGTAGAAACCCGGGGGAGTGGAAGCCGATGATTAAACCGTAAATGCCGATCAGCAGTAAAATCATGGCCAGGCTGGGGTTGCTGATTAAATGGATCAGCTGCTCATTTATCGTCAGGGGCAGTTCAATAACCCTCGCTTCCGCAGTGGTGAGGAGCCTGTCGCCGCCGTTGGTTTTGACATTCATGCCGTCGATTATTTTCAGAAGCTCCTGCATATCGGAAGCATTCACATCCACCACTCCCGCATCGAGGGCTTCACTGTTGCTCAAGGTCAGGTTTTCCGTGACAAATTTTTCCGCCAGATCAGCCGGCCGGCCTTTTTCTGCGGCGATGCTTTTCATATGGCCGGCTAAAAAATTAATAGTCTTCTGGTCTGCGGTTTGGGGTGAATCCCCGGGAGTGGCCATGGTAACAGGCATGGCGGCTCCGCAGGTAGTGGCAGGAGACATGGCGGCGATATGCCCGTTAATCAGAATGAAGGTGCCGGCAGAAGCCGCTATGGCGCCCTGGGGTGTGACATAGGTGATAATCGGGATGTTTGAGGCCGACATTGCCTGTAAGATGTCCAGGGTAGCCGACACAAGGCCGCCCGGAGTGTTGAGCAATATTAAAACAGCGCCGGCCCGGTCCCTTTCCGCCACTTGCAGGCCCCTTTGGATATGCCTGGCCGTGCCTTCCGTCACTGTCCCTTCCACCTTAATCGCATAGACGCCGGCAGGCGAATTTTCAGCAAGGGACAGCGTCGACAAACACAGCAATAAACAGGAAAAAACAGATATGAAAATTATCAGAGCGCATTTTTTCAGCTTCATTTTTTTCACCCGGATGGTTAAAGTTATATTTCTTTTAGCTATTTATCAAATTTACTGTGAATATTCTTTTAAATTGCAAAAGGGACTGTCTCTTTTTGCCAACCCGGGGTGTTATCAAATTAATCCGCTGCCAAAACCAACCTGTATTTTTAGAAAGCAAAAGGATATATTTTTAATGACTAGAATCGTACAACGGGGTGGTAATCGTGGATGGTTTAAATGAAAAGGGGCATTACCCGGCCGCTATTTTTGCGGGAGGCTGCTTTTGGTGCATGGTCGCGCCCTTTGCAGAAGCAAAAGGGGTTATAGAAGTAATCCCCGGCTATACGGGAGGGCACAAAGAAAACCCCACTTACCGTGAAGTCTGCGCAAATTTGACCGGGCACTATGAGGCTGTAAAAATTACTTTTGATCCTGATTTAATAGGTTATGGGGAACTGCTGGATATTTTCTGGCGGCAAATAGATCCAACCGACGAGGGAGGCCAGTTTTTTGACCGCGGGTCTTCTTACCGGACTGCTATCTTTTATCGCGATCAGGAGCAAAGAGAAAAGGCGGAGGCCTCCAAAAAGGCGCTGGACAGCAGCGGCAGGTTCAATAGGCCTGTTGTAACAGCCATCCTGCCTGCCTCCACCTTCTATCCCGCGGAGGATTATCACCATCACTACCACAAAAAGAACCCCGTGCATTACGAGCGCTACCGCCGTGGTTCGGGCCGTGACGCTTATATAGAAAAACACTGGGGCAACTGAGTGAAATATTGTTTTCATAGGCGGATACAAATATCAGGCGCCGCTGTTTTAATATCGCCAGGGAAGGGTTTGATTAATCTGGAAAAAGGGAAGTTAACCCGGATGCAATATCGGGTAACCAGGGAAAATGCCACTGAACCGCCGTTTAAAAATGAATACTGGAATAATGAGAGGGAAGGAATCTATGTCGATGTTATCTCCGGGGCGCCGCTTTTTAGTTCAAAAGACAAATTTGACGCGGGTTGCGGCTGGCCTAGTTTTACCGGACCCCTCGATCAAGGGGAAATAGTTGAAAAAAAGGATCGCAGCCACTTTATGGTCCGTACAGAGGTGCGCAGTAAATCGGCTGATTCGCACCTGGGCCATGTTTTCAACGATGGTCCCGGGCCGAAAGGCACGCGTTACTGCATTAATTCGGCGGCCTTAAGGTTTATAGCCAAGGAGGACCTGGAACAGGAAGGTTACGGCGCGTATGCCGGGCTGTTTGCAGGCGAACCGGAAAAGCCGTCCAATTAATTCCGATTGGGCGGGTTCTTTATTTTATTTGCAGGTATCGAATGGTTTTTATCTAATTATCTAATTAATAACCTGGTGACTGTCTGATTGGAGGATAGGTGGATAATGAAATGGAAGGCTGTGCTAAAAAATTTAGACGTCATAGCGATCATCGCCGCCAGTGCCGCCGCGATTATCCTGCACCACCTGGGGGTAATACCGGAAACCTATGTGATTTCCATACTGCTTATGCTTCTTGCCCTGCACGTGCTGCAGGAGGCGCTCAGGGGCGAGGAGATAAAAGAGGACATCAAGACTATTGCTAAACACGTGCAGGTCGCCGACCCCGAGGTTGAGCTGATCAAGCCCAGGGAACTGCTGGACTACACAGAGGAATTTTCTTTGAAAAACAGGGGCGAGGTGTGGTGGTTTAACGCGTGTTGCACGATGTTCCGTTCGCAGGAGCTTTTTAACAGACTGCTCAGGGTTTCGATTGAAAGCGCTAAAACAAGCAGAATAATTTTTGTCATGAACCAGTCCATGAAAGAAGCGTGGGAGCGGGACATCAGGCCAAAGATTGAAAAGTGCCGCGGCTGGGACAAGGTGCAGGAACCGGTATGGTGCAATATTGACGAAAGCATCGCCTTCCAAATGATTGATGTCGGTGTGGATAAGGAAGCCAAGGAGGCGCTTCTGGCTTTCTGGGGAGAGCCTTTCATGATGGAACTGGGCAGCGAGGGACAGCAGGTGCCGAGGTACCTGATCCATGTTAAAAGCCAGTCCGAGCTTATCTCCCGCCTGCAGGATATTTTCATCAAGTGCCGCCTGAAAAACAGCGGAACGGGGTAGCCGTTTTGTTAATCAAGAGCTGAGGAGTTGATCATATGTCCGCCCGGTCAGATGCCGGCATGCTAACAAACCAAAAAATCAGGGAGGATTGGCTGGAGGCCCTTGAAGGACTGGTGAGACAGCTCAAGGAATGGACCAGGCCCCAGCAAGGAGCTTCCTGTCCATGCTGTACGCCGCTGTGTGAGATCATTGAAACGATAGTTGAGCTGGAAGAGGAGCATATAGGCAGGTACAGTGCGCCCCTGCTGTATTTGAAAATGAAAAACATGCTTATCGAACTGAGGCCTGTGGGCCGGTTTGCCATCGGCGCGATAGGGCGTGTGGAGATGACCAACAATGGGAAAGGGTATTCCTTATTATACTCTACCCATAAGGGTTGGTTGTGCATGGAAAAAAGACAACCCCTGACTAAGTCCCTGTTTTTGGATTTACTTGCCGATCTGACCGGAAGGCAACCTGATTCCTGCCTTCACTGAAGCGTCATCCCTCAATATTGCCTTAAAAAATATTTTGCAGGCTTAAGGATTCCTTTTCCGGGATATGTTTAATCATCAGTTTCAGTTCGGACAGCTGCGCCCATGAAAGAGGAATGTTTTCCGTTGCGATGTATTCCCTGGTTTTAGCCATGGAGAATTCAACATTGTCGATCTCCTGGTGGTGAAGGACGGTTGGCCACCATTTTGCTTTTTTGTCCCAGGTCTCTTCCAATTCGCCGGCAGCGGTGCGGGCTAGTTCCCACTGGTCGTTTTCCAACCCCTGCTCTATTTGTGCAATTTTCTGCAGTATTTCATCGGCTGACGCCTGCAGCATATGATTTGTCCAAAAGCCAAAGGACACTATGAGGGCAAATATTACCAGCAAAGTAACCAACAGCCTCATAACAAACAAACTCCTTTCCTTTTAATGCAAATGTCTTGTGGGGCTCATTGTAGCGCGGGCTTATTGTAGCGCGGGCTTCAGCCCGCCAGGGATGTGCGGCTAAAGCCGCACCTACAGTAGGTCGGGCTTCAGCCCGACAAAGGCCGTGCGGCTAAAGCCACACCTACAGCAG
>CAYMJG010000073.1:0-11337 GCA_964390855.1 uncultured Eubacteriales bacterium | reverse complement strand
AGATTAGAATTGGCGCCGGCGCATTTGTGTGCGGCGAAGAAACCGCCCTGCTGACTTCTATAGAAGGCAGGCGCGGCGAGCCCAGGCCGAGGCCCCCCTTTCCGGCCAACGCCGGCGTCTGGGGCAAGCCGACAGTCCTGAACAATGTTGAAACCTGGGCAAACATACCCGTGATTATTCTAAAGGGTGCGGAAGCCTATGCCGCTGTCGGTACGGAGAAGAGCAAGGGCACCAAGGTATTTGCCCTGGCCGGCCGCATTAACAACACCGGTATTATCGAGGTGCCGATGGGTACTACTTTAAGGGAAATCGTTTTTGAAATCGGCGGTGGTATTCCCAGAAAGAAAGCTTTTAAGGCTGTGCAAACCGGTGGCCCATCAGGAGGCTGCATCCCCGCCGAGCACCTGGACACCCCGGTTGACTACGATTCCCTGGGGGCTCTGGGCGCAATTATGGGTTCGGGCGGCATGATTGTCCTGGACGAGGATACCTGCATGGTGGATATCGCCAAGTTCTTTCTCGATTTTGTCGTTGACGAGTCCTGCGGCAAATGCTCCCCATGCCGGATCGGTACCAAGCGGATGTACGAGATCCTGGACAATATCAGCAAAGGCAAGGGGAAAGAAGGCGACATCGAACTCCTGGAAGAACTGGCTACCACGATCAAAGCTACCGCGCTTTGCGGGTTGGGCCAGACTGCTCCCAACCCCGTCCTGAGTACCATCAGATATTTCCGGAAAGAGTACGAGGAGCATATCAAGGACAAGAAGTGCTCATGCAATGTATGTGAGTTAAAGGAATAAAAGCCGCTCCCGCAGCTTTGTCGATATGGGATATGGAATAATACGGGAGTTTGGAGGGAAAAAATGAAAATGATAAATTTAACAATTGATAATCAGCAAGTGGCAGTTGAGCCGGGCACTTCGATTCTTGAAGCCGCCCAAAAGGTTGGAGCGAAAATCCCCACACTTTGTTATTTAAAAGATATAAATGTCATCGGCGCCTGCCGCATCTGTCTGGTAGAGGTGCAGGGGGCGAAAACCTTTATACCTTCCTGCGTGGCGCCCGTTGCCGAGGGTATGATTGTCAGGACCAACACTCCGGCGCTGATCAAAGCCCGCAAGTTAGTGCTGGAGTTGATTCTTTCGGACCACCCGATGGAATGCCTGACCTGCCTGCGGAACCAGAACTGCGAGCTGCAGGACCTGGCAAGGGAATTCGGCATCACTGAAGTCCGGTTCGACGGAGCAAAGACGGAATATCCTATCGATGATTCCAGCCCCGCTATTGTGAGGGATCCACGTAAATGCGTCCTCTGCCGCCGTTGTATCTCAGTCTGCACCAACGTGCAGACAGTACAGGCCCTTTGTGCGGAAAACAGGGGCTTTGACACCCTGATTGCTCCCGCCTTCAATGAGAAACTGGCGGATATGGAATGTGTCCAGTGCGGACAGTGTTCCCTTGTATGTCCGACCGGGGCCATTGTGGAAAGGGACGACACCGGCAGGGTCTGGGCTGCCCTGGCTGATCCGAAAAAACATGTCGTAGTGCAAACGGCGCCTGCTACCAGGGTGCAGCTTGGTGAAGCGCTGGGAGCGGAACCCGGCAGCATCTTCACCGGTCAGATGGTTGCCGGACTGCGTCGCCTTGGTTTTGACAAAGTCTTTGATACCGACTTTACCGCCGACCTGACCATCCTGGAAGAAGGCAACGAACTGCTCCAGCGCGTGACCACCGGCGGCACACTGCCGATGATCACCTCTTGCAGCCCCGGCTGGATCAAGTTCTGCGAACATTTCTACCCGGATTTGCTGGATCATTTATCCACCTGCAAGTCGCCGCAGCAGATGTTCGGCCCTCTGGTGAAAACCTATTACGCGGAAAAAGAAGGCATTGACCCGGCGGATATATATTGTGTATCGATTATGCCCTGTACCGCCAAAAAATACGAGTGCCAGCGGCCGGAAATGAACAGCAGCGGTTATCAGGATGTGGATGTGGTCCTGACTACCCGCGAATTGGGACGGATGTTCAGACAGGCCGGCTTGGACGCCGTCAACCTGCCGGAGGAAGATTATGACGCCCCACTGGGGATCTCCACCGGTGCAGGTGAAATTTTCGGCGCATCCGGCGGTGTTATGGAAGCTGCCCTGAGGACTGTTTATGAGGTTGTAACGGGGGAAACGCTAGAAAACATTGACTTTGAGGTATGCCGGGGCCTTACCGGCGTAAAAGAAGCCACCGTACAGGTAGGCGACCTGCCTGTTAAGGTGGCGATAACCAACGGGCTGGGCAACGCCCGCAAGGTGCTGGACAAGGTCCGCGCCGGTGAAGCTGACTACCATTTCATTGAGGTGATGTGCTGCCCCGGCGGGTGTATCGGCGGAGGCGGTTCGCCAATTCCGACCGACACGGACGTCCGTCTGAAAAGGATCGACGCCGTCTATACAGAGGACGAGCGCATGACGCTGCGCAAGTCCCATGAGAACCCGGCTATAATAGCACTGTATGAAGAATTCCTTGAAAAACCGCTCGGCCATAAATCCCATGAACTATTGCACACCAAGTATACCCCGCGCGGCGTAAATAAATAACCAGTTAGCTTAAGGCCCCTTTCCAACTGTTGGAGGGGGCCTTAAATTTTATACCTGCAGTTTTTTTTAAAGGTGCTAATTATTCTTGTGTTGTAATTTTAAAGCCTCTGGTATAATATAACTACAAACACCTGACAGTTGCGCGCAAAGCGCCTGAAGGGTCAAAGAAATCTTGCTTCTGCGAAAAAGGGGACTGCCCTGCTCTCAAGGATGAATGTGGCCTGGTTTTCAAGCCTTTTTTCGCATTGCGAAAAAAGGCTTATTCGATTTTAAAGGGGGTCTTTTGCATGGAACGGAGAGTAGGGGTTATCGGCATAGTCATTGAAGACAGGGCCATGGCGCCCAGGATAAACAGTATCCTCAGTGAATACAACGAGAGCATTATCGGGCGAATGGGTGTACCCTACCGCGAAAGGGCTATATCTGTGATATCGCTGATTGTTGACGGCTCCACTGACGATATTGGCGCCATGACCGGTAAACTGGGCGGTATCAAAGGTGTCAAGGTTAGGTCGGCGCTGGTTACAAAATAAAAAACGGCGGACTGAAACATGGTCATCGCATAAATACCTATCAGCCCGGCGCTTAAATTATTAGGAAAACGGGGGTATAAAATGAGCACGGCCAGTTTAAATGAAACACCAAGGGGCAGCAGGCTGCACATCGCCATCTTCGGCCGCCGGAACGCAGGCAAATCCAGCCTGATCAACGCCCTCACCAACCAGGACACAGCCATTGTTTCCAGTATCCCCGGCACAACCACCGATCCGGTCTTTAAATCTATGGAAATACCGCCGTTAGGCCCCGTGGTGATCATCGACACCGCTGGAATTGACGACGTGGGGGAGCTCGGCGAACAGAGAATCAAAAAGACGATCGGTGTTCTGGCTAAATCGGACCTGGCCATCCTGGTCATCGACCCCGCGCAGGGGGTAGGAGAATACGAACTAAAGCTGATCGGCAGGGCCTCTGCCCAGGGTGTCCCCGTTGTGGGCGCACTGAACAAGATTGACCTGATGCCGGGGGTCGATCAGGCTGAAATCGAAAACAAACTGGGCATCAGGGTGGTGCGGGTAAGCGCGGCCGTCCGGAATGGTATAGGCGATTTGAAAAAAGAAATAATCAAGACGGCTCCAAAGGATTGGACCGCTCCGACCATCGTCGGGGACCTGATTAAACCCGGCGAAATCGTGGTGCTGGTGACGCCCATAGATCAGGCGGCGCCCAAAGGCAGGCTGATCCTGCCCCAGGTGCAGACGATCAGGGATATCCTGGATAACGATGCCTTTGCCCTGGTTGTAAAGGAGCGGGAATTAAAGAAAGCCCTCTCCGGCCTGGCTCAAAAGCCTAAAATTGTTATTACCGATTCCCAGGTCTTCCGGCAGGTGGATGCCGACACGCCGGCGGAGATCATGCTCACCTCATTTTCCATACTATTCGCCCGTTATAAGGGGAATTTAGAAACCCTGGTAGCGGGTGCGCTGGCGGTTGATCATTTGAGGCCCGGAGACAGGGTGCTGATCTCTGAAGCCTGCACCCACCATCGCGTGGAAGATGATATTGGTACTGTGAAAATACCCAACTGGCTGCGCCAAAAGGCGGGTGGAGAACTGCGTTTTTCATGGTCTTCCGGTATCGAGATGCCTGCTGACTTAACGCAATATAACCTGATTGTCCACTGCGGCGCCTGCATGATCAACCGCAGGGAGATGCTGCACCGGATCATGCAGGCTGCAAGCGCCGGTGTGCCGATAGTGAATTATGGCGTCCTAATCGCCCATGTGCACGGTATTCTTAGAAGGACGCTGTCGCCTTTCCCTGAAATACAGCAGTTGTTCAGAGATAAAAAATAAGCCCGGTTTAGCCCATTTTATCATTGCGGTTTGACACTCCAGGCAGGGACTACCGGTTAAAACAAAAAGTAAAGGGGCCGTTGGAATATGAATAACACATCAGTTAATGAATGGATAGCAAGTGTGATTAAACCTGATCAGGTAGAAAAATATATGGAAAAAGGCAAGGATTTCATAGACGAGGGCTTTATATCCGATATGCTTGAGCAAAAAAAACAACCGGATCAGATGGAACTGAGAGAGATAATTGCCAAATCCCTGGAACTAAACCGCCTGGAACCGGCGGAAACGGCTGCCCTCCTTAACTGCGCCGATGAAGAAATTTGGCAGGAAATGTATGAAACCGGCCTGAAGATTAAACAAAAGGTCTACGGCAGGCGGATTGTCACCTTTGCTCCTTTGTACATCAGCAATCACTGTGTTAACAGCTGTGTCTACTGTGGCTATAGAAAGGAAAATGAGGCCAGTGTCCGTTACCAGTTAAGCATGGATGAACTGCGGGAAGAAATCAAGGCCCTGGTCAGCAAAGGACACAAGCGCCTGATTCTGGTCTATGGTGAGCACCCCGGCTCCGATGCCCGCTACATTGCCGATACTCTCAAGGTGGCCTACGAAACTAAACTGGGTAATGGAGAAATACGCCGCTGCAACATAAACGCTGCGCCCATGTCCATAGAAGACCTGAAAATCCTCAAAGAAGTAGGGATCGGCACATTCCAGGTTTTTCAGGAGACCTACCACCACAGGACCTACAAAAGACTCCACCCCCGCGGAATTAAAGCGGACTACCGCTGGCGCCTTTATGCCCTGCACCGCTCCATGGAGGCCGGGGTAGACGACGTGGGTATCGGCGCCCTTTTTGGCCTGTACGACTGGAGGTTCGAGGTAATGGGCCTGCTTGCCCATACCATAGACCTGGAAAAACATTTTGGCGGGGTCGGTCCCCATACCATTTCATTTCCCAGGCTTGAGCCGGCCGTAAATACTCCGTTTATTGAAAAAGCCTCCTATAAGGTCAACGATGACATTTTTAAAAAGCTGGTCACGGTGATCAGGCTTTCTGTCCCCTACACAGGCATGATCCTAACGGCGCGGGAGAATGCCGCAGTCAGGCAGGAAGTGATCCAGGTGGGCTGCACCCAGATCGACGCCGGCTCCAATATTGCCATCGGCGGGTACAGCAAGGGTGATCCGGCCCATGACAGGCAGCAG
Organism: uncultured Eubacteriales bacterium; assembly: GCA_964390855.1. Classification (GTDB taxonomy): domain Bacteria; phylum Bacillota; class Desulfotomaculia; order Desulfotomaculales; family Pelotomaculaceae; genus Syntrophopropionicum. The sequence goes on along the minus strand of CAYMJG010000073.1, from coordinate 5,678 downwards.
TTTATCCTTGGAGACAACCGCAGCCTGGACGAGGCTATCCGGGATCTGGCCAACATGGGCTACATCACCTCTTTCTGTACGGCAGGGTACCGTTGCGGGCGCACAGGTGACTATTTTATGGATATTGCAAAAAAAGGCAAGGTCCACCATTTATGCATGCCCAACGCCATACTTACTTTTAAGGAATACCTCAAAGACTATGCCGGCGCTGAAACGCTTCAGGTTGGCGAGCAGTTGATCGCAAATGAAATCTTAGCCCTGCCGGATGGGCCGGTCAGGGAAAAGGTGCAGGAACTTCTTAACAAAATAGAAGCAGGTGAAAGGGATTTGTATCTTTAAAAAAGAGGTGCAAAATGAATTACGGGATAAAAGGCATGATAAAAAACGCCGCCTGCAACAGCGGTGAAGAACTGGCAAGGGCTTGTAATAAAACTATTTTGCGGCTTCATCCCGGGCTAAAGCTGCGCTGGGCGAAGATTTACGGCAACAGGTGGTCATATCTTTTCGGTAACAACAGGGAAATTAGCCTGAATGCCAAAAGAATAAGGTTAAATGAAGAATATGGCATATATATAGACAATCCGGAGAAAATGCCTGAAAAAGAGCTGGGGGAACTGGCTGCCGCCCTAAAGGAGTGCTTTAGGTGATACAGCTTACGGAAGCAAACATTATAAACACTTTAGCCGGCGGCAATCCCCATTGTTTTCAGGAATTAATGCACGCGGCAGAAGAATGCCGCAGAAAAAACGTCGGCGGAGAGGTATATTTACGCGGGTTGATTGAGTTCAGCAATTACTGCGAGCGCAACTGCTTTTATTGCGGCATAAGGAAGGATAACCGCAGTTTGCAGCGTTACCGTCTGAATGAAGACGATATTGTACAAACAGCCATGCTGGCTTTTGAAAAGGGTTATCACTCCATCTGCCTGCAGTCGGGGGAAAGCGGCAGTGGCGCGGAAGTAGAACGCCTGGCTGAAATAGTGGAGAAAATTAAAAGACTGAGCATAAAAAGGGATGATCAGTCAAAGGGCCTTGGGATAACCTTGAGTGTCGGTGAACTTAGCTACCAACAGTACAAAAAGCTCTGGGAGGCCGGGGCGCACCGTTACCTGCTGCGCATAGAAACCTCGGACCAGGCGCTTTTTAAACGCATTCACCCTCCCTCACAAAGGCTCGAATCACGTATAGAATGTATTCGGGCACTAAAAGATATCGGTTACCAGACTGGAACTGGTGTAATGATCGGGCTGCCGGGTCAAACTGCCGATCATCTATATCGTGATCTTGTTTTTTTCCAGACGGAGGACGTGGATATGCTGGGGATGGGCCCTTATATCCCACATCATGCGACGCCACTGTCAAAAGTCGCCGGCGCCCGGCTTGACCCTTACATTACGACCCTGAAAATGATGGCTTTTTCCAGGCTTTTGATGCAGGATATTAACATGGTCGCTTCCACCGCCCTGCAGAGTATTAACCCCGCGGGGCTGATGATGGGGCTGAAAGCCGGGGCTAATATTGTCATGCCGGTACTGACGCCTGAAGACGCCAGGAAGAATTACTATTTATATGAAAACAAAAGCTATAAAAATGCCGGCAGCCTGGTAGAAGAAATCGTCGCCTGCGGCTTTACACCCGGTTTGTGGCAATGGGGGGATCCCCTTCATTATAAAAATAAAATTCGATAAATATTTACAAAAACCCGATCCCCTTGTAAGATTAAAGTAATATTAATATAGTAGATTAAAATAGAAATATTCTAAAAGGGGGATCGTTGCAATGTCGCGCTGGCTGGTTAGATGGATCCTTAACGTAACGGGGATCATTGTTACCGCTAATATAATTAGCGGATTTGATGTGACGGTCTTAGCGGCAATAGTCGGTTCCGTCCTCCTCGGTTTTGTCAACGCTACAATCCGCCCGCTGATCCTCCTGGTTACCATCCCGATCAACCTGCTGACGCTGGGTTTATTTACACTTGTGGTTAACGCCCTGATGCTTTGGCTGGTTAGCGCCGTCATAAAGGGGTTTGACATCCAGGGTTTTGGCGTAGCTTTTATCGCTGCCTTGTTGATTACAGTTATCAGTTCCTTGATCAGCTATTTTGTCAAGGACTAACCCTTAATCTTAAAACTTCAAAATTATTAAAAAAACCTTTTTCTGTCACTTATATGTGAGCAAAAAAAGGTTTTTCCTTCCTCTGATGGATAGCCTGATTAGTTGGTCAAGCTGCTGATTGGAGCAGGAATGCGTCCGCCCCGGCGGATAAAGGCCGCGGATGAAAACGGTTTGACCGCAATTACCGGCGCCCGCCCCAGTAGGCCGCCGTATTCCACGTAGTCGCCGACCTTTTTATTTATGGCCGGGATTATACGCACTGCTGTCGTTTTTTTGTTAATCATGCCGATGGCAGCCTCATCCGCAATTATCGCCGCTATGGTTTCAGCGGAGGTGTCACCGGGCACCGCGATCATGTCCAGGCCGACCGAGCACACGCAGGTCATGGCCTCCAATTTGTCAAGAGTTAAAGCCCCGGCTTCTACCGCCTTGATCATACCCGCGTCCTCACTTACCGGAATAAAGGCGCCTGAAAGCCCGCCCACATAAGATGAAGCCATGGCGCCGCCTTTTTTTACGGCGTCGTTTAGAAGCGCCAGGGCAGCTGTAGTGCCATGTGTCCCACAACGTTCCAGCCCCATTGATTCCAGAATTTCCGCCACACTGTCCCCAATGGCCGGGGTCGGGGCCAGAGACAAATCAACAATGCCAAAAGGGACGCCCAGGCTGCGGGCGGCAGTGCGCCCAACCAGTTCGCCCATGCGAGTGATCTTGAAGGCGGTTTTCTTAATTATTTCCGCCACTACGCCAAAGTCTCCGTTGCCTGCTGTTTCAACCGCTTTCTTAACTACGCCCGGCCCGCTGACGCCAACGTTGATTACACATTCAGGTTCTCCTATACCATGAAAAGCGCCGGCCATAAAAGGATTATCTTCCGGCACATTGGCGAAAACCACCAGCTTGGCGCAGCCCAAGCCGTCGCTCTGCGCCGTCATTGCCGCAGTTTTTTTGATAGCTTGACCCATTTTGTAGACAGCATCCATATTAATGCCTGCTTTTGTTGTAGCCACGTTTACTGAAGAACATACCCGCGTGGTTGAGGCCAAAGCCTGCGGTATGCAGTTGATCAGCTTATGGTCGGCGTTTGTAAAACCTTTGTGCACCAGGGCTGAAAAACCACCGATGAAATTCACCCCGACTGCCGCAGCCGCTTCATCCAGGGTCATGGCAAACTCTGTGAATTCATCAGTAACGCTGCTTTCCGCCACAACTGCTATTGGCGTTACAGAAATCCTTTTGTTTACAATAGGCAGGCCGTATTCTTTTTCTATATCTTCGCCCGTCTTAACCAGGTTGCCCGCAAGGCGGCAGATCTTTTCGTAAATTTTTTGCCTGGCTGCGCGGGGGTTGGGGTCGGAGCAGTCCCGCAGGCTAATACCCATGGTAATGGTGCGGATATCCAGGTTTTCCTCCTGGACCATATTGATAGTTTCCAAAACCTCTTGCAACGTTAGCATAGTCTGCCGCCTCCCGGTTATATCCTGTGCATAAATTTAAACACGTCCTCGTGCTGGGCGTCAATCCTGACACCAATTTCCCGGCCCTTCTCGGCAAGTTTTTCTTTGAGGGTGATCATATCCCCGACGCTTTCACTCATATCCGCGACCATGACCATCACCAGGAATTCCTGAAGGACCGTCTGGCTGATGTCCAGTATGTTAATTTTATTAGAGGCCAGCACCTGGGCCACAGCAGCGATAATACCGACCGCGTCCGGGCCGATAACAGTAACGATAATCCTGCTTCCTTCAGTGTTTTCTTTTAATGTTTTTGCCGGCATGATATTTGTCCCCCCGATAAAAAATTAAAAAGCTGTCCGCCAGCTCCGCTATTGAAAAAGATAAAAGCCTCTAAAGGCCTTTGGTCATGAAATAATATTAACTTTGCGCAGATAAAAAGTCAAATCCTTTTGAAGGTGTTGTTTTATAATCTGTAGGAGTAATTTAGCTTTCAGGGCCAGGGTTTATTGTATCCGGGTTGTAAAAATGTGCTTTAAAAAAATCAAAGCTCCAGCCCGTAAAAAAATTTTCGGCTGCCTGCACACCGGACATAAACAGGTTTTCTTTCTGTTCAATGTTAATATCCAGGTCAGTTGTTTTAACCCCAAGAGAGGGGATGGGAATAGTCCGGACGACACTTTTGGGGTCCATTTCAAAAAGCCTGTCGTGCGCTTCCAACATAGTCGTTAGCGTTGCCTTAAATAAGTCGAAGGGGTTGGAGACAGGCAGGGGATTTATGTTATCCGGCTCAATTATTTTAAAACCGAGGGTGGGCCAGGCCGGCGCATCCTCCCGATCGAAGATCCATACCGGAAAATTGCTCAGAACCCCGCCGTCTATGATGTAGCTGTGTTCCCTCAGTTCTCTATTTTTAATATATGACAGGGTGTAAGGTTCATAAAAAAACGGTAAATTGGCGCTCATCCGCACCGCGGCAGCAACGTCAAGTTCGTCCGGATGGATATTATAGTCCATGATGTCATAGGGGAGCCTTAAAAGCTTCCGCTGCGAAACGTCGGTTGCTATAACAGTCAGCCTGTAACGGCATTTGCAGTCATTTTCAAAATCTTTTAGGACAAGGTCCCGAAAGGTGTGGATTCCCTTAGCGGCAAGGATCCGCCTGATCCAGTTTTCCAGAAAGGCGCCCCGGTATAGGCCACTTTTAAACCAGAGCCTCAGGGGTGGGCCAAGAAAGGGTATCTTTCCAAGCCAGTCCCTGTCCTTGAAACACTTAAAATCAAGGTTTAACACCAGTTCCTTGATCTCCTCAGCGTTGTAGCCGGCGGCAATGAATGAAGCAATGATCGCCCCCGCTGATGTACCGGCGACATTTACCCAGGAATACCCCCTTTTTTCAGCTTCATGCAGCGCCCCTAGTATGGCAAAGGCTTTTATGCCGCCTCCCTCAAATACACCGTTGGCAGGCATTGTCAATTTAATCACCTCTGAATATAGGTTATTTTAAAGGCGATAAAAAAGTTACAATTAAAGCTTAAATGCCATTGACGGAACACCCGTTCGCTGCTAATATATAGACAAACATATGTACGGGTGGTGGACAAGTATGGATGGGACATGGGAAGAAGATAGGCGCCCCATAAAGGACGGCGCCTGGTATGGGAGTTTTGCCGACCGGGTACTTGTGTGGCTGGAGGGTGATGACACCGAACTTGAAAAGGTCCTCGGATACGGTATCTGTCTAGCCGCGACAACCTACGCTATGGCGCGTTTGTTTATATGATCCCTTAACTATTTGTATCGATGAAACCGTTGCTAAGAAATGGTGTTACAGGTTATTCTGAATATGTGTCTATTTTGTTGCCGAAACAGGCCTTCAGGCAAAACAAAGGCCTCCGGAAACCCCGGAGGCCTTGTTGCTATTGGTGCGGCAGAAAGGACTTGAACCTTCACACCCTTGCGGGCACAAGAACCTGAATCTTGCGCGTCTGCCAATTCCGCCACTGCCGCATGCTAAATTATTTTATTCTGCCGTAAACCGCATTTATAAATATAGCACAATGGGGCATTCTCTGTCAACATTTCCGGGTAACCGGGTAAATAA
>CAYMJG010000072.1:0-11550 GCA_964390855.1 uncultured Eubacteriales bacterium | reverse complement strand
ACCACAACCGTGTGGCCGGCGTTGTTCCCGCCCATGTAGCGGACCACCATGTCGGCTTTTTCAGCAAGAAAATCGGTGACCTTGCCTTTTCCCTCATCCCCCCACTGAGCGCCGATGACAACTACTGTAGACATTTTAAAAGAAAACCCCCTAAATCCTATTTGCTATTTCCCTGGCAACCAGCACTCCCGCCACTGACGCCTGGGAAAGCCCCCTGGTTACGCCCGCCCCGTCCCCTGCCGCAAAGAGGTTTTTTATGCGGGTTTCCAGGGAATTTGTCAGGACAAGCCGTGAAGAATAAAACTTGACCTCCACACCATAAAGAAGAGTGTACCGCGAATACACACCCGGCGCCAGCTTATCCAGCGCTTTAAGCATCTCCACGATTCCCACCAGGTGCCTGTAGGGAAAGACCAGGCTTAAATCACCCGGCGTCGCTTCCTGCAGGGTCGGTATGGTCATGCATTTGGCCAGTCTTTCTCTGGTCGAACGGTGACCGGAAACCAGGTCCCCCAAGCTCTGCACCAGCACCCCGCCGCCCAGCAGGTTGGCCAGGCTGGCAATATAACGGCCGTAAGAGATCGGCTCTTTAAAAGGCTCCGTGAAGGTTTTGCTGACCAGCACAGCGAAATTGGTGTTTTCCGTCTTATTGTAGGCATGGCTGTGCCCATTGACCGTAATCAGGCCGTCCATGTTTTCCAGCACCACCTCCCCGTTGGGGTTCATGCAGAAGGTGCGCACCCGGTCGCTGAAGGTCTTTGAATAATATACGAATTTTGCCTCATAAAAAATCCGGGTCAAGTGATCCATCACAGCGGCGGGCAGTTCCACCCGCACGCCTATATCCACAGGGTTGATCATTGTTTCCAGGCCCAGGCGCCCCGCCTCGTTGCAGAGCCATTCCGAGCCTTCCCGGCCGGGGGCCAGGACCACGTAACCGGCTTCTATAATTTTCCCGTCTTTTGTTGTAATACCCCTGACGGTATGATCCTTAACCAGGACCTCTTCCACCCGGCAGGAGGTGATCACCTCGACGCCGTGCTCCACCAGGTACTCCCTCATCCGCTGCAGTATCTCCTGGCAGCGTCCGGTGCCCATGTGCCTGATCCGCACCGGGATCAGCTTCAATTCGGCCAGCACGGCCCGGCGCTGGATCTCTTGAATTTCTTCTTCGTGTTCCAGGCCAAAAATCTCTTCCGGCGCACCAAACCTAACATAAGTCTGATCAATATAATCGATCAAGTCGTCCAGACCCGCAACACCGGCATACTGCTCCAGGCTGCCGCCAATTTCGGACGAAAGTGTCAGTTTGCCGTCACTGAAGGCGCCGGCGCCGCCCCACCCGCAAATCGTGGAGCAGGGGGAACAGTTGGCGCAGGCCCTATTCTGCTCCCTGGCCACACAGACGCGCTTTTCTATATCCCGTCCCTTTTCAACAATCAGTATTTTTAAACCGGTTTTTGCCCCGACTAGCTCCAGAGCGGCAAAAATCCCCGCCGGGCCCGCGCCGACAATCACCACGTCGTACTGCTTGTTCATAACATTCCCCCCGGCGGCGCCAGAAGGCGCAGTCCTTTTACAGCGGCATAAAAATAACCCAAACAACAAAACATCAGTTGCCATTTGAGCTAATCTTTCCGCCGCTACAGCACAAATATTTTAGCAAACCGCGCTGTTAATGTCAAGAAAATAAGCAAATAAGCGGTCCTATATCTAATTAATTACGATTTATATTCGTCGGGGTTTTTTACCAGCGATACAAATTTTGTGTATTCTTTTAGAAATCCCAGCTCGACATAGCCGGTGGGACCGTTGCGGTGCTTGGCAATAATAATTTCAGCGATCCCCTTCTTTTCCGATTCCCTATTATAATATTCATCCCGGTAAATAAACATGATCAGGTCGGCGTCCTGTTCCAGCGAACCGGACTCGCGCAGGTCCGACATAATCGGCCGCTTCTTGTCCCGCTGCTCCACCGAGCGGCTTAACTGGGCCAGGGACAGCACCGGAATGTTCAACTCCTTGGCCAGCCCTTTTAACGAGCGGGATATTTCCGATATTTCCTGCTGGCGGTTCTCCACCCTTTTGCTGCCTTGCATCAGCTGCAGATAATCGATAACAATCAAACCCAACCCTTTTTCCGCCTGCAGCTGCCTGGCCTTGGCCCTCACCTGGCGCACGGTAATCCCGGGGGTGTCGTCGATAAAAATGGGTATGTTGGCCAGCCTGTCCTTTGCTTCATGCAGTTTCCGCCAGTCCTCCTCAGCCAGGTCGCCCGTGCGCAGCCGATGCTGGTCAACCATGGCCTCGGCGCAAAGAATACGCTGGGCCAGTTGCTCCTTGGACATTTCCAGGCTAAACACCGCTACCGGAATATTATGCCTCAAAGCGGCGTTGTAGCCGATGCAAAGGCCCAGGGCGGTTTTGCCCATGCCGGGACGGCCGGCCAGAATAATAAAGTCGCTGGGTTGCAGCCCGGTGCAGAGTTGGTCCAGGTCGCCGAAGGAAGTGGGCACGCCCAGGGCCTCTCCCTGATTGCTGTAAAGGTACTCCAGGTGGGCAAAGGTATCCAGGAGGATTTCCTTGATCGCAAAAAAGGCTGTGGCGGCCCTCCTGCCGCCCAACTCGTTAATCATCCGTTCCGCTTCGGCGATTAGTTTTTCCGGTTCTTCCCCCTCATCGTAACCCATGCCCGCTATCCGGGTGGACAGCTGAATCAGGGTGCGCAATAGGGATTTTTCCTCAACAATCCGCGAATAATAACTTATGTTGGCCGCCGTAGGCACCATTTCAGCAAGGGTGGCGATATAAGAAACACCGCCGGCTTTTTCCAGGTTGCCATTGAGCCTGAGGCGCTCGCATACTGTAACCGGATCCACGGCGGCGCCGCCCTCGTCCAGCTCCAGCATCGCTTCATAAATCAGCCTGTGGCTCTCCCGGTAAAAATCGTCGGGACGGAGCAGCTTCATGGCCCGGTAAATAGCCTCCCGGTCCAGCAATATGGCGCCCAGCACAGATTGTTCAGCGTCTATATTTTGCGGGGGTATTCGTTCTAACATCAGCCACCTCGGAAACAAGATTCACAAAATTTATAGGGTTTACAAGATTTAATAATTAATAACACAAAAACAAATTGATAAAATTAAATTTATCGATCCATGAGATTAACTACCCCAGACTACCCAACCAATTCGTCAATCTCCGCGGGAGGGAAGACGTGTCTGATCAGCTCTTCCACCGAACCTACAGGGATAACCCTGATCCCTTTTATATCAACCGGGATATCCTTGTCGTTTTCCACCGGCACCAGCACGGTCTCTATTCCCGCCTGCCTGGCGCCGTATATTTTTTCAAACACGCCGCCGACGGCCCGGGCTTTACCCTGGATGGAAATCTCACCGGTTACAGCCACATTTTGCATGATTGGGCGTCCCTGGATAGCGCTCAGTATGGCCAGAAAAATCGCCACCCCGGCTGACGGCCCGTCGATCCTGCCGCCGCCTACCACGTTAACATGCAGGTCATAATTGGACAGGTCTTCTCCAGTCAGTTGGCGTATTACAGAGGCGGCGTTGAATACCGAGTCCTTGGCCATACTGCCTGCGGTATCGTTAAACCGGATGGCGCCCTGGCCCTGTACCCGGGCCGGGAAAGCGACCGCCTCAATCTCCAGCACCGATCCCAAAAAGCCCATCACGCCCAATCCGAAGATCCGGCCGATTTCCCGGTCCGAAGAGGCCTTGCGCGTTACACAGGGGCTTAGCCTGCTTACCTGGGCCACCTCCATCACGTCTTCCGTCTTTATGGCCACTGACCGGCCGCCTGCCTGATCACTGCGGTAACAGGCCATCCCATAAGCGTCAGCCAGGATGTTAATCGCTTTGCGTCCTTCTATGGTGTATTCGCTGATAATTTCGGGCACGGCCTGATCCATTGAGACCCCCAGTTTATCCGCGGCCTGCCATAAAATCTCTTTGATATCCTTCGGCGTCAGGGGCTCAAAAAATATTTCCGCGCAACGGGAACGGATTGCCGGGTTAATCTCCTCCGGATCACGTGTCGTGGCGCCGATCAGGACGAAGTCCGCCGGGGCGCCTTCCTCAAAGATTTTCTTGATATACAAGGGTACGTTGGGGTCGTGCGGATCGTAATACGAGGAGTCAAAATACACCCTTTTGTCCTCCAGCACTTTTAGCAATTTGCTGTGCAGGATGGTGTCCATTTCACCTATTTCATCAATAAAAAGCACTCCGCCGTGGGCATCCGTGACCAGGCCCAGTTTCGGTTCCGGCACCCCCGTCTCGGCCAGATCGCGCCGGGCGCCCTGGTAGATCGGGTCGTGCACCGAACCGAGGAGCGGGTTGGTCACCTCCCGCGGATCCCAGCGCAGGGTGGCGCCGTTTACCTCCACAAAAGCCGCTTCGCCGGCAAAAGGTGTGCTGCGGTTGTTTTTCGCCGCTTCCAAAACCAGCCTGGCCGCCGTGGTCTTGCCCACGCCGGGTGGTCCGTAAAGGATCATGTGCTGGGGGTAGGGCGAGCCCAATTTTGCCAGAAGCGCCTTTACCGCCCGTTCCTGGCCGACAATTTCTTCAAAGGAGGCCGGCCGTAAAAATTCCATGGCTGAATAGGATAGCTTGCGCTCTTCAAGTTTTTCAAGAATGGCAAGTTTTTTCAAGGTCTGCGCGTTCTCCGCGCTGGTGTTCTCCTTGATTACCTGCATTTTTATCTCTTTAATATATTCCTCATGCCGCTGCTGCAGTTTTTCGTTTATTTTTTTCTCCAGCTTATCTTCCACAGTGCGCCTGGCGATACTGTCGGCAATTTCCTCTTCTATTTCATCCAGAACAGCCGGGATCTCCTCACTGGCCGGAGGCGTGTCATAAGTAGGATCTTCAAAAACAAGTTTTTGCAGAGCCAGTACTCTTTCCTCCAGCGCCTCGGAACGCATAAACTGCAGCGCCCCCAATTTGCCTGCCCTTAAAACCAGCTTATCGGAACCATAAAGGTTTGTTAAAAGGCCGTATAGTGCCGCCACCTGGCGTTTTATCAGGTCATGGCCGATCAGTTTATCGGAAGTTTCCTTTTTTGTGCTCCCAATAAATTTATCAAGGAATGCTTTCATCTGGTGCTCCTTTCGCTGTCATTAAAATTTAGTTGGGTCACAAACAAGAACAAACTCACCCGGGCAACCTGCGGCTACTGATCCGCTATTCGCCAAGGACCTCGACGATTACTTCCGCCTGCACGGACGGATGCAGCTTGGCGGTTATGTTATAGACGCCCAGGTGTTTAATCGGCTCCCTGACGACCAGCTTTTTTTTGTCCAGTTTTATTCTATGCTGGACAGCCAGGGCATCGGCGATATCTTTGTTGTTTACAGAGCCAAAAAGTTTGCCGCTCTCTCCCTGTTTAGCCTGGACAACAACCTTAAGCTGATCCAGGCGGGCGGCAAGCGCTCTGGCTTCCTGTTCCTCTTTCATTTCCCTGGTTGCCTGGGCCTGCCGGCGGACGGTAATTTCGTTCATTTTGCCCCTGGAAGCCTCAGCCGCCAACCCGCGGGGTAATAAGTAGTTTCGGGCATAACCTTCCGCAACATTGATCACATCACCGCTCCGGCCCTTGCCGGGCACATCCTTCGTTAATACCACTTTCAAGGCCGACACCTCCTTGGGTTAATTTGAAAAATGATTTTTGACATATCCTAATCTGCTCCTACGCCGGGGGCGCCAGGCGCCTGAAATTTATCAGCGGGTCGGTAACACCCAGCAGGACCAGGCCAACCATACTGAAGGGCGGGTAGGCCAAAACAAGTATCAGGAATATTAGCTTGAGCGGCCAGGCGACATTGATCCGAGGGAAAAAATATGCCGCTACAGACAAACCCAGAATGATATAAAGCCAGAAAAGCATATACAAGATGTTCTTGCCTATCTTTGCCGCCGGCAGCCACGAGAAACTATCTCCCGCCAGGGTCAGGGCCAGGCCCAGGATCAGGCCCCAGATGCTGTACCAGGGAAGTGAAACCATGGTAAAGGGCAGGCCCGGCGCCAGAAAATAATTCAGGCGGGCTATCAGGGCCCTGGCAAAAATATATGTTACGGCAGCAAGAGCGGCCGCGCTGACAATATATTGACCGGGAAATAATAATTCATAAGTGGCAATTATACTGGCGCCAAGGTTTTCCTGCGATTCAACAGACATGTTGTTCAACAGTCCCGATTCGCGATATGCGGCCAGGGCCTGTTCAAAAGAGACCCGCACTTCCTCCCCCACAATAAAAAGGTTATTGCCGGCAACGTAATTCAGAATCAGGTATAACAAAGCGGCAATACCGGCATAAGCCATCCCGGCGGATAAAATTTGGCCCGAGGAAACCCTGTTTTTAAACAACAGGCCAAATACAACACCAAGCAGTCCGTAGCGAAAAACAAATATAAAAACAGCGGCGGCAGGCATAAATATAAAAAAGAACAGGCCCGCCACAGCCAGTCCCAGTACGGCGTAACGGACGTCAAACTTCAAAACAATGAGCATTATCGGCAGCGGAAGCAGAATAGCAACCAAAAAATCCAGCACAGGCAGATAAAAACCCGCCAGCGCGGCAACGGCAAAGATCAATGTAAAAAAAGCCCACTCCGCTAGGGCTCCCGGCTTCACACCCACCAAGCCATCACCTCTTTTTATCACCCAGGTAATTTAAGAGGGTTGAAAGATCGCCATACCACCTCTCTACTTCATGGTCCTCATCAATACCCTGGCGCAGTTTTGCTTCCACTTTTAAGTCAAGGCGTGAAAAACTCACTCCCAGCCTTCTTCCTAAAATATAGCAGGTGATCAAGAGGCTGGCCAGGGCGTCAAGGATAAGCTCCTCGCTGCCGCGAAGCATCGACTTGAATAAAGCGGAGACGGAAGTAATCAAATCGGCTTTCAGCCAATCGATAACCTTAATGTTTTTGGCAATGCCGCCCTCTTGAGCAGGAACCATATGGAGACCCTCCTTCGCAACCGGGTATAAATATTCTTCGACGGATGGTTCTTTTCCTGCCTCGGCCAGGCTGTTTTACTTGTTATTTGTTGCTTTGTTTGTTTAGAAAAGCAAAAGGATGGACACCGATCCATCCTTGCTTAGGTCTTTTTATTCTGCCGAGAACGGCAAAAGGGCTATGTTCCTGGCCCGCTTAATTGACGAGGTCAACATGCGCTGGTGCCTGGCGCAGTTGCCGGAAATCCGGCGGGGCAAGATTTTTCCCCGCTCGGTGATATATTTTTTCAGGCGCGGGACATCCTTATAATCAATAGCTTCCATTTTGTCCACACAAAAGCTGCATATCCGTTTTTTACCCCTGCGGCCTCTTTCACGTCTCAAATAGCCTACCCCCTTGCATCAGTGGCCTCATCAGAGGCCCCTGTTTATTAAAACGGTATATCTTCCTCACTGAAACTAATTTCACTCCCGTAGCCGCCGCCTTCGGGATCACGCGCCGTGCCCCCGGCGGCCGCGCTGCCCTCCTTGGGCCTGTCCAGAAACCTCACTTCACTGGCCACTATTTCAGCAACCTTTCTGCGAATCCCCTGGCTGTCTTCATAGGAGCGCACCTGCAACCTGCCTTCAACCGCCACCAGTCTGCCTTTGCCCAGGTAGTTGGAACAGGTTTCCGCCAATTTCTGCCAGACCACGATGTCAATAAAGTCGGTTTCTTTTTCCCTGTCCTTGGACTGGCGCCTGTCTACCGCTAATGTAAATTTGGCCACAGCAGCGCCGCTGGGCGTGTAACGCAATTCAGGATCTCTTGTAAGCCTGCCAATCAAGATTACTTTATTGAGCATGTTTTCCACCACCTGGTTGTTTATTCTTAAAATGGCCGGGGACCTCCCCGGTTTTCCAGCCGGGGCTAGGTATCTTCCCGCACAATTATATGCCTGAGCACGTCATCCGTAATCTTAAAAACGCGGTCCAGCTCCGCCGCCGCTTCCGGTTTGGCGTTTATATGGGCGATGATATATACACCTTCCCTCAGATCCTTCACCTCGTAAGCCAGCCTGCGCTTTCCCCACTTGTCAATCTTGAGGACTTCCCCGCCTTGGTTTTCAATAAGGTTTTGGAATCTTTCAATGAGCGCCGCGCTTTTCTCCTCGTCCAGATCAGGACGATGGATGAAGACTACTTCGTATTTGCGCAAAGCAAATCACCTCCTCCCCATGGACTATGGCCCTACCATCCGGGTAGAGCAGGGACGATGCCGAAAAATTTCAACTAAAGAATTATAGCATAACGGCCGGCGGATCACAAGGAAGAAAGAAAAATAAGGAAGGCGGATAAACAAATTGCATCCTACACAGAATAAGTGTACGAAAACGATCGAGGAGGCTGCTGTTTTGAGTTCAATGCAAATAAAGGCCCACACCTATTCTCATGCCATCCAGGGAGTTAAGGTTAAGCCTCTGATGGATGACGGCAAAGAGGTAAGCATATTTTATGACGGATTGCTTTCCAAGGCAGGCGCAAACCAGGTTTACCTGCACTGCGGTTTTGGGGATAAAAACGACTGGGAAAAGGTTAACGACCTGCCGATGAAACAAATAAATGACGGTTGGGAAAAGACAATGCGCATAGATGCCGGCAACAACCTTAACTTTTGTTTCCGGGACGGCTCACAAAACTGGGACAACAACAGCGGCGACAACTGGGCCTACCGTATATCCTCTTAACTATCCATAACATTCACATTGTTCACCTGGGACTTCATTACCGCCTTGACTGACTTCTCAAATTTTGGCCGCGGCAGCAGCAACACCCTGCCGCATTTTACACACTTTATTCGAAAATCCACACCAACGCGTAGTATCTCCCACAAATCCCCGCCGCACGGGTGGGGTTTTCTTGTCTTGATCACATCTCCAACAGAGTATTTATAAATAGCAATGACCCCCTAAAAACAAACCTGCCCCGCATCAAAAATATTTTTCAGGACAAAAGGAAGGCTTTGTACCCCTTATAAGCCATGTATACGTCGGCTTTGCTGGCCACCTCAAAGGTGGAGTGCATGCCCTGCAAGGCCACGCCGCAGTCCAGCACATCCATGCCGTGGGCAGCCATAATGTGGGCGATGGTACCGCCTCCCCCTTGGTCGACCTTGCCCAACTCCCCGGTCTGCCAGACCACGCCGGTGCTGTTAAATAACCGTCTGATGCAGGCCAGCACTTCGGCATGGGCATCGCTTGTGCCATATTTACCTTTGTTGCCCGTATATTTGGTTAGCACAACCCCCCCGCCCAGGCGCGCCGTGTTTGCTTTTTCATAGACATCTCTGTAATTCGGATCGAAGGCGGCGTTAACATCGGCGGAAAGGGCACGGGAAAGCGACAGGGTACGCCGCAAGGCCAGTTCATTATAAGCAGGAGCACAGCGGGAAACAATTTCCGCCGCCGCGTTGACAAAAAAGGCCGACTCCATTCCCGTATTGCCGGCGCTGCCCGTTTCTTCCTTATCCGCCAGCACAATCAGGGCTGTCCTGCGGGGCACGCCCGTTTCCGCCAAAGCGCGCAGGGCAGTGTAAACACACACCCTGTCGTCCTGGCCGTAGCCACCGATAAAACTGCTGTCCAACCCCACATCACACGGCGCCCAGGCGGGGACAAGCTCAATTTCCGCGCTGATCAGATCCTCCTCTACTATGCCGTAAAGCTTGTTCAGGCGTTCTAAAACAGCGAGCTTGCAGCGATCCTTGAGATCTGTCGCTCCCGCAGGGATCCCTCCCGTTAAAACATTTAAACTCTCTCCGGGGACGGCGTCGGCCATTTTTTTATCCATCTGGTCTTTGGCCAGGTGGGGCAAAAGATCCGGTACGGTAAAGACGGGTTCCCCGGGTTTTTCGCCAATCACGACTGAAATTGCGGTTCCATCAGCTTTCACTACCACACCATGCAAAGCCAGCGGCACGGAAAGCCACTGGTATTTCTTTATTCCTCCGTAGTAATGGGTTTTTAGCAGGGCCAAACCTTCTTCCTCATAAAGAGGCTGCGGTTTCAAGTCCAGGCGCGGGCTGTCCAGGTGGGCGCCGATGATATTAAAGCCGGCAGCAACCGGGTTTTCCCCAATAACGGCGGCAATTACCGACTTGCGGCGGTTTATGGTGTAGATTCTATCTCCGGGCCTAAGGGCGTCAGCGCCCGTTAGGGGACGGAAGCCGGCTCCATCCAGGTAAGCCTGCGCTTCTGCCGCAGCCTCCCGTTCCGTTTTGGCAGACCCCAAAAACCTTTTATATTCCTCACAAAAAGCCAGCGCTAGGCCCCTTTCGTTGTCGTCCAGCCGTGCCCAGGCATTCTGCCTGCGATAAGCCAACCCATTGTCCATGTCAGGCCCTCCCTTTCCCAAGATACCAATGCATTATAACCGTAGGGCGGGATTAATCCCGCCAAAGATGCGGTTTAAGCCGCATCTACAAAATTTTGACATACGGTGATTTTTGTTGCAGGGCGTCCCCACCTTATCTTCTGCATTTTTTCTCCGTTTAACCAACAAAAATATTTGTCCCCATTCTAACCGATTTCCCCGGCTTATTCCAATCCCCGTTCAAAGGCGGCGGGCCAGGGAGCGGACGATCAATAGCATTGAAAAAGGGCATAAAATAAGGAAGCATTCTGGAATCAGAAAAAGCCCCGCCCTCAATTGACTGAGTTACGCCCGGCGCCCGCGGTTGATCATCAGGCGACATCCCCAGCTGTTGAAAAGGCGAAATCAGGGTCAACATAATCATCACTATAATTATCCCCTTGACCCCTCCGAAGAAGAGCCCGCCGACCCGGTTCAGCGGCCCCAAAAAGCTTAAGTCCGCTACCTTGCTTAGAATAAGGCCGGCCAGGTTTACAACCCAAACTGTGATGATCAACAGAGCTAAAAAGCATATTGTGTTAATGATCACTGCAGTAAAAGAACCGGCCAGGTATTCACCATAGGAATTAAATATGTTGAGAGCGGAACCCCCAGTCAGCTTGGCCGGAAAGAAAAATTCGATTATTTTACCGGTTAAAGGAGCCACTTTGTCATTTAATTGCCAGTGGTTGTTTAGATAGGCAGCGAGATCACTGTAATAGGTTATACCCAGACCAAATCCAAGCAAGAGCCCGGCCAGCTTGGCCACACTTAACACCAGTCCGCGGCGCAGACCCTGAAAAGCGGAGAAAATCAGTATCACCATGATCAACCAGTCCAGCCAGTTCAACCTTAACCCTCCCCCGGTCTGTCTTGATGAACATATATTTAGCGCTAAGAAGACCCCTGTTCTCACTATTATAAGGAAAATCGTCCCGCAAGGAAATGTTTTTCACATTTTTCAACGATTCCGGATAGAACAAAATAGCGGACGGGCAAGCAGCGCGATTAATAATACCAGACCGGCATAGCCGAATAGGGGATAGAGAAAACGAACCAGGCCGGTAAAACTGAAACAGGCCAGAGGCAACGCCAAAAGACATGCGCCCATGCCATACAGGCGCGGGTCTTTGACACTTGCTCTAATATAGAAATCCCTACAAGCCTTGAAAACAGGG
>CAYMJG010000071.1:0-12178 GCA_964390855.1 uncultured Eubacteriales bacterium | reverse complement strand
CCGGGTGTCGCCTCCATAAAAGACAGTAACGGCAGGGATTCCAGGGTTGGGATAACCTGCCAGTTCTATTTTTAGATTGAAAAGGGCTTAGGTAGAAGGGTTCTGCGGGAAATAAAAAACCCTTCCAACGAAAGGGTTAATTTGCCAGACAAATGGAAAGTATCTTGTATCTAAGCGGACCATCAGGACTATTAATTATCACCTCATCGCCAACCTCCTTAAGCAGCAGCGATTTTCCCAGCGGTGAAAATATTGATACATCGTTTTCTTCCGTGCTGTTGTCAGGTGTAACAATTCTATAATGATGGACATCCTTTGTATCCCTATCTAGGATTTTAATGGTGCAACCGACGATCACAAAGGGCAGTTTATTATCCGCGTTTTCACAAACACTCATATGATTCCTGATTAATGCATCTATTTTTCCAATATAGTTCTCCAATAGATCCTTGAACCTTTGTCGCTGTTTTGTCTGTTCCGGAAAATATTCATTAGTCAGATCGTCCTTATCATTTTCAATATTTACAATATGCATCAGTAACTTTTCGAATATAGGTTTCGACAATCTACTTTTAAACATTTAATGGTAACCCCCATATAACATATAGGGACACCCCGCGGCAAAAGCGAAGCGTCCATATCTGCAGGTTTTATAATATAGCAGTTCCCATTGCATTTTATATAGCCTACGGCTTCATACTTCTAAGCCGTTTAACCCTTTCTTCAATGGGGGGGTGTGTGCTGAAAAGCCTGGCCACGGATGCCCCGGACAACGGGTTTACTATAAAAAGGTGTGACGCTGCCGGGTTAACCTGCATTGGCACACGCCGGGCGGCGCTCTCTAATTTTAAAAGCGCGTTGGCCAGGCCGCCCGGGTTGCCGGCAATGTGTGCGCCGGTGTCATCCGCCAGGTATTCGCGCGAGCGGGAAATTGACATTTGGATAATCATGGCGGCCAGTGGCGCGATGATGGCCAGGGCAATTGCACCTAAAAAATTGCCGCCTCCCTCGCTATCGTCCCGGCCCATGCCGAAGACAGCCCCCCATTTAATGACATTAGCGATCATCGCAATCGCGCCGGCAAAAGTGGCGGCGATGGTGCCCAGCAGGACGTCCCGGTTTTTGATGTGGGCCAGTTCGTGGGAAAGCACGCCTTCCAACTCGCTGCGGTTTAATATTTGCATAAGCCCCTTTGTCACCGCCACAGCTGAATGCTCCGGGTTTCTTCCTGTGGCGAAGGCGTTCGGCTGCGCCGAAGGGGTGATATAAATGCGCGGCATGGGCAGTCCGGCCCTTGCCGCCAATCCCCCGATGATATTATATAATTCCGGCGCTTCATTTTGAGAAACAGGCTGAGAACCCGTCATTTTGATGGCAATTTTGTCGCTAAAATAGTAGCTGAAGAAATTCATACCCAGTGATATCAGGAAGAACAGAGCCGCCCCGTTATTTCCCCCTATGGCCCCGCCGATAAGGACCAGGATCACCGAGAGTATACCCATTAAAAGAAATATTTTGAAATTGTTCATGGTCAAACCTCCCTTTTAAACATTATAACATTTTGTGTTCTCGTTAACATAATATATTGCCATAATTAGAAGAAATGTCAAGCGGCCGGGTACAGTGTTTAATTTGAGAATATTTAAAACGTATAAAACAAATGATAGTGCAACCAATACAATGCCCACCTTTTTAACCAACGAACTTCCCGCAGGTTTACCACTTATTAGGGTTTGTTCTTCCCGGTTGTTCTCAGTCATATCTGCTCCTTATCTCAAAAATCGGTATCACCTTCTATTATATAGTGTAAACCTGAAAATTTTTGTAAAATAGTTGTGGGATCCATATTTATAAAAATAATATATGATATGCTTAATTAGAGGATAACTATATCCGGGAAAAGGCGGCGGTGTGGTGGTTTATCATTCGGGATAATAATGATTTTGCCAGTGACGAAGGGTTAAAAACTCCAGCTGATGATGTGGACTCTGATGGTAATGAAACATGGCAACAAGACGAACCGGGGGAGGGAAGCCCGGTCATCCGCAGGACGTTGCTGCGCCTGGTAGCGTTTATTACCGCCCTTGTAATCCTGGGACTGGCAGTCGCAACAGCGCTACCGCGTGACAGAGTGTCATTGACCGAATTGGCGCAAAATTCATTTCAATTAAAGAAAAACATTGATCGCAAACTCACGGAAGCAGTTGTAAAGATCGATGTGGTCAATCGCCGCCAAGGCGCAATTCTGGCGGAGAGAAGATTGGGGACCGGTTTTAATATTGATCCGGGTGGTTTGATCATTACCAACCATCATGTAATTGACGGCGCATTGAACATGTCCATAACCTTTCCGGATGGAAAGGTTTACCGGGCGGAACGCTGGTCAAGCAGGCCCGAAGTGGACATTGCGGTAATTGCCCTGCAGGCGGAGAATCTGCCGTCGGCGCCCGTTGACTTTTCCAGTTTGCCGGCGCCTGGTGATAAAATCAGGGTGGTGGGAAACCCGCTGGAACTGAACAATATTTTGGTAGACGGAAAAATGGAGCGATATTTGCGAATCAGGGACATGCAGGGGCTGATATTTAGTATTGACGCGCCGATCTATCCCGGCAACAGCGGCAGTCCGGTGTACAATATGAACGGAAAAGCTGTCGGCATAATTTTTGGTGTCCTGCAAGGGGGAGACGACGGCAGTAACGGGGACCATGGTTTGGCTGTGGCTATGAGCGAGGCGCAGGATCTTATAAAAGCTGTCATTGCAGAAAAAGCGGCAGATAATGATCCATAATTTAATTGTCTAATTAATGCTGTTTGCTAATATTGCTAACATAATAATGATTTACGCTAGAGAAAATAAAAAATAAAATGTCATGTCAAGGGGGGTACTACTGTTGATCAAGGATTTGACTATAATTACAAACGATGCTCCTGATTTGATAAAAAACATATCCACCGGGATGATTCCAAAAGAACTTGAGCCCTATGTGTCGCCGGCCATGGAGGAATTTAGAAATGAAATGGCCGCTGAACTGGGCATGCCTGACTATGAATATATAGATAAGGGTGATCTGCCTTCCAGGGCTAATGGTAACGTGGGCGGCAACATGACCAATAAAATGATCAAATTTGCAGAGGCCGTACTAGCCTGGAACTATAAAAATCGTTTGATGCTGGGCAACAAAAACGAGTAAGGCAAGCCTGACCGGGAATAAAACCGTCTTTATGCTGCTGGGGTGCATCGAGACGGCTTTTTTTGTTTAAAAAAAAATAAAAAATTTTAGATGTCAATATTCGACAAATTGTCTGAAGGTAAAAGATATTAACCTATGGAAAAGTTATACAACAAATAAATATGTAGATTGGTGGTAAAATGTGAAAAATTTGAAGGGTAATGCCGAACAGCTGACATTTGCTAATCTTTGTGTGACGATGCCTGAATATGCGCAACCCGTGAAAGGGCGAAATGTTAACAGGCTTAAGCCTAACCGGGACATGCAGATGTTAAATAAAAAAATCGTCTGCATTCTTGAAAATATATCTGACAGCTTTTTTATCATCGACAACAGATGGCGTTTTGTTTATTTGAATGCGGCAGCAGAAGATTTCTGCTCAGAAAAAAAAGAAGATCTTTTAGGGAGATCGGTGTGGGGCAAGCTTCCTGAACTAATTTACTCGCCATTTTATAAGTATTTTCACAATGCCGTGCTAAACCGTTCATCAGAAAATTTTGAGATGTATTACCCAAAAAAGAACAAATGGCTTGAGATAAACATCTACCCCTTTCAGGCGGGCGTATCCTTTTATTTTCGTGACATCAGCGGACGAAAGCAGTTTGAGTCGGAAATGTCCCGCCTGGATCGTCTAAGCCTGGTCGGGCAAATGGCGGCCGGGATTGGGCACGAAATTAGGAATCCGCTGACGACTGTAAGGGGTTTCCTGCAACTGTTGTCGGATAAGGATAGCTGTCTGCAGTATCGAGAATTCTTTAGCTTGATGATTGAAGAACTGGATAGGGCAAATACAATCATTACGGAGTTCCTTTCACTTGATAAAGACAGAGCCATTAGGTTGAAGATGAAAAACATTAACCGCATCATTGAGGCAATACTGCCTTTAATCAGTACGGAGGCCAATGAAAAAAAGATCAATATGAATATTAACCTGGAAGAAGTCCCGGATATGCTTGTTGATGAAAAAGAGATCTGCCAGCTTATTTTGAACCTGGTTCAAAACGGGTTTGAAGCGATGACAGCGGGAGGCGAACTGTCTATCGGGACCTCTATGGGAAATGGCGAAGTAATACTATCGGTGCAGGATCAGGGAAAGGGTATTCCTGACGATATACTTGAAAAACTGGGCACCCCTTTTTTTACAACCAAGGACAGCGGCACGGGTCTCGGGCTGGCTATATGTTACAGTATCGCTGTAAGACACGGGGCAGTAATAAATATTGAAACAGGCGCCGGCGGCACAACCTTTTTCGTGCGGTTCAAACAGCAAAATTAGAATTATTTTTTGGTTTTTTCCCAGACGCACAGGCTGATTTGGTTTAAAGCCCTTTTCAACCCCTTGATATCGCCCAGGGTGTAACCCTTGGCCCAGTAATCCGCAAGCATTTCAGTGAATTTGGTAAATCCCGTTACCCCGGTAACTATCCAGAGGTGAATGTAACCCACATGGCGCGGATCACATTTATGGTTTTGACATGATTTATGGGTTATTTTAAAATCCAGCAGGGTGTTCCCTTCGTCCACCCAGGACAAGGTCCCCTCATCCAGGGTGACATCCTCCCCACAAGTGTTGCATATTATTTTCACCTTTTACACACTTCCTTAAAAATAAAATTTATTGCTATTATTAATATCATATAAGTAGTAATATTGCTATAGATATGTCAGTAAAATTATATAGATGGTAATGGCAGTGATAAATGGAGGCACTAAACCGTCTAAAAGAAAAATTTTTATAAAAATCTGCTTTAAATTATTTGTTTAAAAAGGATTTTTAAAAGGGGCGTCGAAAATCTATTTACAGGGCAAAACCAAATTTCTCAATGTTAATAACTGTTTGGGGAGTAAATTATTGAGTGAAAATTCCCCGGACCAGTTATCTCTTTGCATTAAAGATAAGGTCTGTTTTACTTATTTTTTTTGAAGGAGGGGATGTGCACAAACTTTTTAGCCGCTATCTTGAGAGGAAAGATAGCTTATTTTTTAGTAAGCCCGGTAAACATTAACGAACAAAAAATACCGGTCTTACCGGAGGGAGGGAAAGTTGGGGAATTAGGGTTTTAGCGCTGGTCGCAAAAGAAGATTTATGTTTTTAGTGGTTGTTGTTTTTTATTGACTGGTGTAAGGGGGTTTTAGGTTTTTAAAGTCCCTCAGGAAAGGAGAGTAATATGGAACTAGCGAAGAATTTGCAGACGACAATAAACAGGTCATATGGCAAAACCGACCTCTACGTCGATCTCGCACAGTCGATTAGTGGAGTTTTACTTATTGGTTTCTTATGGATGCATATGCTTTTTGTGGCTACTATTGTTGTTAGCCCGGAACTTTTTAACACATTATCCGAAGGCCTCGACAGGTATTATCTTGCACAGGTTGGTATTCCCGCAACGATCCTGTTGATCATCATCCATATATTCCTGGCGTTGCGCAGGGCGCCTGTACGTTTGCGTGACATGCGGATTACCTACCGGATGGCCACAATGATGAACCACTACGATACCTGGGTATGGGTCGGACAGGTTGTATCCGCTCTATTCGTAGGTGTTATGGCGAGTATCCACCTCTGGATAATCCTTGGCGCCTGGCCGCTCAGGGCGGCAACAAGCGCCGCGCGTGTGGCTTCCACCGGACCGGCTGACCATACATGGGGCGCCTTCACTTTCCCATTCTTTATTGTGTTTTACGTGATATTCCTGATTGCCGGAGAATACCACGGCGGTTTTGGTCTCTACCGTATCCTCGTTAAATGGGGATGGTGGGAGCGTCACACAATGGGTTGGGTGCTGAAAGGTATTACTGTTATAATTGTTTGTTTGGGCATTGCGGCTTTATACACGTTTACACAAATAGCCGCAAATCTGCCGGCGGGAGGTGCCATACATTGAGCGCAAAAAATACCCACATTTCTGATGTCCTAGTAATCGGTGCAGGCCTTGCCGCTGAACGTTCCGCCATTGAATGCGCCTCGGCAGGCTTGAGTGTGATCATCCTGAGCCTGGTTCCACCGCGCCGTTCACACAGTACTGCCGCCCAGGGGGGCATGCAGGCTTCTCTGGGGAACATCGCCATGGGCAAAGGTGATAACCCCGAGATTCACTTTGCGGACACTGTGAAGGGTTCAGACTGGGGCTGCGACCAGGAAGTGGCCAAGCTGTTTTGTGAAACCGTTCCCTCGATGATCAGGCAGCTGGATTTCTGGGGTGTGCCCTGGAACAGGGTTACCGCCGGCAAAAAGAAATATGCCAGCGGTATTGAAACTGAAGACACCAAAGACAAAGAAGGCTTAATTACAGCCCGCGATTTTGGCGGTGTGGCCAAGTGGCGTTGCTGTTATACCTCGGACGGTACCGGCCACACGGTGCAGTTCGTTGTTGATACCCAGGTGTGCAAATTGGGAATCCCCGTCCACGACAGAATGGAAGCTATCGCCCTGATCCATGACGGTGATACCTGCTTTGGTTGCGTAGCCAGGAACCTGCGCACTGGTGACCTGAATGTCTACCTGGCTAAATCAACCATCATCGGCACCGGTGGCGCCGGCCGTATTTACGCGGCTTCCACCAACGCCGTGATTAACGAAGGCACTGGGGGCGGGATCGCGCTTGCTACCGGTGTTGTCCCCCTGGGCAACATGGAAGCGATCCAGTTCCACCCCACAGGTATGCCGCCTGTATATATCCTGATGACTGAAGGCGCCCGTGGTGACGGCGGCTATCTGCTGGACAAGAATATGCACAGGTTTATGCCCGACTATGAGCCCAAGAAAAAAGAGCTTGCCTCCCGTGACGTTGTTTCACGCCGCATGGTACAGCACATCCGGGCCGGTTACGGCGTAACGAGTAAATATTCTACCCAGCAGCACCTATGGCTGGACATCCGCCACCTTGGCCGCCAGTGGGTCTGGAAAAACCTGCGGGAGATTGCCACCATTGCCACCAACTTCAACGGCATTGACCCGGCCAAGGAATTGGTACCGGTCATTCCCACCCAGCACTACACCATGGGCGGCATCCGCACTAACAAAGACGGCGCCGCATATGGACTAAAAGGTCTATTTGCCATGGGTGAAGCAGCCTGTTGGGACCTGCACGGGTTTAACCGCCTGGGCGGCAACTCTCTTGCTGAAACTGTTACCGCAGGCTATATTTGCGGCAAGCAGGTGGCCAAGTACACCCTGGGCCAGACCAGGAACTTCAACATGAAACTGGTTGAGGACTTTGTCAAGAAAGAAGAAGAGCGCATTAAAAACCTTATTTCCGGCAAAAACGGCCGGGAAAACGTGTATGAAATCAGAGATGCCATGGGTACATGCATGATGGATCACGTCCACATTTTCAGAACCGGCAAATCGCTGGAGCAAGGTGTGGCGAAACTGCAAGAACTGTATAAGCGTTCACTGAAAATCGGCCTCCGTTCCTCCGGGCAGGGCGCCAACCCGGAATTGGCTCAGGCACTGCGGTTGCCTGGCATGGTCCGCACGGCGCTGTGTGTGGCATACGGCGCGCTAACGCGTACCGAAAGCCGCGGCAGTCACTTCCGGGAAGACTATCCAAAGCGGGATGACGTAAACTGGCTTAAGCGCACACTGGCCTACTGGAAGGAAGGGGCCGACCTGCCGACGCTGGATTACGAACCTGTCGCATGTCCGATACTGCCCCCGGGCGACCGCGGATATGGTGAAGCGAGCGCGGGACCCAAGGGCAAATAACATAGTATAAGGAGGAGGGTGAAGAAGAGTATGGGACGCCAGTTAACAATATCTTGTTTTCGCTATAACCCAAACATCCCGGGCGACAAGCCCCGGATGCAGGATTACAAACTTGAAGAATACGAAGGCATGACCTTATTTGTGGCGCTAAACGAAATCCGGGAGAAACAGGATCCCACATTAATGTTTGACTTCGTCTGCCGGGCTGCCATCTGCGGCTCTTGCGCCATGTTGATCCACGGTAGGCCCAGGCTGGCTTGCAAGACCATGACCAGAACGCTGCCGAGCAAATTTTCAGTAATGCCGTTGCCGGTATTTAAACTAATCGGCGACCTTTCTGTTGATACAGGCACCTGGTTCAGGGATTTACAGGTGAGGGCTGAAGCCTGGATCCACACCAATAAAAAGTTTGACTTCAACGCTCTGGAAGTCAGGATGGAAAACAAGACAGCTGAGGAAATTTACGAACCTGAACAATGCATTGAGTGCGGCTGTTGCGTGGCTAACTGCATAACTGCCAACATCCGCCCGGACTTCATCGGCTCGACCGGGATCAACAGGGTCTACCGTTTCCTCATTGACCCGCGGGATGAGCGCTCAGATGCCGAGTACTATGATGTAATCGGCAATGAAGACGGCACATTCGGCTGTGTTGGTCTGATGGCCTGTGACGACATGTGTCCGAAGGAAATTCCGCTGCAGGAAAACCTGGCTTATGTTCGCCGTAAAATGGCGGCTGCCGGCCTGAAGCTGGCCTTCCAGGGAGTCAAGATCTCGTAATTGCAAACATTAAGTACCCGCAAAGGCATGAACCTTTGCGGGTTTTTTTGTGCGAGGAATTTTAGGGCCGGCTTCAGTAGTAGTATTTTTTCAAGGGGGAGGGTATATACCTGTGTAGAGGGATTTATCGGGGGGGTGTATATTATGTTCAAGGTTTTTATCGCTGCCGACATAGAAGGTGTCAGCGGTTATGTCGATTGGCCGGAAAAACAGCCGGAGTCCACCCTGCACAGAGAAGAAATGACCGCAGAGGTAAACGCGGCTATAGAGGGTGCGCTGGCCGGGGGCGCCACAGACATTGTGGTTTCGGATATGCATATGCTAAAGCAAAATATTTATCATGGTTTTCTGTCCGGCCAGTCGGCATTGATCAGCGGTACAAAAAGAAAATGGATGTGGATGGACACCGTGCAGGCATGCAACCTGGTTTTTCTTGTCGGCCTTCATGCCCGTTGCGGCTCGGAGCATGCTGTTTTGCCCCATACTATGAATATGTTGATCACCCGCTTGCAATTAAATGGAGTCGACGCCGGTGAGGCCTTTATCAGCGCCGTTTGCGCGGGCCATTTCGGCGTGCCCGTGGGTATGGCTTCAGGGGACCGGGCTTTTATAGATGAGATCCTGTCTTATTTGCCTGATTTGGAGACGGTAATAGTAAAGGAAGCCACAGGAAGCTGCTCTGCGCTCAGTTTCCATCCTGAAACAACCAAATTAAAAATCACCAAAGCAGCCAAAAACGCTGCCAGAAGAGGAATAAAGGATGGGTTTAAGCCTTTTTGCCTGCCTGAACCTGTGGAATTGCGGTTGGAGGTGGCATGGCCGGGCTATGCGGAGGCGCTTAGCCTAGTTCCAGGTGTGTGCCGGAGCGGCGGGAGAGAAATCCATTATACCGGTTCCTTGCCCGATGTGATCAATATTATATCCCTTTTTGTTAACTGGATAAGCAAAGCCACCTAAAGGGAAATTAACCTCCATTATTTTTGGCGCACCTGCAATTGGCAAAATATATGTCCTTTGCAATATTAGGGGCGGATACGCATCAGAGTTATTGATTTAACGGTTGTATTACTGATATAATTAATGGGATTTTTACAGCGGCGTTATGAAAGGAGTATTGGATTGACCGGTATAGACAAGCAGATGGAGGTTATAAAGAGGGGCACAGTTGAGATTATTCCCGAGAATGAGTTAGTGGACAAGCTAAATTCTTCTATTGAAAACAACAGGCCGCTTAAAGTAAAATTGGGCCTGGACCCTACCGCTCCGGATATTCACCTCGGCCATACGGTAGTACTGCAAAAACTAAGGCAGTTTCAGGACCTGGGACACAAAGTTGTATTAATCCTAGGCGATTTCACTGCCAGGATCGGTGATCCCACAGGCAAATCGGAAACACGCAAACAGCTCACGGCGGAGCAGGTAGCGGAAAATGCCCGCACTTATGAAAGGCAGATTTTCAAGATCCTGGATCGGGAAAAAACCAGTGTGGTATTTAATAGCCAGTGGCTCTCCTCATTGAACTTCACGCAAGTTATTGAACTTGCGGCTAAATACACCCTGGCCAGGATGATGGAGCGCGACGATTTCGCCAGGCGTTATAAAGAAGGCCTGCCTATTAGCATTCATGAACTGTTCTATCCCTTGATGCAAGGTTATGATTCAGTGGCGCTCAGGGCTGATATAGAAATTGGCGGCACCGATCAGAAGTTTAATCTCCTTATGGGCCGCACATTGCAAAAAGAGTATGGCCAGGCGCCCCAGATTGCCGTCACCATGCCTATTTTGGAGGGGCTGGACGGGGTTCAAAAAATGAGTAAAAGCCTCGGCAACTATATCGGTATCGACGAACCGCCGCGAGAAATGTACGGTAAAACTATGTCCCTGCCTGACGATATGATGATCAGGTATTTCGAACTGGTCACATCAGTATCTTTGGAGGATCTGCACTCTATTGAGGCAGGTCTCAACAGCGGCGCCCTGCACCCGAGGGATGTAAAGATGAGACTGGCCAGGGAAATAGTGACCCAGTACCACGGCGGCGAACAGGCCAGGGCTGCGGAAGAAGAGTTTATCAGGATGTTCCAGCAAAAAGATTTGCCGGATGAGATACCCGCATTCAGTCCGCCGGCAGACATGCGGAACAATGTCTGGTTGCCGAAGCTGATTGCTGCTACCGGCTGCGTTGGCGGTACCAGCGAAGCCAGGCGTTTAATCCGGCAGGGCGCCGTTAGGGTAGACGGCATTAAAATTAATGATCCTGATACTAACATTGATTTATTTGCCGGTATGATCATACAGGTGGGTAAAAGGAAGTTCTTTCAAATAAGTTTATAAACTGGGATTTTGTAAAAGCGCTCGGGCGCTTTTTTTGTTTTAGCGGCTATCATTTTCCCGCAGGCAACATAGATTATAAGCGGGTGGATTTGTCTGGAAGGTATCCATTTATTTTGCCTTTTAAAGAGGGTGGCGATTTGTTCAACAGCAGGCGCAGACGAAAAACAAGAATTGCCTTTAGCATCGCTTTCATTAATATAATAATTATCGGGTTAATATTGCTTGCTGATTTGGTCTTGCGGAATACCTTTTACAATATCGCTGAAATTAGGGCAGTGCAACTGGCTACTGAAGCGGCCAATAAAGCCCTGCACCAGGAAGTAACTGATGAAAAGCTGCAGTATCAGGATTTTATATTAATTCATAAAGACAGTGACGGACATATTGTGCTAATGCAGGCGAACACCGTAAGGGTAAATCAGTTTGCTGCCGCTACCACCCTGGCGGTACAGCAGGCGCTGGAAGATATGCGGTGGCAGTCATTCTGCATACCAGTCGGCCAGATCCTTGGGGTCCCCTTACTGGCCAATTTGGGGCCGGGATTAAAATATAACATTATGCCGGCAGGGACAGTAAAGGTTAATGTGGTTGATAGATTTGAAACTGCTGGAATCAACCAAACCCGTCACTCTATTTACCTTGATTTCAATGCCAATGTCCGTATAGTTATCCCTTCCAGAGGAGGAGAGGCTACAATTGGAATGCAGGTGCCGCTGGTTGAAAGTATCATAGTCGGCGGTGTGCCCAGCACCTTCGTTAGTGTACAGGGTGGTATTTTAGGTAGTGGTTTGCTGAAGTAATCTGTTTTTATTTTGTTGAAAATGCTGAATAATATCCCAGGTTGGAGGCGCATAATATAAAAAATTTAAAGTAATTTTACTATTTTGCGTCAGAGTCCTTGACAAAATATGATCATATATGATAGTTTAATTATCGTTGTTGTCTTAACTAAAAGAAAACGCAAACCAAAAATTACTGGTTGACCAGGATAACGAAAAGAGATAAGATAGACATTGTCGCCGTCAAAAGGCGGCCGGTAAAAAAGGATTATGACGGCCGAAATGGCCTGACCAGGTCTTTGAAAACTAAACAGTGGAAATGGATGGAAAAGAAACACATGACTCGT
>CAYMJG010000070.1:0-12308 GCA_964390855.1 uncultured Eubacteriales bacterium | reverse complement strand
GGGAATTTGGCGTCCGGGCGGTGTCAAGGGATAATCCCGCGCAGGTTTTTAAGGCGCTGGGGGAATGCAACCTGCTGATCAGCGGCGCCGGCGGGCTGTTGCAGGATATCAACGGTCCCAGGAGTATCATCTATTATCTTGGTGTGGTTTTGATGGCCAGGTTGTTGGGCAAGCCCGTCTTTTTTTACGCCCAGGGATTTGGGCCGGTCAATTCCGTTGCCGGAAAAGCGCTGGTGCGCCGGGTGGCCAACCGTGTAAACATAATTACGCTGAGGGATCCCGATTCCGGGGATGAACTGCGCGCCCTGGGGGTAACCAGGCCGCGGATGGAGGTTACGGCCGATCCCGTGCTTGGGTTGGATCCGGATCTGGTGGACAGAAAAAAAGGCCGGGATATTTTGAACAGAATAGGGGCGGACAGCCGTCCCGTGGCTGGTATATCAGTCAGGCCCTGGAAAGGCCTGGACGGATATATAGGAGTTATTGCCCGGGTGGCGGATGACTTGTTGACAAGTGGCTGGCAGGTGGCCCTGGTACCGATGCACTGTCCCGGTGATCTGGAAACATGCCGGGAGGTCGCCTCCCGGATGCGCGGCAAGTCGCTGCTGTTGGAGGAGCAGGCTGATTATATGAACATAATGGCGCTGGTGGCCAACCTGGATCTGGCCATCGGCATGAGGCTGCATTTCCTTATTTTTAGTGTGATTTTCGGTGTGCCGGTTGTCGGCATTCCCTATGATCCCAAGGTAAACCGTTTTTTGCAGTCGCTGGGTCTGCCTGACGGGCACAATGCGGAAAGGCTGGACTATGAAGAGCTTTCGGCAGGGATTGGGAATGTCCTGGCCCGGCTGGACGAAATAAGCGCCGGGCTGAAAGCCCGGGTAGCGCCCTTGCGCGCCGAGGCCCTAAAAAATGCCATGATGGCGGCAGAACTTTTGCGATCATTCTAACGTCTAATATAATAGGAACGACGAACGAATTGCTGCATTGTTCGTCTTGCCAGGCGTCAAAACATGTTGTACAATTTTGTCAATATGGCCCGGTCAGGGATTAAAAGGGCAACGTGTGGAAATTTTCTGCCACAAGGGGGTTATGTTATAATGATACTGAATAGGAACAGGGCAATCATCCTGGTTTTGCTAGCTGCGGCGAGCCTGTTTGTGGTTTATTCCGCCTTTGCCGGGGCGGACGGCGATCCGGGCGGCAGCGGCGACCCTCTGGTAACCCAGAGTTATGTGGATCGGTATGTCCAGTGGGAAGTGGTCGAATTAGAAAGAGGACAGGTTTTAAACAGCCAGGCGGGGACGGAGATAATTATCAGGCGCGGGGAGGCGGTTGTTATTGACCCGGTCGGCAATGGTATTCCGGATCTGACCGCGGGGGCGGATATCTTCGCGGGCAGCTCTGTGCCGAATAACCACCTGTTGCTGGTGCCGCGGGATGACGGGCGTGCTGTGGGCGCGAAATCGGCTGTTGTGTTAATGTACCGGGGAGGCGCCACGGTACGCTAGTCAGTTGATTTATTCTGGAAATCGACTGCATTTAAATGAGGTGGGATAAGGTGAACAAACCGAAGCGCAGGCTTAAGAGAAAGGTTCCCTTTATTATCTGTACTTTGCTGCTGGCAGCCTTGCTTGCCGCGGGCTATTATGAGGTAAACAAGATACTGAACCCCGATATTGAGGATATTGGCGGCATTGCCGCACTCCCGTCAATCGGCAAGCGCACCAGCGTGCTCCTCCTGGGCATCGACGCCCGGGACGGCGAATCCATGTCGCGGACCGACTCGATCATCATGGCCAGTATTGATCCCAAGTCCAAACAGATTGCCCTGTTATCTATACCGCGGGATACCAGAGTGAAAATACCCGGGCACGGCTTTGACAAGCTTAACAGCGCCAGCGTTTACGGCGGGCCGGAGATGACCACAAAGGTTGTATCCGATCTGCTGGGGGTGCCGCTGAAATATTACGTGCTGACGGATTTTAGCGGCTTTAGTGGTATAGTGGATATACTTGGCGGCGTCACCATTGACGTGGATCAGGATATGTACCACCCGGACGATCCGGGTTACACCATTGATTTAAGTGAAGGGCTGCAGCGGCTGAACGGGGAAAAAGCGATCCAGTACGTCAGATACCGCGGTTATGTGTCGGCGGATATAGAACGAACGCAGCACCAGCAAAATTTTTTAATGGCGCTGGCCAAAGAGATTTTGCAACCCGCCACAATACCCAAGCTGCCGAAATTAGCGCCTGAAATCAATAAATATGTAAAGACCAATTTAGGCCTCAGCGATATGGTTAAATTAGCTTCGACACTGAAGAGCATCGACGATTACAATATGGTCGCCCAGACCCTGCCGGGAAGAAACCTCGACCTTGCTGAAGGCAGTTACTGGGGGGTTGATCCGGCGGAAGCAAAGCAGATGGTGGCAAAGCTCTTTAGCGGGGAAGTGACCACTGAAATTGTGTTGAATACGCAGATTACCGGGCAGTATGCTCCCCCGCCCGAAAGGATAATCAGTGAGGATGCGGCTGGAGAAGAACAGGCTGATGATCCAAAACAGCAGGACGAAGGAGATGCGAGCCCCAGTCCAATCAAGCCGGCCAGGCCGGGTGCGGGCGGCGGCGCCAACAGCCCGGGCCCCGGGGATGACGCCAAGACTTCAGACAACCCGGAACGCAAACCGGACGACAGCCAGGGCGACAGACGGGGTGATGATAATACAGCTGCCGACCCCACAGTAGTTCCGCGGACACCGGATGACGATCCGGGGACCTGGGTAATCATCACGCCTGCGGATGACGGTGATACAGCAATCCTGGAAAACCCAGACGCCGGATCTAACAGGCACGGTACAGTCAGCAGCAGGACAACAAGAACACAAACATAGCGGCAGCATACTAACGAAGTGGTGGTAATGAAGTGGGGGCGTCAGCAGCGACGCCCCTTTTTTACAGGAGACATTCCCGGTCTATTTAAAGCGGGATAAAGTATCGCAGCATCATAATAAAATGGATGATACTGCCCGCCATCACAAAAAGGTGGAAAATCTCGTGAAAACCAAAGCGGTTGGGAAGAAAATTGAAACACCGGGTGGCATAGATCAAAGCTCCGATGGTGTAGGCCGCCCCGCCGACGACCATTAAATAAACCGCCCCGGCAGGCAAGTTTTTAAATAGCTGCAGGAAGGGAACCAGCGCGATCCAACCCAGGGTAACATAAAAGGCAGTGGAAACATAGCGCGGCACCTGCATGGTACATATCTTCAGAAGCGCCCCGACTAAGGCCAGGGCCCAGACAGCGGCAAGCATCGCCCATTTCCATGCCCCGGTAAGACCATAATAAAACACGGGGGTATATGAGCCGGCTATTAGCAGGTAAATGGCCACATGATCGAGTTTCCTCAAGATTTGGACCTTTTGCGGCGCCGCCGTAACCCAATGGTACAGGGAACTGGCCCCATATAAAAGGATAATGCTGACGCCATAAATTGTCATTGTGATCAGTTTAGATACGTTATTCTTTGACAACATAATCAGGAAAACCAGGCCCACAATTGAAGCAATAAAAGTGGCGAAGTGGGTGAGCGCATTAACAGGTTCCTTTATTCTCAGCATAGACCTCAACCCCCAGTGAAACAAAGGGACGTTCCTTTTGTTTCATTTTTGTCCCGTCTTATCTTGAATTATCCCAAATGAAACAAAGGGACGTTCCTTTTGTTTCATATTGTCTCGTCTTATCTTATCCCAAAACCTTAAGCGGGTTTGTCCCCGCATACAAAGGGACCTTCCTTTGACTATCCAGCAACGATTTAAAGGGGCTCATTTGCCAGGGCGCCTGGGTTACAGGCTAACAGAAAATGGATGAACGAAATGTTCTATTATCTTGCTGCAAGGCACAAACGCCAAACAAAAGCTAGACTGAAAAGGCGGACCGGAAAGGATGCACCTTTGTTTCCCAAAGCAATGAAACAAAAGGACCGTCCCCTTGTTTCACTCCCCGAGGCAGTGAGACAAAAGGACCGTCCCTTTGTTTCACTGGAGGGGGGGTGTTTCCTGGCCGTCCAGATGGGGCAGCGCGGCGGCGACGCCCAGCAGAAGCCAGAAATATACGGCCATGGTCGGTACCTCAAAGATGTTTTCCACGCCATTATGCAGCAGTATGCCCATCAAGCCGGCGAACAGTCCTCCGGCAAGTCCCTTCAAATAGCGGTCGGTCAGCCTTCTATACGAATTCAAAACACAGCGCATACCGCTGACCAGCAGCCAGACAAACGCGGCCAGGCCGATAATACCCGACTCCGCCGCCGTCTTCAAGTAAAAATTGTCCACATAGTTGCTGCTCGGGATGTAACGGTCGGCCACCGCCCCTCCGTACCGGCCGAACCCTTCGCCAAACAAGGGGTTGTTTTGCAGCTTTTCTATCGCCTTACCCCAGCGGGCTACTCGTCCGGCTTTGGCGCTGCTCAGCAGGTAGGCCGGAGAAAGCATGTAGCTGATGCGCGAGGATATTCCCGGTATGAGTTTTGGCGCGGCGTAGATGAAGGCCCCCAGCCCCAGCAAAATACGCCAGTTGTAAATCAGGCCGTAAACCACGAAGGCCCCGGCCATAGCCAGCCAGGCCCCCCTGGAATAGGTGAAAATCAGGCTTAGGGCCATCGGAACCAGGCAGGCGGTGTAATAATACCGCTGCAGCCTTGTCACAGCAGAAAGCAACTGGCTGACTGTCACCGGTATTAACAGCACCAGAAAGCTGCCCAGGACGTTGGGGCTGGACAGGATGGAAAACACCCTGGTCCTCACGCCTCCCTCCGCTGCGTCCAACCAGGTAGATGGGATTTCCACCCCGATTATATACTGATATACCCCGTGCAGGGCGATCAGTGTTCCGAGGGCAACCAGCAGGTTAACCAGCAACCGCGCCTGCCTTTTGTTCAGCAGCAGGTTGCTGGCCACAAAGAACCACAGCATATACTCCACATATACCCGCGCTCCCTCTAGGGCAACGCCCGGTTGGGGCGAACGGACCAGGAAAAGAAAGACGACCACAGCCAGGAACAGCAGTATCGGCACGTCTACCGGGGTTAGGCGGTAGGTCAGCCGGCCCCGCAACGCCATTTGTATCGGCCAGGCCAGGAGCAGCATGAATAGCAACAACTCATCCCAGTTGGAGGCCAGCAGCATAAACCTGGAATTGCGCAGCAAATAATCTACCGCGGGATAACAGACAAGCAGTAAAAGGGCCGTCTCCACCCGGATTTCCGCCAAATAGGTCAGTGTCAGGCTATTTTGCCAAAGGGGCCGCGACCTCAGGTCCAGTAAAAAACTGCCGGGAAGGCCACGTCTGACTGCTGTTCCCGCCGTTGACAGCGGCCGCGCCAGGAGGCCGGCCAGAAAAACGAGCACCCCGGCAAACAGTGAGTTGCGGATGGCCAGCCGGCGTCCCGGCCAGGCGGTGTCCGTCAGCCAGCGGTAGAAGCCGCTTTGCCTGCATATTTTTGACAACGCCAGCGCCAGGTTTCCCACCAGGCTTTCCTGCCATGCAGGTAAATTCATAAGAAGTTCCCCCATGATGATTCGGGTTAATTGTTGATACGGGTTGACTAATGAATATATTATAAAACAAAGCTGTGCGGAAATCCATGATATCGTTGAACAGTAGAATCTCCTTGTCGAATGCATGGTAAGTTGGTAAAATGGGAAAAGCAAAGCAGGAGAGTGCTGTTTGTGGGATATTTAAAAGTTTTACATATCATTGGCGGCGGAGAATTCGGCGGGGCGGAAAAGCATATTTTAAACCTGGCCGGGGCGCTTGACCGCCAGGCAGTGGAGCTTACCGTCTGCTGCCTTTTTAGCGGCCCCTTTGTTGAAATTGCCGCCGCAGCCGGAATTAGCGCCCTGGCAGTGCCCATGCGCAACAAAATTGATTTTGCTGTGATCCGGAAATTATCCGCCCTGATCCGTAGCGGGGGGTTTGATCTGGTTCATACACACGGTGTCAGGGCTAACCTGCTGGGCAGACTGGCTGCCCGCCGGGCCGGCAAAAGGGAAATAATTACCACGGTGCACAGCCTTTTGGAAAAGGATTACCAGGAAATGGCCCTTCGTTGCGCCAATAGCCTGGTTGAACGGGCCACAAGGTCCTTAACCAGCCATTTTATTGCCGTTTCACAGGGGCTCAAAGACCGCCTGGTGGCCGGGGGCATTCCCGCCAAAAAAATTACTGTAATTTATAACGGGATATTGCTGGATGAACTCGGGCTCGCAGAATCGGCCAAGACGGCCTTGAAAGAGAATTATGCCGGCGGTGAAGCCCCGCTGGTTGGTATAGTGGCGCGGCTGCACGCGGTAAAGGGGCACCGTTACTTTATTGAGGCGGCCCGGGATGTACTGTTGCAGCGTCCGCAAACCCGTTTTTTAATTATTGGGGACGGCCCCTGCCGCCAGGCCCTGGAGAAGCTGGCCGGCGGCATGGGCCTGGGCGACAGGGTTGTCTTTACCGGTTTTGTGGAAGATGTCTATTCGTTAATGGCCAGGCTGGACCTGCTGGTTGTCTCCTCGCTGTGGGAAGGATTTGGCCTGACAGCGGTAGAGGCGATGGTCCTGGGGACGCCTGTGGTAGCCACCGAGGTCGGCGGTTTACCGGAGGTGGTCCGGCACGGCGAAACAGGATTGCTGGCGCCGCCCGCCGACGCGCTTTCCCTGGCCAAAAGCATTGTTTGGATGCTGGATCATCCGCTGGAAGCCGGGGAAATGGCCGCCAAAGGCGCGGATATGGTGAGGCGTAAATTTACCGCCGGGGAAATGGCCCGCCGCACCTTGGATCTCTATCGAAAGGTGTTGGCAGGCGACGGTGTTTAAAGGTGAAAATATTATCTGCCTGGCCGCCGCTGACTGGAAAGGGATGTGGGCGCGCGCCCAGCAGTTCATGAGCATATTTGCCCGCTTGGGCAACCGCGTACTATATGTGGATCCCCCCGTCACCCTCCTTTCCCCCCTGAAAAACCCCGCCCTGCGGGACTCGCCAAAAAATTTCCTGCGCTGCGAGGGAGATAATACCAGTCTATACAGTCCGCCGGCTATACTGCCCTTCGGCAATATGTTCCGGCCGATCAACCGCATCAACCAGCGGATCATTGCCGGCGGCCTGGAAAAGGCCTGCCGGGAGCTGGCGTTCAAGCCGACCATCTGCTGGACCTACCTGCCAAACACCGTCGACCTGCGCCTGCCTGCAGGCGTCACGCTTGTATATGACTGTGCGGACGAGCATACCGCTTTTCCGGGTTTGATCAATAAAGCAACAGTTTCACAAATGGAAAAGGAGCTCTTTGCCCGGGCCGGCGTGTCGCTGGCCAGCGCGCGTGAGCTCCGCGAGCGCAAGAAAAAATTGGCGCCGGCGATTGAGCTGATACCAAATGGCGCCGATGTGGAGCATTTTAGCATGGCCATGCGGACCGGCGGGGGGGATCTGCGGATGCCGCCGGAATTGCGGGACCTGCCCCGGCCGCTTGTCGGTTATGTCGGGGCCGTGAGCGCCTGGTTCGACCAGGAAATGCCGGCCGCCGCCGCCCGCGCCCACCCGGAATGGTCGTTTGTCCTGGTCGGCCCCGTGGACACAGATGTGTCGCTGCTTAATTCACTGCCAAATGTGCGCCTGACGGGGCGCAGGGACTACGCGGATCTGCCGGCCTATCTGAGATGTTTTGACATTGCCGTGATTCCCTTTAAAATCAATGAGCTGACCACGGGTGTAAACCCGGTCAAACTATATGAATACCTTGCCGCCGGACTACCGGTAGTCTCCGCGGATTTGCCCGAGGTCAGGACATTCCGGCCTGATGTGGCGATAGCCGCCAACGCGGCGGAATTCGTCAGAAAACTGGAGGAGGAGCTGGCCGCCGATTCAACAGAAAAACGAGCGCGGCGGCTGGAGATTGCCGGGCGGCACTCCTGGGAAGCCAGGGCAAAATCCGCGGCGTCGGCTGTCCGGCGGAGCAGAAGCTGAACCGTATCCCGAACGGGTGCTAAAAACGAATGGGTACTAAAAAAGCAGGAGAGGCGCAATCCCGCAAGGAGATGGCGCCTCTAAAAATGATTAACTAAGATAGACAATTATTCGTTTAATAGGCTCTGGTCATCATCTTGCCGGCAATCCTGTAGATCTTCCACAAACACCTGGTTGTCAATAACCTGATAAATAATCCGCTGCCTTTTATTTGATAGTATGTAGCGGTATTTGCCCATTGGCAGATACGGCCGGTCGTACACCGGACAACGGAACGGGTCGGTCCGCAGATTTTGTATATCTTTTAGTAATCTATCTAAAAGCCTGTTTGCCGCATTAACGTTGACAAGCGCTAAAAATTCAAAATGGTCGAACATCCTGCTATTTGCGTCGGCAGAGATAATCAGCTGATATACCTTTTTATCGCACCCCATGCTCCGCTCCTCTGGCGATTGCTTCTCTCATGTTTTTTTCAAACTGATCGATTGTATATCCCTGTGATCCAAGCAAACGGGAACGTTCCGCCGCAAGCAAACGCTCCGCTGTCGCCAAATCATCTTCGCGACGGTTGAATGTGTCCATATCCATAATAACTGTATCACCGACACCATTTCTGGTTAAAAATACAGGGGCTTTTGTTTTACGGCAAATCTCAGCGATACTGTTGTAATTTTTCCGTAGCTCACTTGATGGCTTGATTATTGTACCCAATTTGCTCACTCTCCGGTAGTCAAATTTATATCAATATTATACCCTTATAAGGCTAAAATAACAAATGAAACTGCTGATAAGCCATACCCCGGAAATGAAAAAGCAGCCCAAAAGGCTGCTTCAGTCCAGGATCTCCACGTTCATCACCTGGCCCTTGAACTCATAAAGAAGGGACTTGACATAATACTCCTTGTTGCTCCTGATATCCTGTCCGCCCAGATTGATTGTGCCCGATGAAATGGTAGTTGTTCCCTCCAGGGTGAAAACCACGTCCTTTAAAAACGGGTCGATTGCTTCCACCCGCCGGCCGTCGCTATCTGAAATGACCATAAAGGCGGGCTGGATTTCAAAATCTTTTATTGCCACGTTGGTAAAACTGGACCCGGAAACCATCTTGTCTCCCACCTGGACCCCCGTCAGCATTTCCGGCCGGATGGCCGGGGCCAGCACCGTTACCCGCACAGTTTTTGGCGTGTTCTGTACGGTATCTTTCCCCTTGAATTTATAAACCGCCCCCCCGATAACCAGCAAAACCGCCGCCAGCACCAGCAGGTCGATAACATTTACCAGCCCGAAGAGTTTCCCTTTTTCATCAACAATTTTCAAACTAATCCCCCATTCCGCCGCTACTTCCGGCGGCACAATCTCATTACAATATAAATCAAATTTCTTCATAGATCAACATCAAGATTTGGCCCGGGCAGGTTTAGGGGCGGCGCTATAACACACTGTTGAAGATAACAGGGTGGTCTGCTCCGTGACACAAAAAAACGGGGCAATTTTAGGGCTCGCCCGCAGGTTGCATTGTAAAATTGCGGGACGCCCCGATCAATTTGTCCCAGGCTGCAGGTTTATGCGCGGCGGGTTTGGGTTTATAATGGTACAAACGCAGCTTATTGTTTACAGGAGGTGGAAATTTTGACGTTGGATATCAAACAGATCCAGGAAATACTGCCCCACCGCTACCCTTTTTTGCTGGTAGATCGGATCATATCCTTGGAGGCGGGTAAAAAGGCAGTGGGCATCAAAAATGTCAGCATCAACGAGCCTTTTTTCCAGGGCCATTTTCCCGGGGAGCCTTTGATGCCGGGGGTGCTAATTCTGGAGGCGATGGCCCAGGTGGGAGCAATCATTGTTTTAAAGATGCCTGAATTTGCCGGTAAAATAGCGCTCTTTGCCGGTATGGACAAGGTCCGTTTCCGGCGACAGGTGGTTCCGGGCGATGTGCTCAGGATTGAAGTCCAGGTACAGAAACTGCGCGGGGCCTTCGGCAAAAGCTACGCCGCCGCTTATGTCGGTGATCAAATGGCCGCCGAGGCGGAAATGATGTTTGGCCTGCAAAAATAACGGGGCTGGAATCGGGCGATATGCAAAGCATTATTAAGGTAATAGAGCCCCGGGACTAGCTAACCGGACAGACGACGTTTTTGGGTTGAATTTTAAATATTGTCACATCCTGTCCCAATGGGATAAAATAAATAGGATCTATACCTTTGTCTGGTACTTGGGGGGATGTTCGTGCAGATACCGGTAACGGCTATCGCAGTGGCCCTGGGACTGGCCTTGCTGGTTACCCCGATGGTCAAAAAATATGCTTTTAAAATTGGCGCGCTTGACCTTCCCGACCCGAGAAAAGTACATAAAAGGGTTATGCCGAGGCTGGGCGGCCTGGCTATTTACTTCAGTTTTATAGCGGCAGTGCTGCTGACTATGGATGTTGCGCCGCAGGTGTACGGACTACTGCTGGGTGGTACCTTGATTATCATCCTCGGTTTTATTGACGACACAAAGGGGCTCTCCCCGAGACTGAAGTTGCTGGGGCAGATAGCGGCGGCCGCGGCTGTTACTGCTGTACCCTTCGGCCTCAGGGTGGAGTTTTTAACTAACCCGTTTTCTGATAAGTTAATTACATTAGGTTTTCTGGCAATTCCGGTAACTGTGCTCTGGATAGTGTCGGTCACCAACGCGGTTAACCTCATTGACGGCCTGGACGGCCTGGCCGGCGGCACAATCTTTATCTCCGCCCTTACCCTGGCCGCTGTGGTCTGGATTGAAACTGTGAAAGCGGGTGTCTTCCCCGGCCAGAGTGAGGCGTTTGTCCTGGCATTAATCCTGGCGGCCGCCATAGCCGGCTTTTTGCGTTATAATTTTCACCCGGCCAAAATTTTTCTCGGTGATTCCGGTTCGATGTTCCTTGGTTTTAGCGTGGCTTCCCTGTCAATTATGGGGGTGGCTAAAGGCGCCACCTTCATTTCTGTGATCATTCCGGTGGTAATTTTGGGGATTCCCCTGCTTGACACTATCTGCGCCATTGTCAGGCGCTACTGCGGCCGCAAGCCGATCTTCCAACCGGATAAGGAGCACCTGCACCACAGGTTGATCCAGATGGGATTGAGCCACCGCCAGGCGGTTCTCTCGATTTATGGGGTTAATGTGATTCTGGGCCTGAGCGCCATCGTAATGACCTTAATCTCACCCAAACAGGCGGTCATATTCCTGGTGATTCTTTCCACGTTGATCCTGCTGGCCGCGAACAAAATAGGCGTGGCCGGCGCCGTTAGACGGTCCCCGTTGGCGCCCCAACCGAATAAACAGCAGCGGCTCTGATACAGGGGCCGCTGCTTTGCGTAGCGGCTATTTTGTCGAATTGAATCTGAATAGGAGGGATTGTGTCATGAAAAGAATAAAAAAAGCGGTTATCCCCGCCGCCGGTTTAGGGGTGCGTTTCCTGCCCGCCACCAAGGCGCAGCCCAAGGAAATGCTGCCGATTGTAGACAAACCGTCGATCCAGTACATAGTTGAGGAAGTTATTGAATCAGGCATCGATGAAATACTGATTATCACAGGCAGAAACAAGCAGTCTATTGAGGATCATTTTGATAAGTCGCTGGAGCTGGAGGTGCGGCTTAAGGAAACAGGGAAAACTCCCCTGCTGGAAATGGTGCAGAGTATCAGCCGGCTGGCCCACGTCTGTTTTGTCAGACAAAAGGAACCGCTGGGCCTCGGACACGCCGTGCACTGCGCCCGCAGGTTCGTCGGCAACGAGCCTTTCGCTGTGTTGCTGGGCGACGATATCGTGGCGGGCGAGAGACCTTGCCTGCGGCAGATGATCGACATGTATAATGAGGTGCAGTCCACCGTAGTCGCTGTAATGGAGGTGCCGGAGAAAGACGTGTCCAAGTACGGTATCCTGGACTCCGTTGAAGAACGCCCCGGTTTACACAGGGTTCGCGACCTTGTAGAAAAGCCCGCTCCGGGGAAGGCGCCTTCCCGGCTGGCGATAATGGGCAGGTATATCATCGAGCCGCGTATTTTTTCTTTGCTGGCTGAGGTCCAACCCGGCGCCGGGGGGGAAATTCAGCTGACAGATGCCCTCAAGGCGCTGTGCCTGGAGCAGCCTGTTTTTGGCATGACCTTCCAGGGCAAACGCTATGACGTCGGCGATAAGCTGGGCTACCTTCAGGCTACCGTGGAATTTGCCCTGGCGCGGGAGGATTTGCGGGAAGGCTTCCGGCTTTACCTAAAATCCATCTGCAAGGATCTATGAAACAAAGGGACGTTCCTTTTGTTTCATTTCCCTGGTTGCA
>CAYMJG010000069.1:0-12388 GCA_964390855.1 uncultured Eubacteriales bacterium | reverse complement strand
GCCATGGCTGCCAATACCACAATTATGACCACCGAAAAAATAATAGCCAGTGAAAATATCAGGTCTTATCCAAACCTTACTGAGATTCCCTTCCCGGTAGTGGACACCGTTACAGAAGTACAGTATGGCGCTTATCCCGGGGCCAGCTACGGCGGCTACTGGTTTGACATGGATCACCTGAAAATGTTCCGCAGCATCTGTGAAGATTTCCGCAAAACAGGCAGCAAGGACGCGCTGAAAAAATACTATGACGAGTATATTTTTGGCTGTGAAAACCACGATGACTTCATCGATAAGATTGGCTATAAAACCATTAAGAAACTTAAAGATTTAGACGGCGGCCAACCGATCATCTTAACCTAGTCAATAGCCTGGTTAACAAGATTATTATACTTAAGGGAGGTAAAAAAAATGTCTGAATATACGCCATTTGAAATGATCGCCTTTACCGGCTCCAGAATTCTCGAAGACGAGAAGATAGTATTTGTTGGCACCGGGCTGCCGATTATCGCGGCGATGCACGCGCAGCTGACCCACGCCCCCAACCTCTACATGATCTATGAAGCCGGTTCACTGGCTCCAATTCTGGAAATGGGCATGCCGCTGTCCGTGGGCGACACCAGGGCCGCCCGTAAGGCCTGTTACCTGAAGGGTTTGTGCGGCGCTTTCGAACTGACCCAGAGGGGTTGCGCGGACTACGCCTTCATCGGCGGCGCCCAGGTCGACATGTACGGCAATATCTGTTCCACCCTGGAAGGGAAATTTTATGAAAAACCGGGCATCCGTTTCCCTGGAAGCGGCGGCGCCGGCGCCATGGCGGCCAACTGCGAAAAAACCATCGCCATTATGGCCCTGGAAAAGAGGAGGTTTGTCAAAAAGCTGGACTTTGTCACCAGTATCGGCTTCGGCGACGGTTCGGCCGATTACCGGGAGAAAGCAGGTGTTATGGGATCCGGCCCGTACCGGATTATTACCAACCAGGCTTTGTTTGGTTTTGACGAGGAAACAAGAAGGATGATGCTCCTGGAAGTAAAACCGGGCCGCACCCCGGCTGATATACAGGATCTGGTTGACTTTGAACTAATTATTCCGCCCGACGTGCAGGATATGATCGAGCCCACAGATGAAGATCTCAGGCTTTTGAGAGATGTTATTGACGCCGAGGGCTACTTCCTGAAGCGGGTTATTAAAAAATAATTTAAAATATTATTCTGTCATGGGAGGTGTTATATGTAGGTCATAAAAAAAGCCCCTAAAGGCTTTAGATTTAATAAGAAAAACTACCCCCTACTCAACTGCGCCTTGG
The DNA here is from genome assembly GCA_964390855.1 of uncultured Eubacteriales bacterium. GTDB lineage: Bacteria > Bacillota > Desulfotomaculia > Desulfotomaculales > Pelotomaculaceae > Syntrophopropionicum. The sequence continues at coordinate 11,082 of CAYMJG010000069.1, read as the reverse complement.
CAAAGGGCGCGTCTTTTTTTACCTTGGGTTGGTATCCACCAGTTTCTTCTGGATGGCCATAACGGCCGCCTGGGTGCGGTCGTTTACGTCCAGTTTGATTAGAATACTGCTGACGTGGGCTTTCACCGTACGCAGGGTAATATTTAGCTTGCCGGCGATCTCCTTATTGCTGTTGCCGTAGACAATCAGCTGCAGAACTTCTTTTTCGCGATAGGTCAGCAGTGAGGGTTCCTTGGGGATCTGAAACTGGGGCGTGCCCTGGACCAGGTTTACTAAAAGGTCGTTGGCAATGGCGGTATCAACAAAATAGCGGCCCTCGGCTACGCTTTCCACAATTTCAATCAGTTGTTCCGCCGGGCTGTCCTTGAGCACATATGCTGAACACCCATCCCGGATTGCCTGCACGACTTTGTCATGCTGGTTGCTTACGGTGAGGATAATGATCTGCACCTCGGGACTTTTCGCCTTGATCAACTTTGCCGCCCTGATGCCGTCCATTTTAGGCATGTTGACGTCCATCAGGACCATGGACGGCTTTAGCTTTTTAATGTATTCTATGGCCTCCTCGCCGTTGGCGGCTTCTCCCACCACGGTGATGTCATGCAGGTCAAAAAGCATTTTCAGGCTGCGGCGTACAAGCGGGTCGTCGTCCACCAGCAATAAGCGGATATCACTTTTAAGGAACTCGTTCATCTAAATCACCTTGCCGGGCTTGATTAAATACTGGCAGGGTAACGACAAACCTTGTGCCCCAGCCCGGTTCGCTTTCTAATTTAATTGTGCCGCGGTGCGCCTCGATGTTTTTTTTGGCAATAGCCAGACCAAGTCCTGTGCCGGTTTGTTTGGTAGTAAAAAAAGGCTCAAATATTTTTTGCTGGATCTCCCTGGATATCCCGCTGCCCCAATCCTCTACAATGATCACTACTTGATCGAAATGGTGATTGGTGGATATCCTTACCGTGCCGCCGCCTTCAGTGGCCGCCAGGGCATTTGTCAACAGGTTGCCGAATATCTCCCTGAGCTTTTCCGTGTCACCGAGGGTGCAGGGGACAGGTTTGTTCAATGAGGCCTCGATAATAAAATCTTTACCCCTACCTTCTTTATATTCAGACACCAGCTTTTTCAATAGTTCGTTTAAATCAATTTTTTCCAGACGCAGGTAAGTGTTGCTTGAAAAACGCAATAAATCCTCCGCGGTCCTGCTGACCCGGTCAACGGCTTCCTTTACTATTTTTAAATCCTCGCTGATATCCATCTTCCAGGAGGATTTTTTCTCGACGGAATAGAGGGATACCCTGATTGAGGTCAGGGGATTTTTAATTTCATGGGCGATAATTGCCGCGGCCCGGCCAAGGGACGCCAGTCTTTCCGCCTGTTTTACCTTTTGTTGCAGGATGGTGATGATTTGTTCCTTTTCCTTGAGATCTTTCTCATAGGTTAGCGAGTTTTTAACGGCCGTGCTAATCTGGTTGCAGATTAACTCCAGGATGCGCAGGTCCCTGATAGAGAAATCCCCCTTGCTTTCCGGACGCATCACATGGATTGTGCCGATAAAGCTCCCGGCTAAAAGGATGGGCGCCCCAATACTGTAAAGAACGCCGTCGCGCCTGAGGGCGGATTGAAAATAGGGCAGTCTTTTAATCTCCTCAACCGGGATTATATCTGTAGCACGCCAGCCCTTTTTAGTCAGAAGCTGTTTCATAAAAAGGAAATGGCTGGATATGTTTTCTCTGAATTGTTTAAGCAGCCGTTCGCTCAAGCCGATATTTGACTGGATTGTAACTATGCCCGTACTTTCACTGTAAAAGAAGATGCCGCTCTTTGTGTGCGGGATTAGTTTCGGCAGGTAGGAATGCACGGACTGCAATATTTCATCAAGCGCAATATTGGAGATCACAATGTTGTTTATTTCCAAAAGTATTTCAATTTCTTTTAAAGTAAGTCCCGTATGCATAATTCCACTGTTATCCTTCCTGACGGCCGGCATGAAATCCCCCTTTCACCTGAAAGTATATATTTTATTATAACAGGTTAAGGCGGATTTAGCACTTTTACAAATCAAATAGTTCACTGGTTATTAATCATCGTAAAAATCTTGATTACTCGTAAAAATAAAGGGATAATGTTGTATAGTATGATAATTTTGTGTCAATTTGTCGAAAGGGAGATGAAATCCTTGATTTATCCATATGAAGGAGTGGCCCCGGTTATTGACGCCACCGCTTTTATAGCGCCAGGCGCGGTTGTGGTCGGGAAGGTCGAAATCGGGCCGCGGGTGAGCATATGGTACAACTGTGTGGTGCGCGGGGACCATGATTTCATAAAAATCGGCGCCTGTACCAATATACAGGACGGCTCGATCCTGCATGAACACGCCGGGTTCCCGCTTTATGTGGGGGAAAGGGTGACGGTTGGGCACAGGGTCTTGCTGCACGGCTGCAGGGTTGAAGACGACGCCTATATCGGTATGGGGGCAATAGTCTTAAACGGCGCCCGTATCGGCGCCGGCGCGGTAGTTGGCGCCGGCGCCCTGGTGCTGCAGGGACAGGAGGTGCCCCCGGGCGCAATTTGCATGGGCGCGCCGGCCAAGGTAGTCCGGCTGATTAAGGAAACAGAAATGGAGAAGTTCCGGGGCGCTGTGGGGCGCTATCTCAAGTTGGCGGAAAACCATCAAAAGCAATTAGAATAATGATACGATCGTATAGAGCAGGTAAGCTAACAGGGCGGTTATGGGCAGGGTAATCATCCAGGCCACGACCATTTTCTGGGCGGTTGTCCAGCGGACGGAAGAAACGCGTTTGGCCGAACCCACCCCCATTATGGCTGAATTTATGACGTGGGAAGTGCTTACCGGCAGTTTCAGCAAGGTGGCCATGATAATGATCATCGCCGATGAAACATCCGCGGCAAACCCGCTGGCCGGCTCCAGTTTGATAATCTTGGTGCCGACTGTCTTGATGATCCGCCAGCCGCCCACGGACGTGCCTATGGCCATGGCCAGGGCGCATGATAACTTGACCCAGTTGGGTACGTCCAGGGTGGGTTGAAACCCGCCCGCCACCAGGGCGAAGGTGATAATACCCATGGATTTTTGCGCGTCGTTGGTGCCGTGGCTGAAGGCCTGCCAGGCGGCGGAGAAAATCTGCAGGGTGCGGAAATTGCGGTTTACCTTACCCGGGTGGCTATTCCTTAAGACTGTCCTGATCAGGTTCATCACTATAAACCCGGTCAGGAAAGCGATCACCGGTGAAAAAACCAGGGCTTCCAGGATTAACAGCACACCGGCGAAGTGTACCGCTCCAAACCCCGCCGCCGCTATTACCACCCCGGCTAAAGAACCCAGCAAGGCGTGGGAGGAACTGCTGGGGATGGCGAAATACCAGGTAGTCAGGTTCCATGAGATAGCAGTCACCAGCGCGGTGGCCACGATCACCATGCCGTTATCCAGGCTGAGCGGGTCGGCTATTTTACCCCCGATTGTTTGGGCCACCCCGGTGAAAGCCAGGGCGCCGAGCAGGTTCATAAGCGCCGCAAATATTATCGCTACCCGGGGGGGCAGGGCTTTGGTGGAGACAGAGGTGGCTATCGAGTTGGCTGTGTCGTTAAAACCATTGATAAAGTCAAAAACTAGCGCCAGAACAACAACAAGGACGATCTGGAATAACATCGGATCAAGCATTTTAACTCCTTTTTGTTTGGGGACATAAAGGAATAGCGGAAATGGGGTGATTTCCCTTTCCGCTATGAATTGCGCATAATAATGCCTTCCAGTATGTCAGCCACGTCTTCGCAGGCGTCGGATACCTCTTCCATCATGTTATAGATTTCTTTTCTTTTTATGATTTCAATCGGGTCGGTAAAATTGGAGAACAGTGTTTTCAAGCTGTCTCTCAGGAGGTCGTCGGCCACATTTTCCAGGTCGTTGATCTTATGGGTGTGGCGGGGCATCTCTTTTAATTTTTTATCCGCCAGGCAATTTATCGCGTAAGCTATTTCCTGGGTGCACATTTCAATATTTCTGGCAAAAAGCTTCATGAAGTCATCGACCTCAGTCACATTAAAAAGGTCGAAACTCCAGGCGCAGGCCTCCAGCAGATCAAGAATATCGTCGAGCTTTATCGTCAAGCCGAGGATATCCTCCCGATCCAGGGGCGTGATAAAGGTATTGTTAAGGGCTTTGATTATTTCGTGGGTGTACTGGTCGCCTTTAGATTCAATAGATTTTATTTGAATGGCAAATTTCTCCGCGTCTTCAAGGTTATTGAGCTCCTCCCGAAAAATTTTGGAGGCTGCCATGATGTTTTCGACCACCGCCACAAAATGTTCAAAAAAGGGATCCCTTTTTTTTGTAAACATGGTTTCACCCCTAAAAATTGTTGTCCGTTATATAGATTCTGCCCCGCGGGCCTGTCCTTTTATTTTGCGCGCGCCGGATTCATTCAGCCGTTTGTATTCCCCTGATATCTTACCACATCTTTAAATTTTAATTGTTAAACTGGGGTTAAGAAAAGCTGCTTATGTTAAGTTTGTGTTAAGGCTAATTTAATAATATTTTAATTATTTTTTCAGAAAATTAGGATAAGAATGATCAAGCAAGAAATGGGAGGTGTCGGATTGAAAACCGGACTGATATATGACCCGGCCTATTTAAACCATGACACTCGCGGGCATCCGGAAAGCGGGGAAAGGCTGTCTCACTGCTACAGCGTCCTGGGAAAAGCCGGTATGCTGGAAAAGCTCGTGGCGATTAAACCGCGGCCGGCAAGTATTGAAGAAATAGAGCTGATCCACAAACCGGATTATATTGCCCGGGTGAGGGATTTTTCCAACCGCGGCGGGGGTATCCTTGATTTTGATAACGCCGGTTCCAGCGCTACCTTTGATACGGCCCTGCTGGCCGCCGGCGGCGTCCTTACAGCTTTAGACGCCGTGATGGAGAAAAAGGTTGAAAGCGCCTTTGCCCTGGTGCGCCCGCCGGGACACCATGCCAGGCCGGGACAGGCCATGGGCTTCTGTTTTTTCAATAATGTCGCCCTATGCGCCCGCTATGCGGCGAAAAAGCACGGTCTGAGCAGGATCCTAATCGTGGATTGGGATGAACATCACGGCAACGGCACGGAAGATGTTTTTTACGACGACAGCTCCGTTCTGTACTTCTCCGCGCACCGCTACGGGAGTTTTCCCGATACGGGCAGGTTAAGCCTTGCCGGTGAAGGGCCGGGGGAGGGCTATAATATCAACGTGCCGCTGCCCAGGAAAAGCAACGATGACGACTATGAATATGTCTTCCGGCAGATCCTGCAACCGCTGGCCTGTGAATTTAAGCCCCAACTGGTGCTGGTATCGGCGGGCATGGACACCCACGCCAAAGATTACATCGGGCAAATGAATATGTCCGGGGCAGGTTACGCCAGGCTGGCGGCGGTTGTCCTGGAAATAGCCGGCAGGCACTGCGGCGGCGCCTCGGTTTTTGCGCTGGAGGGGGGCTACAGGCCCGAAGCCCTGGCGGAAGGCGTGCTGGCCGTGATTAACACCCTGGTTAATTGGGATTTGAACGGGGAGCGTCAGCCCGGTGCGGACCTGCCGGTGAGGAAGGCCGTCAAAAAAGCCGTCGAAGGTGTCAGAAAGACCCATGGGCGTTACTGGCCTGTCCTATCCTAAATCGCATGGAACAGGCGGATTAATGATTTGGCCCGTTGTCGTCGTCATGAGCGCGGTGGTCCTCGGCCAGATGTTCCAGCCCGATCTTTTTAAAGATCAGGTTCAGCCACAGGGCGATAAATCCCAGAACACCCGCCGTAAGCGCGGTAAAATACATACCCGCCCCGATGCCCGTGCCCAACCCGGCCGTAAGCCAGATACTGGCGGCGGTGGTCAGCCCGCTGAGATGGTTTTTATCCTTGAAGATCAGCCCCCCGCCGATAAAACCAACGCCGGTAACAATTTGCGCCGCGATCCGGGCCGGATCCATATTTGTCCGGTAGTATGGCGGGCCGCTCAGCTCCTGAAAACCATAAACGCCGATAATCGTGAAAAGGGCGGCGCCCAGCCCCACCAGGGCGTGGGTCCGCAGCCCGGCAGGCTTGTGTTTGAATTTTCTTTCAGTCCCGATAATAGCGCCGATTAAAAAGGCCAGAAAAAGTCTTAAGGCTATTTCCTTCTCACTGATGGGCATTTTAATGTCCTCCCCCTGAGGTACCTTTAATATAACATATTTACTTTATTATATGGTTATTCGGACAAAAATCCACATAGGAAAAGGACGCCCCTTTAAAGGGGCGTCCTCATTTCGGCTTACCGCCCGCCGGCCATGGATCTTTCGGCTCTTTCGATGGCTAGACGGACCAGGTTACCACAGTCCCTTGAGGGGACATTGCCGAAGTAACCCCCGTCCCTGCGCACCACATCGCCAATGCCGAGTTCATCAGCTAATTCGAACTTCAGCCTTTCGGACATAACTCCCCTGCGACTTCTGCCCATTAGCCAACCCCCTTTTAGCGAGGCGGCAGCCTACATTATTATGTACCCTTACCCCTAATTTTATGAATCAAAGGGACGTTCCTTTTGTCTCACTTGTGTGAATCAAGGGGACGTTCCTTTTGTCTCATTGAACAGGTGTTAGATACTCTTATGGTTGTTGGTGTGTTTGTTCCGTCTCCGTGTGTTGCTCCCGCTATTTAACCCGTGTTTTTTCGGCCAGGTTCAGGCTGCCGTCCAGAACAACCAACTCGTCTGTTGTAAGACCGCCGGTAATTTCTATATTTTCCTGATCACTGATGCCGGTTTGCACGGTACGGTATTGGATGCGTTTATCGATCACTACCATAACCTCTTTTTGACCGCCCGCCAATGTGCGCACGGCCTCCCGGGGCAGTACCGGGACATCCTGCCTGGTTGTGGTCACAATAGACACGCGCACCTCAAAGCCGGGTTTCAGATTGGCCGGTTCCGGCAGGCTGATAATCACCGGCACGCGGCGCTGGATCACGCCCAGGGCGGAGGTTTTTTCTTCCGCCTGGGGGTAGATTTTTTCCACTTCCCCGGCCAGTTCCCGCCCGCCCAGCAAGGGGGCGGTGATAATCACCCGCTGGCCGGTTTTGATGTCCGCCAGGTCGTCGCTTAAAACGTCGGCTTTTACCTCCAGCCGGTCCTGCTCCGCCACATTTGCCAGCAGGGCGCCGGGGTTGATCACCTGCCCCTGTTTGACGGGCAGCGCCAGCACAATCCCATCGGCGGGACTTTTAATCACCAACTGGCCCTCTTTGGCGCCAAGCTGCCGCAGGGAGTCGTCCAGGCCCGCCTCCAGGGCCAGGGCGCCTTCCAGGGCGGAGTTTTGCTCAACAATGTCCTCCTGGGCGGTATCAACCCTGAGGCCGGCCTGATCAAGCTCCACCCGGCCAACCGCCCCCGCCTGAAATAACATCTCCGTGCGGTCCAGGTTATCCTGGGCGTCCTGCAGTTCCAGCCGCAGGCGCTCCAGGGCGGCGCGGGCGCCGCCGGCGGCCGCCACGGCCTGGGAGCGGCGGGAATTTATGTCACTGATCTGCAGGGCCAGGTCAAGGTTCTCCAACACAGCCAGGGTCTGGCCTTTTTCCACGGTCTGGCCTATTTCCACCGGCACGGCGGCCACCCTGGCGCCCTGGGCGGCATGTATATCGAAACTTGCGGCGGCCTGCACATAGCCGGTATCGTCTACCGTGCGGGTGATGGCTCCCGGCCGGGCCTGCACCGTACCCACCTCTTTGCCGCCGCCGGCATAGATCCAGGCAGCCACTGCCAGCACCGCCAGCACCGCTGGAGCCGCGTAAAGCAGCTTTTTCCGTTTCAAATTCTAATACCCCCTAATCCCTGGTTTTTAATACCTCCACCAGATCCAGCGTTTTTACGCCCCTGACCGCCAGACGGTAGGCGGCCATAATGAAGAGGACCCCGCCCAGAGCCGAAAGGACGTAGGTGAGCGGGTAGATGACAATTTTAAAAGAATAAGTGCTGTATACATCAGATCCCGTGACCATGGCGTTAATATAGGCGCCGGCCAGGTAACGGCCGAAGGGCAGGCCCAGGGCCAATCCGAGCAGTGTCTGCAGCAGGTTTTCCTGCAGCAGCAGGCCGGAAACCTCCCGCTGGGTAAAACCGATCACGCGCAGGGATGCCATTTCTCTTTTACGTTCCGCAAAACTGATCACCGAAGCGTTGTAAACGATAGCAAAACCGAGCACCAGAGAAAAGGCGACCATCACAAAGATAAAGTAATACATGTAATCCAGCAGTCCGGTAAAACTGGCCATTAGCGCGCGCCGGCTGAGGACGGAGGACACGCCGGTGATGCCGTTCAGCTCGTCTTCCACCAGCGGCGCCAGCCCCGCGCCGGTTTTAAGCATGGCGCCGGAGATAAGCCGGTCCTCCCGCATAATCCGGTTGGCCTGGCGCAGGGACAGGTAGGAGACGCCGCCAATGAACTGCTCGTGGACGCCCATAATTTTGATTCTGCCGGTTTGGGCGGGGCCGATTGGCAGGAGGGTCTCCACCTCGACCACGTCGCCCGCGCCCGCCTGCAATTTTTTAGCCGTGCTGCCGCTGATTAGAAGGCCGTCATCCGGCAGGGCCAGAGGATTTCCGGCAGGATCCGACAGCGCCTGCAGGCTCTGGCCGGGGCGCAGGCCCGTAAGCAGTTCATCCTGCGAGCGGCCCTGATAGTTGATCCGGGCCGGTATTTCGAAGACGGGCTCGGCTTTTATCACTCCTTCCAGGCGGGAGACGGACAGCAGTTCGGACTCTTTCACCGGTTCCGCAAAACGTACAAAAAGGTCGTATTTCTGGTTGAAATATTCATTAATCATTACGTCCACGGTGTCCCGGTAGAAAAATGAGACCACCATCATGCCCGTGGCAAAGACCACGCCCAGCAAGGTCACGGCGGTGCGGAAACGGTTGCGGAAAATGGCGCGCAGGCCCATCTTCCAGGTGGCGGACAGCCTGCTCCAGAACCAGGTCCAGCTTTCCAGAAATATATTAGCGGCCGTTTTGGGGATCTCCGCCCGCATGGACTCCGCCGGCTGCACGGCCAGCACACCGCGGGAGGCGGTCAGGCCGGCGGCGGCGCCGGCGGCGATGCTGAGGAGCAAGCCGTACAACAGGGCCTGGGGACTGACCCCGCCGATCACCCCGGGCAGGTTGAAAAAGACGGCATATACTTTGGAAAGGGTCGATGCCACGAGCGCTCCCGCCAGTGAACCCAGCGCGGCGCCCAGCAGGCCGGCCAGCACGGCGTAGCCGGCGTAGTGCAGGAGGATCTCCAGGTTATTGCAGCCGATGGCCTTCATCGTGCCGATCTGCGAACGCTGGGCCTTGACCATCCGCCCCAGCATGACAAACTCGATCAAGGCGGCAATCCCCAGGAAGATGGAAGGCAGGAAGCCGGCCATTTTTTTTAACTGTTCCATTCCACCGCCCAAAATGGCGTCGCTGAGCTGCTCCCGGCGCGGGTAGGAGGCCAGGCTGCCGTAAGGCTCCAGGATCCTATCGACCCTTTCCGCGATTGTTTTTTCATCAGCGCCGGGCGCAATCTTTATAACTACCTGGTTGACCTGTCCGGTAAGGTCCAGGATTTGTTGGGCCTGGTTATGGGGAACCATGAAGATGCCGAAACTGCTGTAATCGGGGATCAGGCTGGCCGCGTCTTTCATCGGGTAGACGAACTCGGGCGCCGTGGCGGCGCCCACCACAGTCAGCGGCGTCTGTCTGCCCCCGGCCACCACTCTGACCGTGTCTCCGGGGCGCAGTCCTTTGGCGGCGGTGTATTGGGGATCCAGTAGGACTTCCGCCCCGCCGCCGGCAGGGTATTTTTCAAAAAAACGCCCGGAAAGCAACTTCAGGCGGTTCAATTCCGTATTCATGGGCAAGGGGTAGCTGGTCAGGCGCGCCGTCGCCCTCTCGCCGTTTGCCTCCACCACCGGCACATCTTTTTGAATGCGCCCGGTGGCTTTGGTCACGCCGGGGACTGCTTCGATCTGCTTGATCACTCCCTCTGGAGCCTTGATCACGTGGAAATAATAATCGGCGAAATAATATTCACGGTAAAAGGTATCCCTGGAACGGATCATGTTGTAGGACACGGTGTTCATAGAAATATAAATGGTTATGCCCAGCGCCACTACCGCTGTTACAGCCAGGAACTGCCCCCGGGTGGTCAGGATCGTCCGCCATAATTTTTTGGCCAGGATGTTCACTACCACTCAATCCTTTCCGGCGGCAGGGGGGACTCGTTTTCCATCACTTCCACGATGCCGCCGCTGCTCATGCGCAACACCCGGTGCGCCATAGCGCCGATGGCGGCGTTGTGGGTGACGATGACCACAGTGCTGTTGTACTCCTTGTTGGCACGGAGCAGCAGGGACAGGATCAGCCTGCCTGTTTGGGAATCCAGGGAACCGGTAGGTTCGTCGCACAGGAGTAGCCGGGGGTTTTTCACCACGGCCCGGGCGATGGAGACACGCTGCTGCTCGCCGCCGCTGAGCTGGGCGGGAAAATGGCCCATGCGCGTTTCCATGCCCACCTGCCCCAGGACCTCGTCCGTGGGCAGGGGGCTTTCCACCAGGTTGGCCGCCAGTTCCACGTTTTCACTGGCGGTCAGGTCTGGAATCAAATTGTAAAATTGAAAAACAAAGCCGACATCATTGCGCCGGTAACGGGTCAGCCTGGCCCCGCCGGCCCGGCTCAGGTCCTCGCCGTCGAAAAAGACCCCGCCGCTGGAAGGCAGGTCCATCCCGCCCATGATGTTGAGCAGGGTGCTTTTGCCGGAACCGCTCGGCCCTAAAATAACCAGCAGCTCCCCTGGATAAACATCCAGGGAGGTGTTTTTTAACGCCTCCACGGTGACCTCGCCCATAACGTAGGTTTTGGTAACGTCCGTTAGTTTCATCAGCACGTTTTTATTCACGGCAGCAACCTTTTCGGATGTGTTTAAAGTATGTATACGTTTTGCGCGTATTATATAATTTTAATTAAAGTTTTACAATGAAACAAAGGGACGTTCCTTTTGATTCATTGGTGGTGTGGGGATGTGCGGGGGTTTTGGCGGGG
>CAYMJG010000068.1:9479-12556 GCA_964390855.1 uncultured Eubacteriales bacterium | reverse complement strand
TGGTATAATTTTCACAGATTGTTTCATTATGTCGTTTCCCGTGAACCTTTTTATCCCCCATTCCGTCTTACATATAAGGGATTGCTGCTGATAAATGAAGGGATCCGAATGAATAAACTAAGCAATACAAAAAAATTATTCCTGTTGACTGTCCTGGCCTGCGTCATTATCGGAATTGTTTTTTATGTCCATTTGCGGGCTGCCAGAAGTGTGCAGCAGAACGAGTCAATCCGTAAGACGCAAGAATTAACAGTCCAGGTCGAGCAGATGAAAAAAGAACGCGATGTGCTGCAGGCGCAATTGACCAGGATGCGCGGGCAACTGGAAAATATACTGACGATCGACTCTCATGCGCCACCAGGTCAAGAGGATATCGAACCGGCAATGATTTTCGCGGGGGTAACCGAGCTGACCGGCAGCGGTGTGAAAGTGACACTGCAAGACAGCAGCGCGATACAGAAACCCGGGGAAAACCCCAACTTTTACCTTGTCCATGATGAAGACATATTAAAGGTAGTCAACGAACTAAAAGCAGCGGGGGCGGAGGCTGTCGCTGTAAACGATCAGCGTCTTACGGCCGTAACCGGGATTAGCTGCAGCGGGCCGTCTGTTAGTGTAAACAAAAAGGCGCTCGTCCCTCCCTTTGTCGTAACTGCTATCGGCAACCCCGAGACCCTGGAAGGCGCATTGAAGATGAGAGGCGGGGTGGTCGAATTTTTGCAATTCTGCGGTATCCAGGTTTCCATCAAAAAGCTGGAAAACGTTACTATCCCGGCTTATAAGGGCAGTGTCAAAATGAATTACATAGCTGAAACGGACACCGGGGTTTCACAGGTGTCCAGGAATGATAAAAGCTGATCAATACAGGTGCGGTTTTAATTCAACATTGTTTTTGGGTGAAATAATAATACCGCAAGAGAGGACTTAACTTGAGCAGGTCTGTTTTCTTTTCTTTTACAGTGGTAGTCTTTATACTGGGGGTGTTGCTGGGTTTTCACCTGCGGCTTACCAATGCCGGTAAAACCGCCGTCACCGGTGACAGGGAACAGAAGTTAGCCATGGAGAAAAAGGATTTGGTGGAGGACCTGTATGAAATGCAGCTGGAAATTAATAACCTGGCCATTAAGCTGGATCAGGCGGGGATAGGGCAAAAAGAGGCTGAAGAGGCGCTGCGGTTGGAACTGGCTAAAATAAAACGATTTGCCGGATTATCCGGGGTTTCAGGACCGGGCGTGGAGTTTGTTATCCAGAATCGCCCAAGTCTGGCGGAACCGGCCCCGGGCCTGGTCCAACAAAATATTACCGATCAGCATCTTCTAAAAATAGTCAACGCGTTGTATTGCGCGGGCGCGGAAGCCGTTGCCATAAACGGACAGCGGATTACGGCCGTCAGCGAGGTACGCCTGGCCGGCGAGCATATCAACATTAACGGCGTCCCCCTCGCCCCTCCCTTTCATATCTGCGCCATTGGTGACGCCTCCGCCCTTAAGGGCAGGCTGGCATTAAAAGAAGGCCTGGCCGATTATCTGAATGTATCGGGTATCTCCGTGGAAGCACTGGAAAAAAATAAGGTTGTAGTACCGGCTTATGCGGACAGGCTGTCCTATGAATACGCCAGGATTGTTAAATAGGGAGAAATGAGACAGGGGGCGGAACGCCGCATTTGGGGTTGGGTTGACAACCTCTGACAACTCTTTGGGGTGGTTATGATAAAAAATAGGCAAAAAGGCCGCCGTTTAGTTAAAATTCTTGTTCTTGTGGCTGTCGTGTTGTTATTATTTGTTTGGGATAGATGGCAGGTCAATGGCTCCGGGAGGCCCTTCGCAGATTTGCGCGAATTAGTTGAAAAACCGCTCGTTGTTGAAAAGGTTGTGCTGGAAAGCGATCGGGACGGCGACGGGATTTTAGACCTGGATGATATTGTCCAGGGCGCGCGCAAAGACCTGGAGGCCAAGCCGGTGTATAAGGACGCTTACTACGCGGGCGGGTACCCGCCGGATAACGAGGGCGTCTGCACTGATGTAATCTGGCGGGCGCTGCAAAACGCCGGGTACGACTTGAAGGGCATGATGGACCGGGATATCCGGGAACACCCGGAGGATTACCCGCGGGTGGACGGCGTGCCCGAGCCCAATATTGATTTCAGGCGGGTGCCCAACCAGGCGGCGTTTTTCAAAAAATACGCCGCAAGCCTTACTACAGAATTAATACCATGGGATCTGGAGAACCTCAAGCAATGGCAGGGAGGCGACATAGTCGTTTTTGGCCCGCCCAGTGATCACGTTGGGGTGGTCTCAGACAAGAGGCGGACGGACGGGATCCCCCTGCTGATCCACAACGCCGGTCCCCATACCAGGGAAGATAACGGCCTCTTGACCTGGCCCTCCCCCCTGGCGCACCATTTCCGCTACCCCGGGTGAAACAAGGGGACGTTCCTTTTGTCTCACTTGCCGGCGCATACCAGGTTGCCGGGTGAATTGAAAAAAATATAATATCGTACAGGTTGGGCCTTTGCCGGCAATAATGCTGCACCTGTTTTTTTAAAGTTGCAATATTGGTCACCGAAACTGCGGTGCACGGGCATCCTGTATCTTTCGTGGCGGCAGCAGACGAGGGCGGCACGCGGAACTACGCGCGGGGTCACGCGGGTCCGCCGTCTCCGGGGATCCCGTAGATTTCAATCAGCCTTGCCACCCCATATGCAATAAGCGCATAAACAATCATGGCGATAATGGTGGTAGGCTCCAGAACCGACCTGGTTTCGATCCCTTTGGTTACGGCGGATCTAAAAATACCATTGAAGGGAGCGATGAAGACGCCTGAAACATTATAGATGAAAGAAACGAAGGCGCTGCCGGGATTAGCTCCAAGAAGCTTAAAAATAAGCCTGAAGGCAAAAAGGACTTCAAAGACGCCGAGTATGTAATAGACAATTTTTTTTATTCTAATAATATTCGCCCGGGGCCCGAGAGTACCGCCTTTTACCATTTGTTTTCCCCCGATTTGTTTGATTTTGATGTCCATATAATATTTTGCAACTCTATTATTTACGGCCCCCGCAAAACATATCCAAGTGA
>CAYMJG010000068.1:0-9379 GCA_964390855.1 uncultured Eubacteriales bacterium | reverse complement strand
AATATAGCGATCGATTTAAACAATCAGCAGATCACCGAGGACGGCCATGTCTTTTATATCAGCAGCAGGCTTATCGCGGACAGGGTGTACCTGGGGGCGGACATCTTTTCCGGCAGCTTTCGTCTTGCAGTCCGCTGGGACAAGCAAAATGAAATAGTCCGGCTGGAGAGGGTAGCGGAGAACCCTATTTCCATAAAGACAATAAGAGAGGTTTCCGGGACGGATGCAATTGATATAACCCTGCAGTATCCGCAGCTTGAGGGTTTAGCAGAGAAAACCGCGCAGGACAGTATCAACGCAATTTTCAAGGAGGCGGCCATGGCGGCCAGGCAAGAAGGGCTGGCAAATGCGGCTGAAAATGAGAGCGAAAAGGCTTTAGGTTATGGCAGTCCAAATAAGTGTGGGACATATTTCGACTACAGTCTGAAATATAACCAAAACGGGCTTTTGAGCGTCATATTCATGGATTTCCAGTACTCTGGAGGGGCGCATGGCTACACGCTGCAAAGTGCTTATACCTTCAACCTGAACACGGGCGAAGAATACAAGCTCCAGGACCTGTTCAACAGCGACGCGGACTACGTTTCTTTTATCAGTGATACCGTAAGGGAAGGGATCGATGAGCGGATCGGGGAAGGGTCGCTATATGAGGAACTTATTCCCTTTGATACCATCGAGGCCGACCATGATTTTTACCTGTCCAACGACGGGGTTGTGGTCTACTTCCAGCAGTACGAACACTGGCCTTATGCCGCCGGTATACAGGAATTTACGGTTGAATACGCGGCATTGATAGAGATGCTTAAACCGGGGTTGAGCTTTTTGGCGGGTGTTGTGGGAATAGATTGACAGGTATGCCGGGGGGACGGGGAGAAGCAAAAGTTGTCAACAACCCCGTCCCCTTGACACAAAAAAGGTGTCAACAACCCCGTCCCCCTGACACCCCCAACACCCCCCGGCAGCCTAAACTTTAAACTGCAGGGAGAGCACATTCAGCCGGTCGACCATGCGCACCATTTTTTTGGCCAGGGAATCTATGTCGTGCAGGTTTTCCATTTGCATTTTGGCGTCATTTTCCGCGCTGGAACTGCTTTTCATGGACCTGTTCAGCTCTTCGATAATGCCGCTGTGGTTTCGTTTCATGTCTTCAATGCTGGCCGTCTGTTTATGGGCGGAGGAGGCGATTTCCTCAATCGTATCTTTGTTTCGTAAAAGGCTGCGCAGCACATTTTCCAGTGACTGGCCGGCCTTTCTAATTGTATCCTTCTCTTCGGACAGGCTTTCCAGCCTCAAGCCAAGCGCGCCTGACGCTTCACGGCAGGTATTCTGAACAATATCCAGCCCCGCTGAAAATTCGCCAATAAAATGCCTGGAATCCTCGGTGATGCGGTGCAGGTCTTCAGCCGACCGGGTCAGTTCCTCATTTCCCGTACGGGCCGCGTGCAGGGCGACCTGGACGACACAAGCCTTGTTTTTATCCATTAACCCGGTAAAAAATCCGATGGCTTCGCTGATTTGCGGCCCCTGCTCCTGCAACTGTCTGAGCGTATCGAAAATGCTTTCCAGCGACCGGTGGGATTCTTCCATGTTTGAATTTATTTTAGAAACGGCGGCCAGGCCGCTTTCGCCTGCCTGCACAGTTTTGTTCACCTCGCTGAGGATCAGGAGGATGCAGTCCATAGCGTGTTTGGACTGGTTGTAGAGATGGTCCGATAGGCCGGCGGCTTTTTCCAGTATGGATACTTGCTCCCCCGTGTCCTGCTTGAGCATGTCAAAGGTTTGGGACAGCCTGTTGTTGGCCCGGTTGGAGGATTTAAGGCGTCCCAGTATTTGCTCGGCGGATTTATTGATGTCCGCCGCGCTTGATTTTACCGACTGGATCAGATTGGCCAGGTGCACGCTCATCGTATTGAAAGATGTGGCCAGGTTGCCCAGCTCATCCAGATTGCGCACCGGTACTTTATAGGAGAAATCCCCGGTCGCCAATTTTTCAGTGGCGGCGGTGAGGTCCAGCAAAGGTTTTTGCAGAATTCTCTTGGTGATCAGGGCGGCCAGGAAAATGCCCGCAAATATGGCCGCAATGGTAATCAAGATAATATTGACAACTGTGTCGGCGGCGTGCCGGTTTAGTTCGGAAAGGTCGATTCCCAGCCGTAAAAAGCCTGCCGTCACCCCGGACGCTGTGTTAACCGGGGTGTAGAAATCCATCAGCGCCGGTTTTCCCCCGGCGTCGCGGCGGATGATCATTCTTTCTGCCTTTGCGGCCAGGGCCTGACGGGTGTCTTCGTCATTGAATACGGCGCCGGACTGTTTTTCCGCGGTTTTAGCCAGCACCCCGCCCGCGGAGTCAAGTACCATCACATGGCTGACATCCTGGCCCGCGCCTATTTTAGCAACCAGGCCCTCCATCAGATCCCGATCCCCGCTTAAAAGGCTGGCGTTTGATAAATTAAGTACGGTATGCAGGGTATTCCAGCCCTTTTCCTCCAGGTTTTTTTGGAAAAGCGCCTGATCCTGCAAAAAAACGGAAGCCCCGACTGCCGCCATTAAAAAAGAAATCAGCAGGCTCAAGGCTATGGCGATTTTTGCAGTAACCGATAATTTAATCCCCGGATCATCTGTTTTTTTGAATATCTTCAGTTTCATTCTATCAGAGCCTCCCAATTACTTGGTTACCAGTTGCACATGGTTGCCGGCGGCGGTTCCGGTGGAGGACAGGCGCCCGGCGGGTAATTCCACCACCATGTATGAGGAACGGATCAGGGGGCTGAACCTGAACGGCCTCATATTTTCAAAGGCATGCAGGATTGTGGCGTCCCTGTCTACAAAAAGCACATCAATGGGAAATTTCATAAAAAATGTGTGGACGCAATTGCAGGGGAAGAGAATTAAAGCTTCCCCGTGTTTCAATGCGGACGCGCCGATTAAGCCTTTCAAGCGTTTTTTAAAATTGCCGGCCACTTCGACGTTATCGGCCAGCAGCGCTCCGTTGGTGGAGTTAATCAGCTTCATAGTTTTCACCTCACGACATTTCATCACATGGCCGTTTGTTGACTGGCAAACGCCGGTTAACCTGTAAAGGTCCTGGCAATTTGGATCACCGCCGGCCCCAGAAGCACCACAAATATTGCCGGAAAAATGAACAATACCATCGGTATTAATATTTTTACAGGCGCCTTGATCGCCATTTCTTCGGCCCTCTGGCGCCGTTTCTGTCTGATTTGCCCTGATTGCAGGCGCAAAATGTTGCCGATGCTGATCCCCAGCTGGTCGGCCAGGATGATTGAACCGGTAAAGGTGGAGAGGTCGTCCACATTGGCCCGCCCCGACATATCGCGCAGCGCTTCCGTCCTGGGCTTGCCCATTTTTATCTCCTGCAGCGCCGTTTTAAACTCCCCGGAAAGGACGCCCCCGCTTTTTTCCACGACCTTAATCATCGCCCCGTCAAAGCCCAGTCCGGCCTCCACGCTTACGGTCAGCAGATCCAGGACGTCCGGCAGGGCTTTTTCAATTTCCTGCCTGCGCGCCATGCCTCTCCTGTTTATGTACAGGTCGGGCAGGAGCCACCCCAGTCCCAGACCGGCTGCTCCCATCAGGACAGGCTGGGCCAGGGTTTTAGCCGTGATTCCCCCCAGCATCCACAAGAGCGCGGCCAGCCCGCCCGCAGCCAGGTATTTGATTACCAGCAGCTCCTTCGGCGCTATTTTTTCGTTAATGCCGGCAGCCAGGATTTTTTTGCCCAATTCCGCTTCCTTTTCGGCCGGGAGGGCCTTTGCCGCAAGCTTTGAAGCCCTGGCCAGAACCGGTTTAATTGCCCGCCTGTACAAAGGGGCCTTCAGCTCTTGCGCCCGGACTGTCGGGGCGCTGCCGACGACTTCGCTGACTCTTTTCTCCACCTCGCGGCGCCCTTTTGTCAAAGAATTGTAGATCACCAGTGTTAAAAGCAGGGCTTCCGCAAAAACACCCGCGATGATCAATTCCAGCAAACCGGCACCCCCTTTTCTAAAAAAATAAAATTTTCATATCCGGCCGGCGCCCCATCAGCGGCAGGCATGCCTAGACCGGTATTTGAATTATTTTTTTGATTATGGCCATCCCCATGATTTGGAACAACACTGCGAAAAAGATCATCAGCAGGCCGGTTTTGCTGCTGAAGAGGACGCCGATATACTCCGGGCTGAGCATGTAGATCACTGCCGTCAAAAAAATGGGGAGCAGGCCGATGATCAGGCCGGACATCCGGCCCTGGGCCGTCAGGGTCTTGATTTCCCCCTTGATCCGCACTCTTTCCCTGATGGTATTGGCGATATTGTCCAGCACCTCCGCCAGGTTGCCGCCAACCTGGCGCTGGATCAGCACGGCTGTAACAACCAGCTCCAGGTCTTCACTGCCCACGCGCGCACTCATATTCTGGAGGGCTTCCTCTGTGGGAGTGCCCCAGTTCATCTCCTGCAGCGCCACGCCGAACTCCTTGGCAATCGGATCCGGTATTTCCCGGCGTACCATGTCCATGGCCTGAAGGAAGCTGAAGCCGGAACGCAAGGAGTTGGCCATGATTACCAGGGCGTCCCCGATCTGGCCGTTGAACCTGGCGAACCTCTTTGTTTTAGCCATGCGCAGAGCGAAGTAAGGCAAATACCCGCAGGTAACCAGGGCCGGCAAGCCGATTGCCGGTTTGCCGGAAATCAAGGTAAAGAACAGGCCGCCGCCCAGTGCTGTGATCAGCATCAAGCCGAGGTATTCCTCTCCTTTAAGGGGAATGTCCGCCCCGGCCAGCTCCGCGTCAACCCTGGCTGCTATTTTACGGGCGGTAAACAACCGTCCGGTCAGTTCCAATACCCTGCGCCCTACTTTAACGTTGCTTTTATTTTTATTCACCGCCTCCAGGGCGCCGCGCACCCGGCCGTCGAAAATGCGGCTTACCCGCGCGGCTATTTTTTCCTGTTCCCCCGCTTTTAATTGCTGAAGGCCGGCAACGAATAAAAAAACAGCTAGAAAAACCAGGACTGCTATACTTTCATGGCTCAAAAGACTGCGCCTCCTTGCCAAAAAATTATAATATCGAAGGGTCAAAGGTTTCATAGGCCAGGGTGATCCCGCCGGCCTCCAGCCGCCCGATAAATTTGGGGCGGATGCCGGTGGCTATAAAACTGCCCTTGAGAGCGCCTTCGGGGCCGGCGCTCTCTTGTCTGTAAACGTAAATATCTTGTAATACGATAATGTCGCCTTCCATCCCCTGCACCTCGGTAATGTGGGTGATTTTCCTGGAACCGTCGCGCATCCTGCTCTGCTGGATGATCAGGTCGATGGCGGATGAAATTTGTTCTCTAATTGCCTTGACGGGCAGTTCCATGCCGGCCATCAAAACCATGGTTTCCAAGCGGGAAAGCATGTCGCGGGGTGAATTGGCGTGTCCCGTGGTCAGCGAACCGTCGTGGCCGGTGTTCATCGCCTGGAGCATATCCAGCGCTTCCCCGCCGCGCACCTCGCCCACGACGATGCGGTCCGGGCGCATGCGCAGTGCGTTGCGCACCAGGTCCCGGATGGCCACGGCGCCTTTTCCCTCGATATTGGGCGGGCGGCTTTCAAGGGTAATCAGGTGCTCCTGTCTCAGTTGCAGTTCGGCGGCGTCCTCTATGGTTACAATCCTTTCGTCGTCGGGAATGAAGGACGACAGGATGTTCAGCGTAGTCGTTTTGCCGCTGCCCGTCCCGCCTGAAACGACGATGTTCAGCCTGGCTTTGACGCAAGCCTCAAGGAAGTCAGCGGTCTGGCGGTTCAGGGTGCCGAAACGGACCAGGTCATCTATGGTCAGAGGGTCTTTAAAAAACTTGCGGATGGTGATCGTCGGTCCGTTTAAAGCCAGCGGCGGGATGATCGCGTTTACCCTGGAACCGTCCGGCAGGCGAGCGTCGACCATGGGCATGCTTTCGTCGATGCGCCGGCCCAGGGGGGTGACGATTCTTTCGATGATGTGCATGACATGGTTGTTGTCGCGGAAACGGATGCCGGTGTGCAGCAGCTTGCCGTTCTTTTCTATGTAAACCTTGTCCGGACCGTTGACCATCACTTCGGTTACACCCGGATCGTTGAGCAGGGGGGTAATCGGGCCGAAGGCGATGGCGTCGTCCGCTACCTCCCGGGCGATGCGCTGCTTATCCGCGCGGGGAATGTGGGCGTTTTCGCTTTCCAGGATTTCCAGGACCAGATGTTCAATTTTTACAGCAAGGGATTCCTGGGACTCCTTGCCGGCGGGCTTTTCTTTCAGTTCCTCGATGATTCTTTTGTGAATGTCGGTTTTTAGCTGCCCGTAAGGGTCCTTTTGCGCCGCCGGCCGGGTCTGCGCCAGTTTCTGCGGTTCTACCCGGGAGGATTTTTGCTTTTCCAGCCTGGCCAACAATGACACAAATCTTCACCTCGATTACCTAATACTCTGCTCCAACAGCAGGTGAGCGCCGGGTTGTCCACTAATCATCTAGAAGCAAAAGAATTTACCGAATAAGGATTTTTTTCTTCCCACCGCCGGATCTGCGTTGACTGCGACCGGCTCCAACTGCCCGGCGAGGCTTTTCACGGCCTGTCCGATTTTACTGTTTACATGGCTCATAATAAACGGGCGCCCTTTGTTAATCGAGGACAGGACGATTTTTTCATCATAAGGTATGGCGCCGGCCAGGGAGGAACTAAGGCTTTTTTCCAGATCCGCTATTTTGACCCCGTAGTCCAGGGTGGACTGGTTCAAGAGCAGTTTTATCTTTTTTGACAGGTCCAGCGTGTCCAGGACGTCCAGGGCGGTCCGGGTATGTTTCATGGACGGCAGGCCGCGGGTGAATGTTAAAATAATGTCGTCCGCCATTTCCATAGCGCCCAGGTTCAAGTCGTTAAAAAGTGGCGAGGTGTCGATGATAATATATTCATAATGTTCCTTGAGCAAACCCAGGATGGACTCCACATGGGATGCTGTAACGACCTCGGCCTGCTCCGGCCGCAAGGGAGCGGGGAGCACCTTTAACCCGGACATGTGCGGGACCATGTACGAGTTAACCAGCGAATACTCCATCAGGTCCTCTTCCTGGACCAAATCGGCGATGCTCCCTTTGGACGAAAGGTTCAGCATTAAGGCCACGTCGCCGCTCTGCAGGTCCAGGTCCAGCAGGGCTACTTTTTTCCTGCTTTCCTGGGCCAGGCATACGGCCAGGTTGCAGGAAACGACAGTTTTGCCCACGCCGCCCTTGCTGGAAAAAACAACTATTATTTTATTCTGCGGCGCGGCCGGTTCGGGTTTGGCAGGGGCGAGGGGAGGCACGTCAGCGGCAGCACGGGCCGCCCGCACCTTGTAAAGTTTGCCGACGCGGCGGATGGTATCGGCCAGCTCGCTGCTGCTGAAAGGCTTGACCAGGTAGTCCCTGGCGCCGGCGGCCATTGCTTTCCTGAGGTATTCAGGTTCGCCTTGAATGGAAATAATGACCACAGCGGTGTCGGGTATTTTACCGGCAATGGCCTCAGAGGCAGCGATCCCGTCCATGTCCGGCATGTTCACGTCCATCAGCACCACGTCCGGTTTGAGGTCCTCCGCCAGCTTAATGGCCTCATGCCCGCCGCCGGCCTCACCGACGACGGCGATGTCTTCTTCAAAATACAAAAGGCGTTTAATGTCTTCGCGTACATTGGCAATATCATCGACAACCAGGACACTGGTCTGGCTCATGGTGACGACCTCCTTTGGTTAGTGCGCCAGTTGGTTCATTCTAAATGAAGGCAGGTTGAGCATTTCCTGATCCGTTGCCGGGCGCAGGGCCAGCCTGATGCTCCCTCTTTCGGAACAGAGCGTCAGTGGTTGAGCCTGCTCGGGCGTGACCGAAAGCGTAATGGTCCGGGCGGGCGCGGCGGTTTTTTTGCCGTCCGGGCCGCCTTCCCCGGCCGGGGCGGTGGACTGGTCGACAGACAGGACGTCGATATTTTGGATCAGCAGGGTGGTAATACCGGATTTATCCTGCCCTGCGGCGCCCGGCAGGTCGAAGGTACCCAGGACATCCACCCGGTCGCCCGGTTTGACCAGGCCCGCCAGGCCGGAGACCTCGTTAACGGCCACGGTCACGGCCCGTTTTCCCGGCGGGATTTGCAGGGCCAGCCCGTCGCCGCCTTCCTTGTCTTTGGCCAGCTTGTCACGGAGCACTTGCTCGCCGGCCAGGATTTCCGATCGCGTTATTTTACCCACGGTTTCCCCGGTATTCACCGCCGCCCGATCATGCACGTATTTTGCCGGCACGTCTTTTAATTCCACCATCTGCGCCGTAATCAGCGTCCTGGCCGGGATCTGCCGGCGGGCGACGACCACCTTGATAAAATCCCCGTCCGCGGCATAGGTTTTTTTTGTCTGATCAAGAAATAAATATATCCCCCCCGCCGCGACCAGTCCAATGACTATGGCAAGCAGGAGGATAATCCTGTTTTTCATGTTCACAACCATTCCCTTTGAAATAATTTACCCCGTTACTCCACCCGCATCGTGGTAGACGCGCTAAGCGGAAACGGGTCGGGTATTATCAGATTCAAAACCGGGGTCACCAGGTCAACCTGGCAATCGACCTTGATCGTCAGCGGTACGCCCCTGCTGCGTGAAACCTGGCCGGGTGTGATTTCTATTTGCGAGTCTGCCAGGCGCAGGGAAGCGCCCACGTCCTTGACCTTTGTCCTGATGCCGGTGTCGTCCGCGCCGACTATGCCGGCCCGGGCGCCTTCCCGGGAAGCGTTGGTGAGCACCAGGTAAGAGTGGAAAATGCGGCCGAACTCCATCGTGCCGAACAACAGCAGGATCAAAAGCGGCAGCGCCAGCGCCAGTTCCACCAGCGCCTGGCCGCGCCCGTTTTTAATTAACCTTCTAATCAGCCCCATAAATGTCACCTCACCAGGTAGGCGGCGGCGGCGCCTACGGCTATGGCGGCGCCGTAGGGGATGGTGTCCTTGCCGCCGGCGTCGTTGACCGTATGCCCGTCTGTGATGCGCGGCAGCCCGATGATCCGGTAGTATAAATTGAGCAGGAGTTTTTTCAAGGTGGCAATTAGATTTTTGTGCCGGGCAAGCTGCGCCACTGCCAGTACCCCGCCGGCGATAGCGCCGGCCAGAAAGGCCATAAAAACGTATTCCGGCCCCTTGCAGGCGCCGACCACGCCCAGCAGCTTCACGTCTCCGGCGCCGATGCCGCCCATGGAAAAGGGAATAACCAGCAGCGCCGTCCCCAGCGCCAGGCCCTTTATCGACCACCAGCCCTGGGGCCACCCGCCGTAAATCAGGTGGTAAGTCAGGGCGATTACAAGCACGGGCAGCAGCGCCAGGTTGTATATTTTTCTGCGGGTTAAGTCGGTGTAGAGGCAGGTTA
>CAYMJG010000067.1:0-13130 GCA_964390855.1 uncultured Eubacteriales bacterium | reverse complement strand
GTCATGTTTTCAATGGCATTTCTGATACTGTTCTGCAGTTCCACCGCCACTCCATGGATGTTAACTCCATACTCAACAATGACGTTTATATCGATGGTTACTTCATTATCCCCCACAACGGCCTTAATCCCCTTGGAAATGTTTTTGCGGCCGAGTTTTTCAACCAGCTCACCTGTGATCCCGCCGCTCATCCCCGCCACACCTGAAACCTCAGCCGCGGCGATGCCGGCTATGGTAGCGATTACATCTTCGGATATCTTTATAGTGCCCTGTTTTTTATCTTCCATTAAGCATTCCTCCCATAATCTTCTAGTTAAATTATAGCACCTGTCTGGCAATGTTGTCCACAAAAAGGATTATAAAGAATTACCTGCAAGAAAGGGAAAAGGCCCGAGCGGGTAGAATATCCCGGTAAAGAAAATATATAACGGATAGGAGGGGAATGCATTGACCATCTATCGCACAATGTTGTTTGCCCCTGCCAATGACTTGCGCAAAGTGGGCAAAGCCCTGATGCTGAATGTAGATGGGACTGTGCTGGATCTGGAAGATGCGGTGGCGCTTAGTGAGAAAACCAATGCCAGGAATGCTTTAAAGGAGGCTTTAAGACTACCCCGCAGAGGCGATGTTTTTATTCGGGTCAACAGCGTCCAAACAGAATTTATTTTAAATGATTTGCTGGCGGCTGTGGCAGAGGGTGTAAAAGGGCTTGTCGTGGCTAAATCCGAATCGGCGGAGGAAATCCGGCAAGCCGACTGGCTGATCGGCAAAATAGAAAAAGAGCGGGGCTTGTCTGAAGGCTCCGTGGAAATAATACCGTTTATTGAAAGCGCAAATGCTATTGTTAACGCATATAGTATTGCCTCTTCCAGTCCCAGGGTCAGCCGTATGTTTCTTGGCGGTGTGGATTATGTCCTTGATATCGGCACAACCTTCTCCAAGGGCGGGACAGAAATATTTTACGCCAGGTCCCAGCTTGTAGTAGCCTCGCGCGCAGCCGGTATTGAACCGCCCATAGATACGGTTTATCCGGATTTCAGGGATATCGCGGGTTTGGTAGCTGACGCTCAAGCGGTCCGCCAGATGGGATTCCAGGGCAAATTGGCCATACACCCCGGCCAGATTGAACCCTTAAATGAAGTGTTCACACCAACACCTGAGGAAATATCCTGGGCGCAAAAAATAGTGGCGGTATTCGATGAAGAGGAAGCCAAAGGCCAGGCGGTATTCCAGGTAGACGGAAAAATGATTGAGTACCCGATCGCCAACCGCGCCAGACGGATCATTGCCCTGGCTAAGCAGATATCCGAAAAAAATATTTAGTATTTATTTTGCATAAGACCAGACGGTTAATTCACTTATAAAAATACGTAATTGCGGGAAAATATTAAAAATCCTTTTACTCAAGAAGAACAGGAAATGTGGGACTACTCTGAACTACCAGGGGGCGGTTAAATGCTTAAAAGCAAGGTTTTACTGCCGAGCGATGGTTCCGACAATTCGCTGAAGGCTGCCGCTTATGCTTCCAGGCTGATGAGGATAAACCCGGATCTAAGACTGACTATACTTGTTGTGGCGCCTGAAAGCAGCAGCTTTGCCGAAATTGACAGAGCTATGGAGGAAAAAAGCAGGGAAATTATGGACAGAACACTGCAGTGCTTTTTGAGAGAAAGCCTGGAGGTGGAAAAGTATATTGAAAAAGGCGACCCCGCCACGGTTATACTTGATTACGCCGAGCGGGGCAATTACGATCATATTATTATGGGCAGCAGGGGCGCCAGTGAACTGCGCGGCGCCGCCATAGGCAGCGTCAGCCATAAGGTAATCCACCTGGCCAACTGCCGGGTGACCCTCGTCAAGTAATGTTTAACAGGTAATCTCTAATCTGAAATTTTTCGTATGTAGAGCACGATAAAAGGCAGAATAGAAAAGAACTCCTCCTTGCCGAACTCAATCAGCCAGATCATATTTTGTTTAAGTTTCGCCCAGGAAGGGTTCGGTTTCAAAAGTTCATCCCTTAAAGCGATCAGGTTGAGCCTCGCCTCTTTTAAAAGTGCGGGGTCTTTTATTTTAGAAATGATTTCATAGACTGCGTAGTCAAGGGGAGAGGCGTCCCGGGTTTTAGATATCTCATCTGAATAGTAATCCTTTTTCGCAGGCAAACCAAATTCATTTATTTCGCCTGATGCCGGTGAATCCTGGTCAACCGCGCGACCAGCCAGGTCCCTGATCAGATTTTCCAGGTACTCTTGCTTACATCTCAATATTTCCAGAAAATCTTCTCTTCTCTGGTATTCCGAATAATTATCAAAAACTGAAAAACATTCACTGCGCCCAGCCTGTTCAAAACCATGCCGCTGCCTGGACTCCTTTCCGTAAACACGATCAATAATTTTTGCTGTGAAGTCCTCCCAAAAGGAGTATTCAAGACCATAAGGCACCTTGGCGCCTATATTGGCAATATCCTTTAACTGCATTTCAATTAATTGTATGGCGGCGTCTAGATCCTCGATTTGCGTCATAGTCTTTCATCTCCTCATAAAAATATTTTACATGCGGGAAATATTTATACGGATGCTTTTTATTATTTGTTGATTTCCAATATCACCGGCCCTTTTACTACTAATTTAACCCTGTCGCCTATTTTGACTCCACCGCCAATTTTTGGCCTGGCCTGCCCGCTATAAACACCGGTATTGGTCCGGAAAGACAGTTCATAATAGGTGGGAAAACGTTTCAGGCCGATACAGGTGCCGATAATATCGCTGGTGGGGGTCAGCACTGAAAATTTAAGAAACCTGTAACCTGCCAGTGTGGCGATGACCAGCAACATTAGTATACCGGCCAGTTTCATATTTTCATTAACAAGAATTGATCCTGTAACCGATATGACCAAGCCGGCCAACACCGCCACCCCGGTTATCTTCTGCAGCATATGAGCTCCCCCCGTCCCAGGTTTCAGCCAATATATAGCTTCTGTTTAACCAATGCATATATATTTCTACAAGGAAAGGATTAATTCCTATTGAAAAAATAATTTTATGCGCTGTCGAAACTCTCGTTTGTTAGAGCCTGTTTGCATATAGCCGGCTAAACCTTTATAATGGTTTTGTATCTTTCCTAAAAGGCGGTTGCTTTTTGAAATCATATCTAATATTTACCTTTGGCTGCCAGATGAATGAACATGACTCAGAAGTCCTTGCGGGAATGCTTGAGGCCATCGGTTATGTTCCAGCTGATTCGATTGAAAAAGCGTCAATAATTCTATTAAATACCTGTTGTGTGCGGGAAACAGCTGAAAATAAGGTTTTTTCGCTCTTAGGACGTTTGCGCCGGCAAAAACAGAAAAATCCCGACTTAATAATCGGCGTATGCGGTTGTATGCCTCAACAGGAAAATATGGCTGAGCGCATAGCACGTCTTTTTTCGCATGTAAACCTAATATTCGGTACGCATAATGCACACCAGCTGCCGGAACTGCTCAGCAGGGCGGCCGAAAATAAAAAAACTGTGCGGGAGATATGGGACAGCGCCGGGGTAACCCATGAGGGGCGCCCGGTTAAAAGGAAAGACGGCGTGCGCGCCTGGGTTACTATAACCTATGGATGCAATAATTTCTGTACATATTGCATTGTACCGTTTGTGCGAGGGAGGGAGAAAAGCCGCGAACAGAACGACATCAAATCGGAGGTCACCGGTCTGGTGGGCGAGGGTTATAAAGAAATTGTACTGCTCGGTCAGAATGTCAACTCCTACGGCAAGGATCTGGCGCCCAATCACGATTTCGCGTCATTGCTGCGGTGTCTTGAGGGTATAAACGGGCTTGAGCGGATCCGTTACATGACCTCCCATCCCAGGGATTTCAACGACTCGCTGATCAGCACTATAGCAGGCCTGAGCAAGGTCTGTGAACACTTTCACCTGCCGATCCAGGCAGGCAGCAACAGGATTTTAAAAAAAATGAACCGGGGTTATACCAGGGAACAATACCTTGATTTAATCAAAAGGATCAGATCCTGCGTACCCCTGTCCAGTATTACCACTGACATTATGGTTGGTTTCCCGGGTGAGGACGACAATGACTTCAATGACACCGTGGATCTGGTCAGACAGGTCCGGTTTGACAGCGCCTATACCTTTATATACAATACCAGGCCCGGCACACCGGCTTCTGTTATGAAAGGGCAGGTACCTGAGGCGGTTAAAAAGGACCGTATCCAATCCTTAATAAAATTGCAGAACGAAATCAGCCTGGAAAAAAACATAGAGGAAATTGGCCGCTGTCAAGATGTCCTGGTGGAAGGGGAAAGCAAGAAAAAGCCAGGCTTTCTGTACGGCAGAAACAGGGGTAATAAAATTGTCCTATTTCCTGGAGATGAGGCTCTCAAGAGGAAAACTGTCAGGGTCAGGATAACCGGATCCCGGATGGCCCACCTGTCGGGGCAAATAGTGGAAACCTAAAATTGCGATGTGGAACGTCAATCCGCTTTGAACACCAATAGAAAAACAGTAGTTATAAAAAGCAGGGGGTTTTATATTATGTCAATAATGAAAAAGGCCAGGGAACTGGGCAATTCCCTTTCAACATCAAAGGAACTGAATACCATGAGAGAAGCAGAAAAGATGATGCTGGAAAACCAGGAAGCCAGGGATTCAATAGCACAATTTGACGAAAAACAAAGGACTTACCAGACAATCCAGGCCCAGGGTGTTGAACTTACGGAAGAACAGGTTAAAGAACTTGAGGATCTGGAATTTAAAATGCTTAACAACCCCTATGTTTATAATTTTTTTAAGGCGCAGCAGGAATTTCAAGCAATTTTGGAGTCAATAAACAATATTATCGGTGAAGCTATTGGAATTAAACCTCAAGGATGCGGCTGCGCGGATGATTCCTGCGGATGCGGCTGTGAATGTCCCTAAAAAATTATGAAAAACCTTGGCAGTCAACCCTGTTTTGTAAACAGGGTTTTTTCTTTTGGTTTAGAATGCCATATGTTATAATGTTCACCAGGAGGTATTCCGGTGAGTTTTACCCCAATGATCAGACAGTATCTAGATATAAAAAAACAATATCCGGACGCGATCCTTTTTTTTCGACTGGGTGATTTTTATGAGATGTTCTTTGATGATGCCCTGTCAGCGTCAAAAGAGCTGGAGATAACCCTTACCGGCAGGGAAGGGGGGCGGAAGGAACGCGTGCCCATGTGCGGTGTCCCGTATCACGCCGCTGATGGATATATCGCCAGGCTCGTCGGCCGGGGATACCATGTGGCTATTTGCGAGCAGGTGGGGGACCCGGCAGCGTCAAAGGGTATTGTAGAGCGGGAAGTTGTACGGGTAATCACACCGGGCACGGTGATGGAAGGCGCCCTTCTGGAAGAAAGAAGGAACAATTACCTTGTCTGCGCCGCTCGCGGCGGCAAAGGTTACGGCCTGGCCGTAACTGATGTGACTACCGGAACCTTTATGGCCGGCTCCCTGACGGGTCAAAAGGCAAGCGTTGAATTGGCTGACGAACTTAACCGGTTGGCGCCCGCGGAGTTAATTGTGCCTCTATCTATGGTTAATGTTTTTTCACGGGATTTAGAGTTAAAAGAGCAATTCCCTATCACCGGGTATAGAGATGAGGCTTTTAGTCCTGCTACCGCTGAAAAAGCTTTGGATGATCAGTTTGGGCCCGGCGTTACTTTTGCGTCAAATATTTCAGATCCGCAAATAGCGGCCTGCGCTGCCGGCGCGCTGGCGGGATTTTTAAAAGATACCCAGAAAAGAAGTCTGGATCACATCAACAGTATCCAGTTTTATACACCTGGCAGGTACATGGCCCTGGACGCGGCAACGAGGAGAAATCTGGAGCTCTCCAGGTCCATATCGGACAACACAAAAAAATACACGCTTCTTTCGGTACTTGACTACACTGTTACTTCTATGGGCGGTAGAATGCTCCGGAACTGGATTGAACAACCGCTGCTAATCCAGGAAGAAATCACGTCCCGCCAGGAAGCGGTAAATGAACTGGCAAATAACGCTTTTTTCCGCAAAGAGCTTAAAGAAGGGCTGAAAAATATTTATGACCTGGAAAGGCTGGCGGGCAGGATATCTTTTGGCGCGGCAACAGCCCGGGACCTGATCGCGTTAAAAAAATCTTTATTCTGTCTGCCGCCGCTCAGGGAATCGCTGGGACAGGCACAAAGCGCCCTTTTAAAAGAAAAAAGCGCGTCCATTGACGGGATGGAAGATACCGCTGCGCTGCTGAGCCGGGCTATCGAGGATGATCCGCCGCTGTCCCTGCGGGATGGGGGAATAATCAAGTCTGGTTTCAGCCCGGACGTGGACAAATACCGCCGGGCCGGAAAAGAAGCCAGGATGATGCTGACCCGGTTGGAGGAAAGGGAGCGTCTGAGAACCGGTATAAAATCCCTTAAGGTGGGCTTTAACAAGGTTTTTGGTTATTACATTGAAATAACCAAATCAAACCTTGGCCATGTACCGGAGGATTACAGCCGCCGGCAGACCCTGGCCAATGCGGAAAGATATACCATGCCTGAGCTCAAGGGGTACGAAGACCTTGTTTTAGGGGCGCAGGAAAGGCTGCTGCAGCTGGAATACACTATCTTCAGTGATCTGCGGGAGCAGCTCACAGCGCAGATCCGGCGGATACAGACTACAGCGGCGGCCGTAGCAGAGGTTGACTCGCTGTATTCCCTGGCGGAAGCGGCCTTTAATAACAATTACGTGAGGCCGGAAATACTAAACGACGGACGGCTGGTAATCAGGGAAGGACGGCACCCGGTACTGGAAAAGGTTATGGGACCGGGACAGTTTGTGCCTAACAACACCTTTATGAATTGCCCGGAGGATCGATTGCTGCTGATCACCGGTCCGAACATGGCCGGCAAAAGCACCTACATGCGCCAGGTAGCTATTATTGCGCTAATGGCCCAGATCGGCAGTTTCGTGCCGGCCGAAGGGGCGGAAATCTCGCTGGTGGACCGGATATTCACCAGAATTGGCGCATCAGACGATATTGCCGGCGGACAAAGTACCTTTATGATGGAAATGAATGAATGCCGCACGATTGTAGCAGGTGCAACTGAAAAAAGCCTGATTGTCCTTGATGAAGTCGGGCGGGGCACCAGTACATATGATGGGATTAGTATTGCCAGGGCGCTGGCGGAGTATATCCACCTCAAAATTAGGGCCAGGACCCTGTTTTCCACACATTTCCTTGAATTAACCGATCTTGACAAGGAACCGGGGATCACCAATATGAATGTGGCGGTAAAAGAAGAAGGCAGCCGGGTTATTTTCTTAAGAAAAGTCATTCCCGGCCGGGCGGATCGCAGTTACGGCATCCATGTAGCCGGCCTGGCGGGCCTGCCGGCTGAAATAATTGAACGCTCCGCACAAATATTAAAAGGTTTGGAAAATAATAATAATAGTATGGCGCCTGTGCCGGTTGCGGCAACCGCTGACAGCGAAAAAATCATTTTCAGCGAAACTGAAAATGAAGTGATCAGAGAGTTGCGCCGCCTGGACATATTAAGCATGACACCGCTGGAGGCAATCAACAAACTTTACCTGCTGCAGAAAAAAATAGAAGGCGGCAGTGTGTTTTAAATGAGGTTTATTGCTATTGATAGGGGGTAGATCCATGTTTGTCGGCATTGACGTAGGAGGCACCTATACGGACGCCGTACTTTTGGATAATGGACAGGTGCGCGCAACAGCCAAGGTCCCGACCAAAGAGGATCTGATTGATTCATTAACTGCGGCTCTGGATGCGATCATTAAGGACAAGGAACGGAAAGGAATCAGCAGGATAGTGTTCAGCACGACAATTATTACAAATCTGATCGCGGAACGAAAGTACACGGATGCCGATCTACTGATCATCCCCGGACCTGGTTTAAGCCACGATTTTTACCAAAATATGCCCTACACTCATATTATCTCGGGCGCCATAGATTACCGCGGCAGGGAAACCCTTTCGTTAAAAGAGCAGGAGATTGAAGCTGTTCTGCAGGAGATTGCCCGGAAGGGCACAGGTAAGGTTGGAGTGGTCGGCAAATTTTCCCCCCGCAACCCGTCTCATGAAAAGAAGGTTGCCGGAATAATCAAAGATAAATACCCTCAGTGGCAGGTTGAATTGGGCGCGCGGATTGGCAGCCGGCTGAACTTTCCCAGGCGGGTGGTCACCACATATCTGACCTGCGCCACCAGTGAACCCTACCATTATTTTCTTAAATCCATACGCCAGGTCCTTAATTCACGAGAAATAGACGCTGAAATATTCATACTAAAGGCCGACGGCGGCACTGTCCCGCTCCAGCGGTCCGAGAAATTTCCCGTTGAAACGATATTCTCGGGGCCTGCCGCCAGTACCCTTGGTGTACAGGCGCTTACCAAACCCGAAGAAACGGCAGTGGTTGTAGACATAGGCGGGACAACTACGGATCTGGCGCTAATCCTGGACGGCCAACCTCTACTGTCCGCCAAAGGCGCCCGGGTAATGGGGCAACTGACCCAGGTCAGGACACTGGCCGTTAAGTCTGTTGCTATTGGCGGCGACAGCGTTTTAAGCTGTACGGGGAATGACATAAATGTGGGCACGCAGAGGATGGGCCCGGCCTGCTGTCTGGGCGGCCCGGCGCCTACACCAACCGATGCCCTGCGGGCGTTGGGCTTGACTGATCTGGGGGACAGGGAAAAAGCAATTGCTGCCATGGCGTCTTTGGGACGGGGGTTAAACCTTACCGCAGCCGAAATCGCGGAACAAGTGATCAACAGGGTCGTTGACAATATCACCAGTGAAATAAAGAACATGTTTGAAGAATGGGAGCAGGAACCGGCCTACCGGATTTGGGAGATACTGCACAAGCACGCCGTAAAACCGACGATAGTCGCCGGGGTGGGCGGCGGGGCAACCGGGTTCTCAGCGCGGATAGCAAAGAAACTGGGATGCCGGCCAGCCGTTTTGCAACATGCGCCAGTGGCCAACGCCATTGGCGCTGCGCTGGCCAGGCCGACACTGCAGGTGAACCTGCGGGCGGATACTGAGCAGGGGTATTACATCATCCAGGAAGAGGGACGCCGGGAAAAAATACCCGCCGGTCAGTTTAACGAAAAAAAGGCGCTGGAACTGGCCAAAAGCTGTCTGGTGGAACGGGCCATGAAATACGGTTTGACCATAGATATTAATGAAATTGAAGTAATCCGCCAGGAAGTTTTCAATATGGTCAGGGGATGGGATACAACCGGCAGGCTTTATGATATTACTGTGCAGACGCCAAGAGGAATTAATGCCAGAATCGGGCGCGGGGAGTGATTTTATGAAAAAAGGCAAAAAAACAGGGTTGGTTTTTTTCCCTGCCTTTGACTGGGCGATATCGCCCACCCATCCTGAAAGGGAGGAACGCCTGCTCTATACCAGGGATCAGATATTCGAAGAGGGCATTATGGACCTGCCCCAAATAGTGGAATATAAGCCGCCCCTGGCTGAAGTCCATGATATTGCCAGGTCGCATTTCTGTGTGCCCACTGTTGAAAAACAAACCACAGAGGCCCATCTAATTGCAGCGGGTGCGGCAATTCTGCTGTCTGATAAGATTGTCGGCGGTGAAATAAAAAATGGCTTTGCCCTGGTCAGGCCGCCCGGCCATCACGCTATGCGGGTTGTCCGCGGTAACCGGGGCTTTTGCAATATTAATAACGAAGCGGTGATGGTCGATCACCTGCGTTCCCGCCACAGACTGAAGAAAATCGCCATTATTGACACAGATGTGCACCACGGTGACGGCACCCAGGATATATTCTGGCACGACCCCGATGTATTGTTTATCTCTTTTCACCAGGACGGGCGCACCCTCTATCCGGGCACAGGATACACCTATGAGCTCGGCGGCCCGGGCGCCTATGCCCGCACCATCAACATACCGCTGCAGCCGGGTACAACAGATAAAAGCCTGCTATATCTGGTAGATAATTTGATCCTGCCTATCCTAAAAGATTTTCAGCCGGATTTTATCGTTAACTCCGCGGGCCAGGACAACCATTACACTGATCCCCTCGGCAGCATGCGCATTACCGCCCAGGGCTATGCCAGGCTTACGGAGAAATTGCGTCCCGACCTGGCTGTGCTGGAGGGCGGCTATGCCATTGAAACGGCCCTGCCATATGTAAATATGGCCATCATCCTGGCCCTTGCCGGTCTGGATTACAGCGGCGTGCGGGAACCGGATTATCTGCCGGACCGTTTTACTGAAAGCGCCGGCATGGCAGAAGACGTTAAAAGACTGGCGGATGAACTGCTCAGGCGCTGGGAAATGCGTGACGGGATTTCGCCCGAAGCTAAAAAAATTTCCGGTGATTATTACACCAGGAGTAGACGTATTTTTTATGATACCGACTACATCGAAGAAAAACAAACTGAAAAATTAAGGCTGTGTGATCACTGCCCCGGTTACCTGGTGATTGAATCAGATGCAAAACACAGCTACAGTAGAAGTGGCAGGGCGCTCTGTATTTCAGTGCCGCACGCGGCTTGCGGCAGGTGCCGCGGGGAGGCGGCGGAACTGTATGGGCGGTCCAGAACGGACTCACAGTACGATTATATTTACCTGCAGGATAAACACGACGATGTTTTTTATGGGTACAACACACAAAATTTGCATGAATGGCGCACTGAGGGATAGCTAGTGCAAAAAGCATTGACAAAAATTATTGTTCTTGATGAATTTACTAAAAATCAAATTGCCGCTGGTGAAGTGGTTGAACGCCCGTTTTCAGTGGTCAAGGAACTGGCCGAAAATTCTTTAGACGCGGGCGCCCGCAGGATCATGGTCGAACTGGATCAAGGGGGACTGGCGTCGATTGCCGTAACTGACGACGGGTGCGGTATGGTGGAGGAAGACCTGACGCTGGCCTTTGCCAGGCATGCCACGAGTAAAATAAAATGCGCTTCTGACTTGAACAGGGTTTTTACCCTCGGTTTCAGGGGTGAAGCAATACCAAGCATAGCAGCGGTTTCACGTATGGATTTTACATCCAGGACGGCGGATGTTTTAAATGGAACCAGCCTCGAGGTTGTAGAAGGGGTAATTAGAAATAGGTCTGCCGCCGGTTGCCCGCCAGGTTCAACAGTTACGGTAAGGGACCTGTTTTTTAATACGCCTGTAAGGAAAAAATCCATGAGAAGCCCCTCTATTGAAGGCTCCCTGTGCCATGAGGTTATATCCCATATGGCCCTGGCCAGACCTAATGTAAGCTTTGAACTAAAGAATAACGGCAGGCGCTCTTTTTACTCTCCGGGTACCGGAAACCTGATAGACGCAATTATTGCCGTTTATGGCGTTAACCAGGCCCGGGAAATGATACCGGTGAACAACACGGCAAGAAATATAACACTGCAGGGGTTTGCCGGCAAACCCTCACTTTCCCGCAGCAACAGAAGCCACATTAACATTATTATCAACGGGCGTTACGTACTCTGCCAGGCAGCGGCGGGAGCCGCCGAGGAGGCCTACCGGACCTTGCTGCCTGCCGGAAGGAAGCCTGTGGTTATCTTAAGTCTGGCCATTCCGCCGGAACTGATAGATGTAAATGTCCACCCCTCCAAGCTTGAGGTGCGGCTGATCGAGGAAAATGAAACAGTCCGGCAGATTGCCGATATCTTAAGGGAAACATTGCTGGCCAAAACGATAATTCCCACAAAACTGTTTGACAAAAGGGTAAAGTTTCCCGGCCCGGATGCCTGTCAAATAGATTTGCCGATTGAGGCGCCTGAGCCGGTGTCAAAAGAACAAATTGTCCCCGGCGCCGCTTCCCCAAAAATGGATTTTACAGCTGCAGATGATCAACCGGCGGCAATAAACTGCACAAGAGAAAAGGCGGCAGAAGGGCCAGCAGACTATCAGCCGGCTCAAAGGTTGTTGCCGGAGTTAAACGCTATTGGTCAAATCGGACTGACATATATCCTGGCGGAAGGGATAGCGGGCCTGTATATACTTGATCAGCATGCCGCACACGAAAAGATTCTATATGAGCATTATCTGCTGAACGAAGATAATCAGCCCAGCCAGGGCCTGCTGCTGCCCGCTACGCTGGAACTGGATTCCCGGGAGACGGCGATCCTTACGGAGCGCATTATTTGGTTTAACCGGGCCGGTTTTGTTCTAGAATACTTTGGCGGCGGCACATTTCTGGTCAGAGGAGTACCACCCGGTTTCATACCGGGCCAGGAAGAGAATTTTTTTCGGGATCTACTGGAATACCTGCGTGAAAAAGGCGCCGGCTCCTCCTATGATGAATTTTCCAGACAAATAGCCTCTTCTATGGCCTGCAGAAATGCGGTAAAAGCAGGAGAAAGATTGACTGGGCAGGCTATGGACGCTCTAATCAAGCGTTTGTCCAATGTAAAAAACCCTTTTACCTGTCCGCATGGCAGACCCACTGTGATCCACCTGTCCTTTAAGGACCTGGAAAAAAGATTTAAACGTTAGGTGAGGAAAATTTGCCGGGGCACGCTAAGGAAATGGCCGGATCACAATTGAATTTGAATTTCATCGTAACCACCTCATTGCGTCCCACTGCAGGGCTGGTTGAAAAGGCCAAACAACTGGCTACCCGTTTTGGTGTCCCCTTTGCGGCGCGGGGCGATCTATCAATTAAAAATTTATCCGGGCAATACTCTACTGATGGTATGCTGGTTGTTTCATCTCAAAATATAACGTTTTTAAAAGGCGAAAACAGGTTCTTTTTCCATCCTGGGCTGGCCGGATTACGTATAGAAGGGATCAATAATGGGAAAACTGACCAAATGATTAGCGCCATGTCCCTGAAGGAAGGATACTCTGTATTAGACTGCACCATGGGTTTGGGGACAGACGCGATTGTCTCCAGTTATGTTGCAGGCGCCGCAGGGAATGTGACCGGCCTGGAGTGCTCCCAGGTTATCTCAGAACTGGTCAAGCAAGGTTTTCATTATTATTTGGCGGAAGATAAAAAAGTAATAACAGCAATGCGGCGGATCGAGGTAATTAACGCGGATCACAGGGTATTCCTGTCGTCACTAAAAACAGGCAGTTATGATATTGTTTATTTTGACCCGATGTTCCGTTATCCCAGGC
>CAYMJG010000066.1:0-13409 GCA_964390855.1 uncultured Eubacteriales bacterium | reverse complement strand
AAGAAATAGGTATTGAGAGCGGACAACCTGTGCAAAAATGCTACCAGTGCGGCAAGTGCACCGCCGGCTGTCCGGTAGCATTTACTATGGATTATCCACCGCAGCAGGTTATTCGCATGGTCCAGCTCGGCATGAAAGATGAGTTGCTGAAGAGCAATACGATCTGGATCTGTTCGTCCTGCTCAACCTGTTCAACCCGCTGCCCGTGCAACGTGGAAATCGCTCATGTGATGGAAAGCCTGCGGATTATGGCGGGCAAACACGGCACAGCGCCGACTGGGAAAGCCAAGTACGTGGAGGTTATGTATGACGCGCTGCTCGGCACTGTTGAAAGATACGGGCGGACTTATGAGGTCGGGTTGGTCATGCAAAACAATTTAAAAAGCGGAAAACTATTTAATAACGCGGATATGGGTTTGCCCATGTTCCAAAGAGGCAAGCTAAAACTGATGCCAACTAAAATACAGGGTGCGTCTGAGGTTGCCCGCATATTTTCAGAAGTGCGCAAAGTGGAAGGTGGTGTGAAATGAGATACGCTTACTTTCCGGGATGCAGCTACCACGGTACCGGCAAGGAATATGAATCCTCAACCCATGCGGTAGCCAAAAAACTGGGCATGGAACTGGTCACGATACCGGACTGGAGCTGTTGCGGGGCCACAGCGTCGCACGGTAAAAGCCACCTTTTGAACATTGCCCTGCCGGCGCGCAGCCTGGCTATAGCTGAAGGCATGGGCATTGGGAAGGTAACCACCGGATGCGCGGCCTGTTATCAGCAATTGGCCAACGCCAATAAAAAAATGATCGAGAATGAAGAGATTAGGAATAAGGTAAACAAAATAACCGGCAAAGAATATAAAGGGACCCTCAAGGTAAAGTCACTGGTGGAAGCGATCGGCCTGGTGGATCCGGAAGCCGTTAAGGCTCAAATTGTCAAGCCGCTGACCGGTCTGAAGGTGGCCTCCTATTATGGTTGCCTGCTGGTCAGACCGCCTGAAATCACCGGTTTCGATGATCCGGAAAACCCCATGTTCATGGATAACATGATGAAGCTGGCCGGCGCCGAAGCCCTGGATTGGGCTCATAAGACCGAGTGCTGCGGGGCGTCTCTGGGTGTGTCCAATCTTAATATAGCGGTAAGGCTGATTGACAAGATCCTGAAAGCGGCGGTGGAAAAAGGCGCCGACTGCATGGCGGTAGCCTGCCCCTTCTGCCATCTTAATCTGGACTATCACCAGAAAAGTGTGAATAAACAACTGGGGACCAACTACGATATGCCGGTATTTTATTTTACCGAGCTTTTGGGTATGGCAATGGGCATAAGCCCGGATGAGCTGGGGCTTAAAACACACTTTACCGGGACGCAGAAAGTTTTGAACCAGTTTGGTTAATTATTTCCTTACGGGAGCGATGTAATATGGCAAAGAGGATTGGTCTTTTCGTTTGCTGGTGTGGCTCCAATATCGGGGGTGTAATTGACGTCCCGAAGGTCGTTGAAATAACGAAGAATTTCCCGGGAGTCGCTTATGCCACCGATTACAAGTATATGTGTTCGGAGCCGGGCCAGGACACGATCGTTAAAGCTATCAAAGAACACAATCTGGACAGGGTGGTCGTGGCCTCTTGTACACCGAGACTGCATGAACCGACCTTCCGCAAAACAATCGCCAAGGCCGGATTGAACCCGTACATGTTTGAGATGGCCAATATCCGTGAACAGTGCACCTGGGTTCACTCAGATGATAAGGAAGGCGCCACCCAAAAGGCGATTGCCCTGATTAAAAGGGCTCTGGCAAAGGTTTCCAGAGTGGAGCCGCTGTTTGAATCATATATCCCGGTCACCAAAAAGGCGCTGGTAATCGGCGGCGGTATCGCCGGAATGCAGGTGGCTATAGATATTGCCGATGCGGGACACCAGGTTATCCTGGTAGAAAGGGAGCCGACCATAGGCGGGAAAATGGCCATGCTGGACAAGACCTTTCCCACCCTTGACTGCTCCGCCTGAATAAGCACGCCCAAGATGGTTGCTGCGGCGCAGCATCCTAATATTCAGTTAATGACTTACTGTGAAGTAACAGAGGTCAGCGGGTATATCGGCAACTTCGAAGTTACCATTAAACAAAAAGCGCGCTATGTGGACCATAAATTGTGCACCGGTTGCGGTACCTGCACGGAAAAATGCCCGACCAAGGTGCCGAGCGAATACGATCTGGGGATTGGCAAAAGGAAATGCATCTATATCGATTTTCCTCAGGCGGTTCCCAACAAGCCGGTGATAGACCCGGAAAACTGCCGCTATTTAAAGACCGGGAAATGTGGTATCTGTAAGAAAGTCTGCCCCACTGGCGCGGTTGACTTCGAGCAAAAAGATGAGTTCATCACAGAAAAAGTGGGCGCCATCGTGATGGCAACCGGCTTTGATCTCTTCAAATGGGAAGAGGCATATGGTGAGTATGGGTATGGGCGTTTTAAAAATGTTATAACCGGCCTGCATTTTGAACGCATGTCCAACGCGTCCGGCCTTACAGGGGGTAAGATTATTTGTCCCTCAGACGGCAGGGAGCCAAAGTCCGTAGTATTTATTAAGTGCGTGGGTTCCAGGGACGAGGCCAAAGGCAAGGAATATTGTTCACGCGCCTGCTGTATGTACACTGCCAAACACGCCCATCAGGTGATTGATAAAATAGAAGGCGCCAGCGCATATGTCTTTTACATGGACGTACGTACCCCGGGCAAAGCCTATGATGAATTTTACCGGCGCACTGTGGAAGAGGGCGCCCAGTATATCAGAGGCAGGGTTTCCAAAATATACGAGTCGGGCGACAAACTAATTGTCATGGGAACTGATACCCTGTTAGGAAGACCGGTTACAGTGGAGGCGGATCTGGTTGTGCTGGCCACAGCCATGGTGCCGAGCGAAGGTTCGGACAAAATTGCCCAGCTGGTCGGTTGCCCGACAGATAAGGACGGTTTCTGCCAGGAGGCGCACCCGAAACTAAGACCTGTTGAAACCATGACCGGCGGCCTGTTCCTGGCCGGCGCCTGCCAGGGTCCGCGGGACATACCCGACACTGTGTCCCAGGCCAGCGGCGCGGCTGTCAAGGTGGTCGCCCTGCTGAACAATGACCAGCTTGCTACCGACCCGATGATTAGCCAGGTGGACGAAAAAATGTGTTCCGGTTGTCTGGTCTGCAAAGAGGTATGCCCATATAAGGCGATTTCAGAAAAAACCATTACCGAAAGGATTGGCGGTAAGATGGTGGAGCGGGTGGTTGCCAATGTCAATACCGGTCTATGCCAAGGTTGCGGCAACTGCACAGTAGCCTGCCGGGCCGGCGCCGCTAATCTGAAGGGATTCACTAACCAACAAGTGCTTGCGGAGGTGGACACCCTATGTCGATAGAAACAAAAGAATTTAACCCGATAATAGTTGGCTTTAACTGTAACTGGTGCAGTTACGCGGGCGCCGACCTAGCCGGGGTCAGCCGGATGAAATATCCCTCCAATGTTAGAGTCATCCGTGTCCCCTGTTCCGGTCGCGTTAATCCGTCGTTTGTCTTAAGGGCTTTCCAGAAAGGCGCCGATGGTGTCCTGGTTTCCGGGTGACACCCGGGGGACTGCCACTATTCTAGTGGCAATTACTTCACTCGCAGGCGCTACCTGCTGTTAAAGCGCCTTTTAGAGTATGTTGGTTTTGAACCCGGCCGTCTGACGGCGCGCTGGATATCCGGTTCTGAAGGGGCAAAGTTTACAACGACAATCAAGGATATGACAGAAAAAATCAAATCCCTGGGTCCTAATAAAAAGATGAGGGATGATATCGTATGATGGACGTTATTCAGCAGTTAAGGGAGCAGGCCAAAAAGCTCCTGGAAGAAAAAAAGGTTGACCTGGTAATTGGTTTTGGCCAGGGAACGGAGTTAGCCCGGACCACGCCTGTCTTTATCGACAGCCCCGAAGGCGTATCCGCACTGACCTGGGGACCGTTCTGCGCCAATAACCTTGCCAAATATTTAGTTGACTACAAAAACGCGGAGGGAAATGTCGCTGTTGTAGTTAAGGGTTGTGACGCCAGGTCCGTGATCAGGCTCCTGGACGACAACCAGATCAGCAGGGACAAGGTAGTGATCATTGGTATCCCTTGCGCCGGACAGCTTGAATGGCAGAAGGTCATGGATGAAATTAAGCCTGACGCCACTTTGAAAGAAACAGCTGATAACGGAGACAGTTTCATTGTAAAAACCAGCGCCGGCGATTACACCTTTAATAAAAATGAGTACATGCTGCACCGCTGCCTGGTCTGTGAAAATCCAAACCCGGTAATATCAGACATCACCATCGGCAAAGAGCTGCCGGTCAAGAACTACGAGGAGAGGTTTGCTGAAGTACAGGAACTGGAACAGTTGGGGATAGAAGAGAAGAGCGCATACTGGGATAAGCAGTTCAGCCGCTGTCTGCGCTGTTACGCCTGCCGCAATGTTTGCAGTGTCTGCACCTGCCAGATCTGTGTGTTTGACCAGATGAAGCCGATGTGGGTTTCAAAAAGGACTAACCTTTCTGAGAACACGGTATTCCATATTACCAGGGCTTTCCACGTGGCCGGGCGTTGCGTTGACTGCGGCGAATGCGACCGTGTCTGCCCGATGGACATTCCGCTGCGCAAGCTGAACCAGAAAATCCACAAGGACCTTGGGGACTTATTCGATTCTCCAACACCAGGTACAAAACAAGGAATGCTTTCGGCGCTGGGTGAATTCTGTCCCGGCGATCCCGAGGAATTCATGTAAAGGAGGTGCTGAGATTGGAAGCAAGAATTGTAAACAAAGGGCAATTGCCTGAATTGCTGGATAAGCTGGCCCAGGACTATGACCTGATTGCGCCGGTAAAAGACGAAACAATGACGCTTTTTAAAAAGATATCCGGCGCCAGAGACGCATTTCTGGAGTATACCAACTCGGATGTATCCCCTAAAGGGTGTTTTCTACCGCAATGCGAAAAGACCTTTTCATACACGTATACAGGTGATTCTCTGGAAATAATCAAACCTGAAGAGGCGAAAAAAACTGTTCTTTTTGGGGCGCGGCCCTGTGACATCAAGGCGATAACGACCCTGGATCCGGTTTTCGAGGGAGAAAAATTTGGTGACGAATATTACTCCAGAAAACGTGAGAATACAGTAATCATCGGTTTGAGCTGTTCAAAAGTGCTCAGCACCTGTTTCTGCTATGCTTTTGGGGGTGGGCCGTGTGACGGGACCGGCTCGGATCTTTTATTTACTGAAATCGGTGACAAGTATTATGTTGAGGTCAATACCGATAAGGGCAAGGCCCTGGCGGACGCCTATGGCCAGTTCTTCAACAGCCAGGGCGCGGATCAGCTGGCCAAGGGCAAGGATGAGCTGGCCCAG
Organism: uncultured Eubacteriales bacterium; assembly: GCA_964390855.1. GTDB lineage: Bacteria > Bacillota > Desulfotomaculia > Desulfotomaculales > Pelotomaculaceae > Syntrophopropionicum. The sequence continues at coordinate 8,003 of CAYMJG010000066.1, read as the reverse complement.
AAACTTTCCGGCGAATTTGTCAGGAAGGTCGACCTGACCGGTGTTAAGGAGCTGTTGGACGGTAATTTTGAGCTGCCGTACTGGAATGGGGACGATTTCAAAAAATGCATCGGCTGCGGCACATGCACATACGTATGCCCGACCTGCCATTGCTTTGACATCTTCGACTACCCCACAGGTGACTTTACCGGCGACCGCATCCGCTGCTGGGATTCCTGCATGTATCCGGAATATACGCTGATGGCCGGCGGGCACAACCCGCGCCCGACCAGGAAGGAACGGGTGCGCAACCGCTTCATGCATAAGCTGAAATACCACCTGGACCGCTACAACATGGTCGGCTGCGTAGGCTGCGGCCGTTGTGTCAGGAAGTGTCCGGTCAATATCGACATCACTAAAATTATCAATGATCTGAAGGAGGTGGCGCAGAATGCCTAATCCGACTGCTCTGACGCCATATCCCGTGACAATTACCAAAATCGTCGACGAAACCAGCGACGTTAAGACCTTCACGGTAGAGTTCGACGATCCGGAAATAATGGAGAATTTCGGCAACAAACCGGGCCAGGTCTGCATGCTCTCGATATTTGGCGAGGGTGAGTCCACCATTTCCATTACATCCGCGCCGACCAGAGGGAAGTTCCTGGAATTTACCGTTAAACGTGTCGGCCGGCTGACTGAGGTTCTGCACCAGATGGAAGTGGGCCAGAAGTTCGGTGTGCGCGGCCCGTACGGGAACTGGTTCCCTTATGAAACCATGAAGGGCAAGGACCTGTTTTTCGTGGGCGGCGGTTTCGCCCTGGCGCCTATCCGCTCATTGATTGACTTCGCTCTTTCCGACCAGTACCGCAAAGATTTCGGCAGGGTGGAAGTCCTTTACGGGGCACGTTCAGTGGACGACCTGTGCTTCAAGAGCGACCTTGCCGAACGCTGGCCTAAGCTGCACAACACAGGTATTTATACCACCATCGACCGGGCGGAAGACGCCTGGAAAGGGCATGTGGGTTTTGTGCCAAATTACGTGGAAGAGGTCGCGCCTTCGCCGGAAAATAAATTCGCGATTATTGCCGGTCCGCCGATCATGATTAAGTTTACCCTGCCTGTTTTTGCGAAACTGGGCTTTAAGGACGAGCAGATCATCACCACCCTGGAAATGAGGATGAAGTGCTGCCTCGGCAAATGCGGCCGCTGCAACATCGGATCCAAATTTGTCTGCGTAGACGGGCCTGTTTTCAGCCAGGCTCAACTAAAGGGTATGCCAAAGGAATACTAGACGCCAATACAAATAGCAACACAGGCAACCTCCAGTCAAAAATGTCTGGAGGTTGCTGTTTTGATCAATTACAGGCATAATGTAATTGTTATTTGTGTTTTATAAAAGAGTGCTGATTGTGCGGGGTATGGTTTATTAATAATAAAAAATGGGGGGTAGTTTACCAATGGTCTTGCCGCCAATATATCAACAGCAGGATATTGTTTTGTATCAAAAGGGTGTAATGAAGTCTGAATGCGTTATGGTTGTAAATGAGATACCATTGACGATATTCCTGAACGATATGGAACTTGCCACCCTGATCTGCTCACCTGGCGCTTATCAAGAGCTGGCTGTGGGTTTTTTGCTTAGTGAAGGACTTTTGCGGGATCTATCGGATATAAAGGAAATAACCTATAACGAGAAAGACGGATTGCTGTGGATCGAGACGGTTTTACCGGTGCCGCAAACAGAAAATTTTTTACGGCGGCAGATTGCCAGCTGCTGCGGCAAAGGCAGGGCCTCATTGTATTTTGTTAATGACGCCAGCCAGCTGCAACAGGTTCAGTCGGCATGCCTTTTTTCCGCTGGTTTAATACCAAAGCTGATCAGCTTACTGGAAGAAAAATCCTCCACATTCCGCTTGACTGGAGGAGTGCATGGCGCCGCACTGGCAAGTAGTGAAAACATGTTTGTCATGTATGAGGATATTGGTCGCCATAATGCTGTCGACAGGGTTTTAGGCTACGCTTTTTTAAATAGGATCGATACCTCCGATAAAATCCTTTTGCTAACCGGGCGGATATCCTCGGAGATTCTTATTAAAGCCGCCCGCAGGGGTGTTCCCCTGGTAGTTTCACGTTCAGCGCCTACAAAACTGGCCCTGGAACTGGCCGGCCAATTCGGTGTAACCGTAGTTGGTTTTGCCCGTGGAGAGAGGTTCAGTATATACAGCCATAAGGAAAGGATAACCTCCTGAAGTCAGTATTCTTTTATGACATACCGACCCCGATCATACCGCCCAATGCTCCTGCAATGGTAGTAATGATTAACTTGTTTACAACTCCAACTGTGCCTGCCCCTGTTAGAAAGAGACCCCCCACCAGGAAAATAATTAAAAAGAGGGCCAGACCGACGGCGGCGCCATGATAGATGCCCATGCTGCCTGCATCTTTACCGGCACAGATGGAACCAAAAAATGAACTAAAAGCGAGGACCACCACTACTAACCATGGTATGGCAGGAGCAGTTATCGATGAAAAATGGTATGCCAGGCCGGCGGCCACACTGAGAATAAGTGACAGCGCCAGGGCTATTAGTGTACCCCGTATTACAGCGTTTAGCTTGATATTTGGTGTAATATTGCCCTTATTTGCCAAAGACATTGCCTCACCCCCAGAAACTATTTATAATAATCCTTATGTAACTGATTATTAAATATGACTTTAAAACTCACCACAGGCCCGGTTTGTCTTGGTCCGGCATTTACTGTAACATTTTTAAATTAGTGATTGGGTGGCGGGCAGCCATGGTGCTGTGTTCGTTTTTTTGGTTTTAATTCTATTCTTTTAACGTCTTCGACGCTTTCGCCTGCAAAATCGTTTTCCCGGCTGTCGCCGAGATTGATCATTGTCGCAGATCCGGTTCTTTCCTTAACGAAATTACTGCCTTTAGCAAAATCACCCAACTGTCATTCCCCCATAAAATACTTAGTTTTCTATGCTTATTATTTGTAGGAATATCAGTTTTAATCAGGGGAAAAATTATAATAAGGGAAGGGGCAAAGAATTGAGGTTTGGGGCATCAAAAACTGTGACCTCAGCAGTAAGGCTGTTTTGAAAAATATGAAGCTACCAGGACCGAGGCTTTCTCTTTGATTAAAGGATAACGGGGCCGCCGCAAGTGGCACAGCCGTGTATTTGAATACAAGGGGTGACTGTTCGCAATATGATAGAAAAAGAACATCCGGAAGGAGCTAAACTTGATCTGATTGCCACGAAAAGTTTCAAGCCATATGAGGATATGTACAAGGTGGTTGACTTTTTAAATAAAACATTGAAGGATAAAAAAGTGATCTTTGGGCTGACGAAAAACAGGTCAAATGACACTATGAGTATTTCTGTCTATGAAATTTAATGGAGACTGATTATGAAAATTCTTATCAGCAACGACGACGGCATCCGGGCGGCTGGTTTAAACGCATTAAGAGAATCGCTGCAGGATCGGCACCAGGTCTATGTTGTGGCGCCTGATCGTGAAAGGAGCGCCACCGGTCATAAAATTACATTGGACAGGCCCCTGCGGGTCAAGGAGTGGACTTACCCCGGGTCTAACACTATTGGCTGGGAGGTTGACGGCACCCCTGCAGACTGCGTTAAGCTGGGGTTGGAAGCGCTGTTGCCGGGACCGCCGGATCTTGTAATATCGGGAATCAATTTCGGGCCGAACCTGGGCACCGACGTGCTATATTCCGGGACTGTTTCTGCGGCTGTTGAAGGGATGATCAGTGACATACCGTCAATAGCGATATCCCTGGCCAGTCACGATTTCTGTGATTTTTCTTTTTCGTCTGAAATAATCAAGAGAGTGGTTTCAACCATGGACGGAGAGCTTTCTTCACGCACCCTTTTAAATATCAATATGCCTCCCTGCGCGCCGAGGGGCATAAAGGTTACCCGGCTAGGCGACAGGCGATATGTAAACATATTTGATAAGAGGATTGATCCGAGAGGCAGGGTTTATTTTTGGATGGCCGGCGAACCATCCGATCCTGATAAAGATGACCCAGAGACTGATGTTTGGGCGATTAAAGAAGGATACGTGTCGATAACTCCGATCCAATTTGATCTAACTGATCATGCTTTCATGAAAAAGCTGGAAAGCATCTGTAAAAAGCTAGTGGACTTGTCCGGGGAACGGTAATTCCAATAACAATATCTATGTATAAAAAAACCCTGCTGATCCTAAAAGGTTTTGTTAGGAAATTCATTTTAAAGGTTTTTGATCACCTGCAGATCTTTTTTATCAACACCACCGTTGGCAACCAGCAATAGCAGGTACCCCAAAAACCCGGCAGCCATAGAACCAAGGATGGCCAGGGCCTCGGAAATCGCCCGGCTGGACAGGATTTCATACGAGAACAGGAGTGCGGCGCTCATCGCGGTAGCAGCCGCCAGCGGCTTAAATATGATTCTTTTTATGTCAATATGCAAGCCGGTATGATTTTTAATATCAATCAGGTTTAAAATGGCCATGATCACGAAACTTGCAGCTATCACGGCTGCGGCCCCATAAATGCCCAGGTCCGGCTGCCCGGTTAAATAAAAAATACCGCATAATTTAAAAACTGAGGCGATAAACAGGTTTTTAAAAGGGAGGACAGCCCGGCCCATTCCGTGCAAGATGCCGGTGGTGGTTTGCTGCAGGTATAGGAAAGGTCCCCCCAAAGCTAGTATTCGCAGGATGTCTCCCGCTTCCGGGTAACCAAAAATATAACCGCAGATTTTATTTCCGAGAAAAATAAAGATGATGGCAAAGGGTACCCCCGCCAGTATGGTAATTCTAACTGCTGTTTCACACCTGGCACGGGCCAGTTGAAATTTGTCTGCAGAAATCGCATCAGATATGGCGGGAACCAAGGCTGTGGCAAGGGATATGGTGATTATACCAGGCACAAATAGGAGGCTTTGGGCTATCCCCACAAACTGCCCATATATTGCAGTGGCGCCGGCTAAACTGACACCGCCGGCCTGCAAGCGCTGAGGTATCAGTATGGCATCCAGCGATAAAAAAAGTGTGGAAGTAAACCGTGTTAACGTGACCGGGACTGCCAGACTGGATATTCTAGCCGCTAACCTGCCGGGACGTCCTGGTGGGAGGTGATCCTGCTTGCCGGCTGGAAACCTGTGGCGGTATTTAAAGTAATGACCAATAATTAATATAAACCCTGCCAGCTCCCCGATCACGACTCCCAGCGAGGCCCCAATTGCCGCATATTCTATCCCCCTGGGCATGAGCAGGCGGGCAAAGAAAAGTCCTGATAAAACTCTTACAAATTGCTCCAGGGACTGGCTTAAAGCTATTGGCTCCATCTGCTGCAGGCCCTGAAAAAAGCCCCTGATAGCTGAACACAGCGCCACAATTATTACACCCGGCAACAGACTGATGAAGATATAATAAACCCTGGGGCTGGGGAAAACATAGGTAATTAGAAAGGGCGTAGATAGCAAACAAAGAAGGCTGAGCAGGACGCTGGATAAAATCAGAAATAAAAAACAGGTAAAAAATATTCTGTGGGCGCCGGCCGGGTTGTTCAATGCCATTTCCTCGGCCACAAGTTTGGCAATGGCAACAGGTATACCTGCCGTTGCCAGAACAATTATTAAGACGTATACGGGGTAAACCATGGCAAAAAGGCCCATGCCCTCGGGCAGGATCAACCGGATCATCAATATCTGATAGATAAAACCAAGGACTCTGTTAAAAGAGGCGGCCAGCAACAGGACCAGGGCGCCGTATATAAACGTTTGTTTTGCCATGGAATAACCCCTCTAGTTAAATCCTGATTATATCTATTCATCCTTTTTTTACCTATGAATAGTAAATGATTAACCTGATCATTTTTTATGAAAAATAATCTCATATTTTTTAAAAAACAAGGATTTTAACTGGCAACTGTAGAAATATCATTTTAATATTAATTTTCTAACAGGGTCTGGTCTTGAGCAGGTTATTTGAATAAATGGCGAACTCTCAGGGGGTTCTTCTTTTTTGTTTTATCCAGATTAGCCCAGTTTTGGTTTTAAATAAGTATATAAAATCCATTTAAGGGAACCATTATTTACAAAAGGGGGAACAAGTTTTGAAGAATTATCAAACCGGTCAATTACGCAACCTCGGGGTGGTAGCGCACGGTGGCGCCGGTAAAACCTCCCTAGTTGAAGCAATGCTGTTTAATACCGGGATCCTATCCCGTTTGGGCAGGGTGGAGGACGGTACAACGGTTTCTGACTACCACCCGGAGGAAATAGCAAAGCAGGTGACCATCCATACCAGTCTCGTTCCGTGTGAGTGGAACGGCGTTAAGATCAACCTGCTTGATACACCGGGATTTTCAGATTTTATCAGTGAAGTCAAGGGTGCGCTGAGGGTGTCGGATGCAGCCATGTTTGTTGTATCCGCCGTTGACGGTGTGGAGGTCCAGCACGAGGTTATCTGGGACTTGACTGATGAATATAACCTGCCCAGAATTGTATTTATAAATAAAATGGACCGTGAAAATGCAAATTTTGAAAAGGTACTGGAAGACCTCAAAGCAAAATTCAAGGCCAATTTTGTACCGGTACAGGTCCCTATTGGCTCCTTCGACACCTTTACCGGCGTAGCAGATATTATTAACGGCACAGCTTATGAGGGAACGGGAAAGGGAAATGAGGTGGCCATACCCGCTGAACTAGCCGACGATGCAGCCCTGTACCGCGAGCAGTTGATTGAGGCGGCGGCTGAGGGCGATGATGATCTGACTATGAAATACCTGGAGGGCGAGGAATTAAGCCCCGAAGAAATAAAAGACGGTCTTAAAAAGAGCATTGCCCTGCGCAAAGTAGTACCTGTTTTAGCTGGATCCGCTACCAGGAATATCGGCGCCGCCCAGTTGATCAGTTTTGTGGCCGATTACCTTCCCGCTCCGGAAGCAAATGAAGGGAACATGGCGGCCCTGGTATTTAAAACCATTGCCGACCCATACGTTGGTAAAATGAACTTCTTGCGCGTTTATAACGGCAATTTTAAGGGTGATTCAACTGTTCTCAACAACACAAAAGGAAAGACGGAGCGGATCGGCAATGTTCTCTTTGTCCGGGGCAAAAACACACTGCCTGCTGACTCCGTACCCACAGGCGACCTGGCTGTTGTGGTAAAGTTACAGGACACAAGCACAGGCGACACATTATGTGACAAGGATAAGCCGGTAACGCTTGATGGCATTGAATTCCCTGTGCCAACCTTGACCGTGGCGATTGCGCCCAAGAGCAAAAACGACGAAGACAAATTAGGAGACGCAATTTCCAAACTTTTAGAAGAAGACCCTTCAATGAGGGTGGAAAAAAACAGCGAAATTAAACAGACACTGCTAACCGGCATGGGTGAGCTGCATATCAATACGATGATCGAAAAACTAAAACGCAAGTTTGGTGTTGACGTCGTGGTGGAGGATCCAAAGGTGCCTTACCGGGAGACCATCCGGAACAAGGTGGAGGTAGAGGGAAAACATAAGAAGCAGTCCGGCGGCAGGGGGCAGTATGGTCACGTTTGGATACGCTTTGAGCCCTGCCCCGAGGAGGACTTTGTATTTGAAGAGGATATTTTCGGCGGATCTGTCCCCCGGCAGTATTTCCCGGCTGTTGAAAAAGGGTTGCGCGAGGCGCTGCTGGAAGGTGTCCTGGCCGGCTATCCAACCACTGGAATCAAGGCCACGCTGTATGACGGATCGTACCATACCGTGGATTCCTCCGAGCTTGCTTTTAAAATTGCTGCATCTCTGGCTTTTAAAAAGGGAGCGCTACAGGCCAAGCCGGCCATACTTGAACCGATTATGAACGTAGCTGTTGTGGTCCCGGAAAACTTTATGGGAGATATTATCGGTGATTTTAATACTAAACGCGGCAGGGTGCTTGGTACCGACCAAATCGGTCGGCTTACCAAAATTATGGCCACTGTTCCCCTCTCGGAAATGTACCGCTATGCCATAGAC
>CAYMJG010000065.1:0-13448 GCA_964390855.1 uncultured Eubacteriales bacterium | reverse complement strand
GGCGGCTTTGTGGCTCCGGCGCTGCTGGAGGAATGGCGGAAGGGTATGGATGTTCTGGATGTCCCTGGCAGGCTGCTTTCCAGTCCTTGGCCGGAACGCATAGAAATCCTGGGGATAAACAAATTACCCGTCTGCGGATACGAGATTAAGGGTGAAATCATAGAAATAACCAGTGCGGAAATGGCAAACGGCGGTGTTGCCGCCAGGAGGCCTATAACCCTCACGGCGGAGAAATTCGGGGACCACTGGCTGATCAATGCTGTACGGCTTGGCGCATACTGGGCGGACGGCATTGCGTCATATGAAAATAGCCGGTACGGTTTTAGTTTTTCGCTGCCGGGTAGCTGGTTGGGTTATTCGATTATAACGGACAAATGGGAAGGTTTTACTCCAGGGGGTTCAGTGGCTGTGGAAACCGGCCCGCAGGTTTCTATCAGGCACCCGCAATGGACCGCTCAAAACCAGCGGCAGGATATTCCGATCATGGTATTTACGCCTGCCCAATGGGATGCGTTGCAAAATGGGGAATTTCATATCGGCGCGGCGCCCATCGGGCCGAGCGAACTTGCCCGTAACAGCAGCTATGTTTTTGCCCTGCCGGCCCGGTATAATTATGCGTTTCCGGCGGGCTATGAGGAAGTGGAAAGCATTTTAAATAGCGATCCTTTGAAGCCTTTTGAAATCGGGCGGTAACGGCGCCGGGTTCATTCCGGGGGTGTCAACAACCCCGTCCCCCTGACACCCCTGACACCCCTTATTATAGCCAGGTCAAGACGATTTTGGCGAACTGTTTGAAATCATCCAATTTCTTTAAACTGGCAAATACTATCTCAGGGTCTATTTCCAGATAATCATGGACGAGTATATTCCGGAAGCCCGCTATTTGTTTCATGGTCTGGGCCAGAGTTTCCGGCAGCAAGCCTTCTTCCATTAAAACCGTAAAAATATCCCCATAGCTGTACGGGGCGCGGTATCCTCTGTCAGCTACGGCATGGCTGCCGATATCAATACAAATTTGCGCTGCTATCTGCAAATTTCTTTCCGCGCGATCCCGGATACCTTCGTCCTTTACATACTCTTCCCAGCTGATTTTGGACAGTTTCCCTAACTTGCGCAACGAATGCTCCAGTTTAAAGAGACGCCTTTCAACGGTTTCCCTGTCAACCACCGAACCGATCCTCCTTGATTCGTCTTACTAGTCCCGCGTGTAGTATTTTTTCAACAGGCTTGAAGTCAAAATACCGGTCGAAAGTCTTTACCTGAAAACGAACCCTTTGGGCTTTCCCGCTTTCCTTTTCATAGAGAAGCCGGCCCTCGCCCAATATTCGATAAGCCAGGGCCGGTGGCGCCTGGTTTAAAATTACCAGATCCACCTCGTCTGTTTTGAGCAATGAAGTGATTGTGGCCAGCAGCGCCAATTTTTTTTCAAAGCAGCGTTTGGGCGGGAAATCATGGTCCAAAATAACTGCCAGGTCAATATCGCTGACCGGGGTCTGTTTGCCTGCCGCAAATGATCCAAAAAGGTAAAGGGCCACAATATCCCCGTCGGCCCTCAATTCTTCTATAAGCTGCGGTATACATTTTGTGACATCGTGTCTCATCTTATCGAAGTGATACAAAAAAGATCACCCGCATTTTCTTCTTTAGAATAATTAAATATATTTTACCATAACCCGGGCCGATATTCCCGGGGGGTTAAAGCAACAGGTTGATTAAACAGGTAAATATTATTATATTATACTTGAACCAACATTTGGCGGTGGTCGTCTGATCATACAAGGCGGGATTGCTGGAAAATTTACAAAAAGGGAGTGGTGTAATGAGTTTGCCGGGAACCAATATCAAAGCGTTTCTGGCCGGGCTGCTGTTGAGCGTCTTTATTTTGCTGCCCACGGCGCAGGCTGAAACATCTCCGGATTTGCCGGAGACAAAAGCGGCGCTGGCGGGAACAGGGGAACAGCAGGCGGCAGTCAGCCTGGAGCAGGCAATTAGGATTGCCAAAGAAGCTTTTACGGTACCGGAAGCCCTCAATGAATTCTCCACGGGGTTTGATCAGGGTGAGGGCGGGTCTTTCTGGAACTTGCGCTGGTATCGCTCCGATGAGCAGGGCGGTGAAATGTATGTGCGGGTAAACAGCGAGACCGGGGAAATATGGAGTAAAGGACAGTGGATGCCCACCGAACCCGGTCAGGATTACCAGGGGCTGCCCAAATATTCCAGAGAACAGCTGCAGGCTACGGCGGCCGCGCTGGCGCAAAAATTGCAGCCGGTTCGTTTTAAATCGACCAGGCTGCAGCCGGCCAGGGAATATGATAACCAGCCGCTCCCTCTGACCAGGCGCGGCGAGATGGAATACAGCTACGAATACACCAGGGTTGTCAACGGTTTTCCCTATACCGAAAATGGCATCTATGTTTCTGTAAGCGCTGACACCGGCCAGGTGACCAGGTTTGATCTGAACTGGGAAGACAACAAGGGCTTTCCCGCTGCAGCCGGGATGATCAGCGGGCAACAGGCTGAGCAGATATTCCGGGATGAAGCCGGCCCGCAATTGTATTATTTCCGGGAACGCCTGCCGGACGGCGGCAAGACCCCCTTAAGGCTGGTCTATCGTCTGCCGGGACAGGAGAACCGGGCGGTGATAGACGCCATCAGCGGCGAGGTGATCAGCAGGGAAAATGATTTCTATACCTATTACGGCATGGGCGCCGGCGGCAGCGATGAGATGATGAAGATGGCCAACAGCCGGGAGGCTGTCCCCCTTTCTCCCGTGGAGGAAATTGCGGTTGAAGAGGCCAAAGGCCTGCTGACCAGGGACAAGGCCCTGGAACTGGCCGTAAAAGCCGTGCCCGTACCGGCGGAATACGACCTGTATAGCAGCAGGCTGGAGCAGGACTACCTGTTCAACGAGATAAAAAGCTGGCATTTTAGCTGGCAGACGGGCAGCGGCGCTGAACGCAAGGCGATGGACATTGCGGTGAATGCCGCCGATGGCGAGCTGATATCGTTCGATAGCGGCGCCTATTTTTACGGGACGGCCAAATCCCCGCAGGCCAAATTCAGCGAACAGGACGCCATGAAAATCGCCACGGATTACATCAAAAATATCCAGCCCGGCAAGTGGAACGAGGTCGTTTACACTTTTTGCCGGACGGATTACTATCCCATAACGTACAATGAGGCCAACCCCGGCCCCGTTTCATACAACTTTAACTGGGTCCGCCAGGCCAATGGCGCTCAGTTTCCGGACAACGGGTTCAATGTGTCCGTGGACAGCGCTACGGGTGAAATCACCAGTTACCGGATGACCTGGTGGAATGTTAAGTTCCCCAGCCCGCAAGGGGTCATCAGCCAGGCGGAAGCGGCGGACAAATATCTGCGGGAGGCCCCTTTGAGCGCGGCCTACCAGCGGATTTGGAGCGTGGCGCCTTACTCAAAAATAGGCGGGGAAGAAGAAACCCGGCTGGTCTACTATACCTCGGGGCAAAACTTTACCATGCTGGACGCCTTCACCGGCCAACTGCTTGATTACAATGGCAATCCGGCGACGCCTTCTTACAAGGACCAAAAATTTACGGATCTGGACGGCCATCCCGCGCGGGAAGCGGTGGAGCTGCTGGCCCGGTCAGGGATTGTAACCGCCGCCGGTGAGTTCCGCCCGAATGATGCTGTCACCCAGGCGGAATTAATCACGATGCTGGTCAAAGGCAGCGCCTGGATGCCGGCGCCGGTTTACCGCGAGGGCGCTGCCGGGCAAGAGCCATGGTATCAGCAATACTACAAAAAGGCGGTGCAGTTGGGCATCATCCAGGCTGAGGAGAACCCGGATCCTAATCTGCCGGTTACCCGCGAGGTCCTGGCCCGGCTGACTGTCCATGCCATGAATTTATATAAGGTAGCCGTGCTGGGTGATATCTACAAGCTCGATTTTCCGGACGCGGGTGATATAAGCGAACACCTGAGGGGGCATGTGGCTCTGGCGGCGGGGCTCGGACTGATTGAACCGGCGGACGGGCAGATTAAACCCAAGGCGACGGTCACCAGGGGCGAAGCCGCCCAGTGCCTGGTCAGGATGCTGCAAAACAATTAAAGTGCCAGGGATGTCAGGGGGACGGGGTTGTTGACACCTTTTCCCCCCGGCTGCTTTGGCGGGCCGCAGGGATGTCAGGGGGACGGGGTTGTTGACACCTTTTCCCCCCGGCTGCTTTGGCGGGCCGAAGCCCGCCTTGCGGGGTACTGCCTTCAACAGACAAGAATGCGGGAACCCTGGAATCCGGCGTCTGACATCCGGCATCCGACCCCTAAAACTGTAAAACTGTAGGTGCGGCTTTAGCCGCACAAAGGCAGGCGGATAAATGAACCCGGGAGCTGTGGCCCCCGGGTTCGCAGTCCATGTGATGCGCTTAAAACCCCCATTGGTCCATCTCAAGGGGGGGCCCGGAATGAGACAAAAGGAACGTCCCCTTGTTTCATCCCCCGGGGTGGCCGCAGGCAGGGCAGGCAGGATTTCTTTTTATATCAATTTTGCTGAACTCCATAGTCAAGGCGCTGTAGGACAGCATTTTGCCTACCAGCAGATCCCCGATGCCCAGAAAATATTTCAAAACCTCGGTTGCCTGGATAGTGCCGATGGTTCCCGGAAGGACGCCCAATAAACCCACCTGGGCGCTGGTCCGTACCCGGGCGGGCGGCGGCGGCGAATTAAAAACGCAGCGGTAGCATGGCCCCTCACCGGGTAAAACAGTCATTGCCTGGCCGAAAAATCTAAGCACCGCGCCGTGGAAAAATGGTTTTTCAGCCTGGACGCAGGCGTCGTTCGCCAGAAACCTGGTTTCGAAATTATCGGTACAGTCAACGACAACATCAAAGTCTTTAATTATTTCCATGACATTAGCCGCCGACAGCCTTTCCTGAAAGGTAATTATACGGCAGGAGGGGTTTATGGCGGCCAGCTTTTCCCTGGCGGAAACAACCTTCGGCCTGCCGACGTCGTTTGTGAAATGCAGGACCTGTCTCTGCAGATTGGAGACGCTAACCACGTCGTCGTCAATCAGGCCGATGGTCCCCAGCCCCGCTGCGGCCAGGTAATAGGCTGCGGGGGAAGCCAATCCCCCCGCGCCGATCAGCAGCGCCCTGCCGGCGATGATTTTTTCCTGGCCGCCGGCGCCTATCTCGTCCAGGGCGATATGCCTGCCGTAACGCTCTATCTGGTCTTTTGTTAAGCCCAAAACGTTACACCCCTTTTATCCCGGATTAGGACCGGAAACACCCTTTATTTCTAATAAAAATGCCTAAAAAGTATCCCAAACAAACTATGGTTGCAGGTGCGGCTTTAGTCGCAGAAAGCCCTGAAGGGATCTCAAAAAAATTAGGCGCTCAAAGCGCCTTGTTCGATTTGAACCAAACCTGTTTCTATATTATCATGGAATTAATTTTTGTGGGTCTTATCCTAACCTCCGCCAATAAAATAGTTGGTTAACAGGCACAGCATCGGGATCCTGCCGGGGCCTCCCGCCAGGCATTCCACGCCGTGTTCATCAAGGGCTAGAACATAATCCGGATCCAGGGTTGATGGAGCCATCTTCCAGCCCATAGCTAATAGGCTTTCCCAAAAGCGGGATGTCCAGCCATAACCGTCTTTCCAGTAAATTTTCGTGTCAGTGAAGGCTATGGTTTTGTTCAGTTCATCAATTGCCGCCTGGTCATACCCGTCCTGCACCCTTTCTTGCAGATCCATTCTTACACCTCCTCACTGTATTTATAAATTTTGTAATGTTCTATTGATGCCAATAAAAACAATAAGGAGCCAAAATTGTAAACATACTAATATTATTAATTTAGTATGTTTTAAGCTACATTACTATATTATCCGTACTTTGTCAACTGGTTAAACCAACAAAATGCTCCGGCCGATCAGTCTGCTTGATTAAACGCTTGTTCCCGAACAACCAAAACTGCGGTATGGTAAACCTGTTGCGTCTATGCATATTAAGGCGTCCATTGCCAAAAGAACTGTCGATCACTATAATATCAATAAAAAGCTAAGAAGCGGCAGATATGACATAAGGTGGCTCTTTTATCACCAGTTTGCCGGGCAGAAGGGAAAATTCACATGATCACCATGGAAAAATTGCTGGAAATTGAGCAAAATGCCATGCCGCAGGCAGCCGCGGCTATTGATAAAAAGGATGTAGGGCTAATTGTCGGCTGGCTGGCGGAAAAGGAGGGGGAAATAGGGAATAAGGCGCTGCTCTTACTGCAAAACCGCTCAATAGATCATAATGATGTCTACCCTTTTTGGCATGCGTTTGAAGGGAAACTGAAAAGTGATCATCCAGATCAGAAAAACATCGGCATCATGCTTATTGCCGCCAATACAAAATGGGATCGGGAAAATAGAATGGACGAGACTATTGACGCCTACCTGCTGTGCCTGAACGACAAAAATCCAGTTGTGGTACGCCAATGTATCCAGTCTCTAGGGCAGGTCCTTCCTTATAAAAAACACCTGTATTTATATATTGCCGACAGGCTAATCTCCATTAACATCACGGATATTGAAGCAACAGCGCGGAAAGCTGTTTTAATCGACATTTTAGAAGTGCTGCTGGTCATCAGAAAAGGCTGGTACCCGGATGAGGTTGAACAATTTATCAGCATGGCCCTGGCCGGGGATTTGCTCGATCCAAACGATAAAAAACAGATTAAGTCAATGATGCGGCAATGAGGTTGAAAATTAAAAAAAGAGCAGGATAGTTTGCGATTATTGGAGAATGTTATCATATTCTGTCTGATTTTTGGGGGTGTTTTTTATATATGCCGCAGAACCTGGATGAATTTCTGGACCAAACACTGCAGGAAAATTTGAAAAGCCTTAACAATGCTCACCGCAGTATGGCCAATGTGGTCAGGCGGGTAAAAACATCGGTCGACCAGGGTAACCTGGAAGCCCTGCAGCAGGCCCTGAACCGCTACGGCGAATTGCTGGACAGGCAGCGGGAAACACTGAGCAGCCTGCAGGAAGAGCTGCCTGCTTTTGACCTGCAGGTTTATCTGCAAGAAGAGTTCCACCGGGGCTTTATGGCAGCCCTGGCGGCGGAGGATTTGGCCGTTGAAGCGGAATACCCGGTTTATGAAATCCTGCCCTTCAAGGTGCGGGCGGTACCTGACAAAGAAATGGTCACCATCAATGAACGTGTTTGGCGCAACCTGCGCCCCGGTGTACTGGCCGCTCATTTGAAGAAAAGCATTGAACGTTTAAACGCGGCCTCTTTCGACGCATCGCGTTTTCTACAGTCCCTGGCGGCGGCATACGATACGGAAATGGCCAAGGAGATCGTCAAAAAAAAGATCGACGTCAGCGAGCAGGAGATCCTGCTTAAGGAAATCTATAACGTCCTGACCCCCCTGCCGCGGCAAAAACGCGATTACCCGGCGCAATTATTCGCCTTCGACCTGCACCGGGTACTGAAAAGCGGCTGCATGCACGCGCCGGACGGCAGGAAGCTCTGGCTGGGCAATGTGCGCAACATCAGGCAGGCCATGGTGGTCCTGGATGCCCAGGGGCAGGCGCAGCGTTTTGGCGTGATCAAGTTTTATAAGGAATAGGTTCCAGGATTTATGCAGATAGTTCAGACAATCAGAATGTATTAAGGGAGTGGTGGGCCTTGGAGCCGGCATTAAAGGAGCCAGCGCTGGAAAGCCTGAGGCGCGGAGAGCCGCCGCTGGATCCGCAGGCGCTGGAAGCAATTACGCTGGGGGACCAGGAAGGCATCTGGCATTTCTGGCGGGACTATTATTTGAATGATTACATCGCCGGCGGCGGCAGCAAGGTGAAGTTCCTCACCGGCAAGCCGGGTTCCGGCAAGACGCACGCCCTCCTGCTGCTGCTGGAGGAAGCCCGGCGGCTGGACTATGTTACCTTTTTTACCAGTGCCCGTCACATGCGTCTGAATAAGTTTGACTCGCTCTATCAAGCAGTATTGGAAACGGTGGATGTGGGATCTCTGGTCTCTTCCTATTGCGCCGACGTAATCAGGCGACTCGGCTATGATCCCGCGCAGCTCGACCCGGGGCAGGATTTCTTTACCCGGGCCCAGGCGCTGGGCCGGGCGCCGGACAGCTTGCGGCGCGAGATCCAGGAAAAACTTGATGAGCTGCACCTGGACAGGAAATTAAACCATAACTTTGCTCTGGCGTTTACCCAGCTCTGCGCCGATCACCTGGGCTCGCGCCGGCTGGCGGGCGGGCAGCGGGATACCCTGGGGGAATGGCTGCAAGGCAGGCCCCTGCCGGCAAAATTTTTAAAGCCTTTGAAGATTTTTACACGCATAAACAAATATAACGCCAGGCACATGATGGCTTCCTTTCTCCATTTGCTGCGGCTCTGCGGCCGTCCAGGACTTTGCGCGGTAGTGGACGATCTAAACGCGCTGCTGGAGCGCGGGCCGGAAGGGCGGGCGCTCTACGGCAGGGCCGCCCGCAACGAGGTTTACGAAAGCCTGCGGCAGTTGGTGGACGATTTTGCCGGGTTCGAAGGGGCGTTCTTTGTCTTTGCCGGGCATACGGAGTTAATTCATGACGAAAAGGGTGGGTTTAAATCCTACGAGGCCCTGTGGATGCGTATTCAGAACGAAGTCAAGGGCGATCGTCCCAATAAATTTGCCGATCTATTTAACCAGGACCACACGGTCAAAGAAATCTTTACCGCAGAGACCTGCCTGGAACTGCAGCAGAAAATAAACAACGTATTTGGTTGTAATTCCAACATCCGGCAGGAAGACTTCCACTGCCTGGTGGAAAGCGTCAGTATGTTTTCACCGGTGCGGCGGGTAATTGAGGCTATTGTGAGCCAATGTGACACGGGAGGCGCTAACGATGGGGAATTTTGCGGCCAGGCAAATCATTGAATATTTGCGTTCAGGGGTTTCCTCCCGCAGTTTGAGCGCCATTTTTTCATACGGCCGGGAGGCCGTCTGTGAGCGTGTGGAGCGTGAACTGCAGCGGGTGCGGCAGGACGGTGGCGCCCACTCCCTGGTGATTAAGGGCAACTTCGGCAACGGCAAAACGCATTTTTTGAATATTATCGCTCACAAAGCGGAAGAGATGAATTTTGCCGTTAGTTTCGTGCCGCTCTCCAAAGAAACACCCTTTGATAAAATGGACCGCCTGTACCGCAGGGCAGTGTCCGGACTGTACCTGCCGGGTTACTCCCAACCCGGGCTTGTCCCTATGATGGAAACGCTTCAGGCAGACAGCGAACCGGCGCAGGAATTGCTGGACTACGCCGCCCGCAACCTGCACCCAAAACTTGAAGCGGTGCTGAAAAACTACCTGTACGCCAGTGGTGACGCGTACAACCAGCATATTCTGGCCGGCGACCTGGCCGGTGACTTTATTCCCAATGCGCAGCTAAAATCCATTAATCGCTTGAATTTTGGCAAAACCCTGGCTCTGACGCCTTTTAAGATTAAAGAAAACACCTTCGATTATTTCCGCTTTCTATCCCGCTTGATCCAGGCGGCGGGTTACGCCGGTTGGGTGATCCTGTTTGACGAATTCGAGCAGTTGATGTACCTGGGTGTTATGGGCAGGTCCAACGCCTACCTGAACGCCGCCCGCTTCATGTCCCCGTCCTTTGGGCTGACCGGGACCTATACGGTGTTTTCAGCCACAACCAGCCTCTGGTCGGAATTAATCATGAAGCCAAAAAAGAATGACTACGATATTGTGCCGCAAAAACTGGCGGCCAAAGAAAGACAGCATGACATTCCCACGGTGCGGGAAGTTTTCAGCAGCTTTTTAAAAGAGAGCCTCTTCCTGGATACTATTTCCGCCTTCGATATCCGCCGCATGCTCCAGGCTGTGCGCGAGCAGCATGCCCTGGCTTACGATTGGCAGCCTCCGGACGATATTGGCCCGGCCACGGCAACCCTGCCGGTGAACAGGCCCCTGCGTACCATGATCCGGACTGTGGTTGAGTACCTGGACCTGCAGTACCTGTACGGCGGCAGCCGGCAGGTGGCTGCGGAGATGCCGGAGGAGTTGCTGCCGGCTGGGGAGGCGGTCGAGCCGACGGCGGATGAGGACTGCGGCTGCGAGGGTGAATGCGCACTGCCGGGGCTGACCCCGAATGGGCCGTCAGAAGCCGGATAGTCCGGGAAACATGGGGCGGCATTCCTGTCTATTTAAGGCAATACCTTGTAGGGCGGGCTTCAGCCCGCCAAAAACTGCTGGGACAAAAAGGTGTCAACAACCCCGTCCCCTTGACACCCCTTGACACCTAATTTCACGACGGGAGGGGGCGTCTTTTTTGCAAGCCGGCACATTGATTGACTCTTTTAACGGGGCGCTGGAGGAAGAAATCACCTTTCTGCGCCACGAAGGAGGACGTCCACTGACGCTCCTGGCCGGGGTTTTGGTACACCGCGGCCGGGAGGGTTTTTTATATGCCTTCGATTTGGAAGTAGACGCTTTTCTCCTCGACGGCACGCCGGTGCGGCTGCGCAGCGGTTTCCGTGAAACTGCCGGGGAGGTAGTGTCCATACGCGGTGTGGAGCTGACCCTGGCGCTGCATGAGGACATGGGTGAGTTCCTGGAGCGGGCGGAATTATTCTGCGAGCCCTGGTTTTTGCTGGCCGCCTTGCAGGAACGCCTGAAGGAAATACCGGGCCGGAATTTGCCCATGGCCCTGGCAGTACTGGAAAAGGCCCCGGCGCGGCGGCGCGGTTTCGGCTACGTTTCACTTTCCGCCGCCGCCGGCGCCCAGGATGAAGCGTTGCGGTCGGCGGGTGAGAGGGCCGTCACCTTTATCTGGGGGCCGCCGGGCACAGGCAAGACGGAAACCCTGGCTAAAATTGCGCGGCTACTATTTGAGCAGGGCGGCCGGACGCTGATCCTGTCCCATGCCAATGTGGCTGTGGACGGCGCTGTGTTGAGGGCGGCGGCCCGGATCGGTGCGCCGGTTTCTTCCGGCCAAGTGGCGCGTTACGGCTGGGCCAGACTGCCGGCGCTGCGGCAAAGCGGCCTGCTGGCAACCAGCCTGGCAGCCGCCGGCCGGCCGGAGATGTGGGAGAGGACCGGGGAACTGGAAGAAGAGCGCAGCGCCCTGCTGGCCCGGCTGCGGGCCGGCGGCGCAAGGGACAAACGCTTGAGCGAGGTCGAGCAAGCCTTACGGGGCATGAGGACGGCTTTGAAGGAAGCCGCCGCGCACGTATGCCGCGCGGCGCGGGTAGTCGGCTGCACCTTGTCCACAGCGGCCGTCGATCCCGTCATCTACCAGGAACACTACGATTTTGTGCTGCTGGACGAGGCCAGCATGGCCTATATCCCGCAGGTGATTTTTGCCGCCTCTCTGGCCGGCCGGAAGCTGGTGGTCAGCGGTGATTTCCGTCAGCTGGCGCCGGTAGCCCTGGCCAGGACGCCGGCAGTGGAGCGCTGGCTGAAACGGGATATTTTTGAAGAAACCGGGATAGCGGGCGCTTTTGAACAAGGCCTGGCGCCGGACATCGCGGTGCTGCGCCTGCAGCGGCGGATGCACCCGGCTATCGCCGGGTTTGTAAACGACTTTGTCTATGGCGGTCTGCTTTGCAATGCCCCGGAGACAGCCGGGCGCGCCGCGCTGGCCAATGCCGGGCCCTGCCCGGGCACGGCGCTGACGCTGGTGGATTTGAGCGATCTGCCCGCTTTCTGCTACCGGCACGGCTCTTCCCGTTTCAACCCCCTTTCCGCATTTCTCGCTCTAATGCTGGCTAGACAACTGCGGTCAAATGGACTCACTGTCGGGCTGCTTGCGCCCTATGCCGCCCAGGCCAGGCTGCTAAGCGCCTTGACCGGCGGACTTCTGGGCGCCGCCGGGGCGCGCGCCGAGGCCGCGGGTATTACAGCCGCCACTGTCCACCGCTTTCAAGGGGCTGAACAGGACGCGGTAGTCCTGGACCTGGTTGACGCTTATCCCCAACAGGCCGCGGGCGGACTGCTATCGCGCCGGGGCGGGAACATGGGCCGGCGGCTGCTTAATGTCGCCGTTACCAGGGCGCGGGGCAAGCTCTTTGTCCTGGCCGCCCGCGAATTTTTAGAGGATAGGCTGCCCGGCGACGCCGCCGTGTGCAGGCTTTTTCGTTTCATCCGGGAAAACGGCCGGGTGATCGGGGGTAGGGAACTCCTGACTGATCTGCCTGCTGAATTGGCGGGCAAAGAGATGGAAATGACATGGCACACTGGTCGCTGGCCGGCCCTGAAAGCATGGCAGGCCGATATCCGCTCCGCCGTGTCCGTCCAAATGGATTGGCCGGCCGTTTCCGGCCCGCCGGAAGCGCAGGTAGAACGTTCCCTGCGGCAGGCGCGGTCGGGCGGCGCCCGCCTTTCCCTGCGCGCCGGTCGGCCTGCGCTGCTACCGTCCGAACTGCGGCCGTACGCTGTGCGCTATAGTGGGGCGGTAACGCCGCTGACCGCCTTGGGACGGGACATCTTCTGGTTCGGCGCGCCTCCGCCGGCAGACGGCAAAGCGGATTACCACAGTGTCCGGGTGGTGGGAGAAAGGGCCTGCCGGGCGCTGCTCTATTTATTGGAGATGGACCTGCGCCGGGAAATCGGCGGGGAACGTTTTGCCGGTCTGCGGGCCTATGTGGAAAACCGTCTATCCTGCCCCCGCTGCGGCGCCCCGCTCACTGTCCGGACGGGGGCGGCAGGCTACTTTTTGGGCTGTAGCGCCTACCCGCGCTGCGATCTGCCGGCCGCCGCGCTGACGCTGGAAATCCTCGACGCCTACCTGTCTGAAGCGGGACTAACTTGCCCGGCCGGCCACCTTCTAAAGGCCGTGCCGACAAAACGCGGCCCCCTGGCGGTATGTTCCCACACCCCCGCCTGCCGCTGCGTCTACCAACTGCGGGACCTGCTCTAGGAGACAAGGGGACGTTCATTTTGTCTCTTTCCAGCCCGCCAAAACCATCGGGGATAAAAAGGTGTCAACAACCCCGTCCCCCTGACAACCAATTTTGCTTGCTCCGGTGAATGCGGTATTATTAATATGGCATTATATTGATACCAGTTTGTTTCTAATTGCACCGGGGCCGGGAAGACGGGATCCGTTGGCTCCTTCTGGGAGGGCGTCACCATGAACCTATCGAAAAACCCCATGGAAGGGGAAAAAGAGACCCTAAAGAAAATGATTCACCTGTATTGCAAAAAACAGCGCCACAGTGACCAAATCCCCTGTGAGGATTGCCTGGCCTTGTTCAACTATGCCTGCAGACGCCTGGATTTGTGCAAATTCGGCGCCGCCAAACCCACCTGCGCCAAATGCCCGGTGCATTGCTACAAACCTGACCAGCGGGAAAAAGTTAAAGCAATAATGAGATACGCGGGGCCAAGAATGATCATTTACCATCCTTTAGACGCCGTCCGGCACCTGATTAGAAACAAAAGAAGAACACCTGCAAACTAGCCGC
>CAYMJG010000064.1:0-14418 GCA_964390855.1 uncultured Eubacteriales bacterium | reverse complement strand
TTACCTCCTGCACCTTGCTGCAAATGGCCTCACAGCGCCGGCATTTGATGCATTTATTATAATCGCGAGTAATAAATGTGTTTTCATTCTGGATCGGCAGCCTTCTCATTTCTCCAGTATATTTAATGTTTCTTATCCCCAGGTTATCGGCGATATTTTGCAGCTCACAGTTCAGGTTGCGGATACAAGCAGTGCATTCGCGATGGTGATCTGACAGGAGCAGCTCCACCATGGTTTTCCGGGCTCTTCTCACTCGCGGCGATGAGGTATGGACGATCAGGCCCTCGGTGGCCGGATAAACACAAGAAGCCTGAAGTGTCCTGGCCCCTTTTATCTCCACCTCCACCAGGCAGACCCGGCAGGAACCGACTTCATTGATCTGCCGCAGGTAGCACAGACTGGGGATTTCAATGCCGGCCAGACGGGCAGCCTCTAAAACATTCATCCCCTGATCCGCCTCAATCTCCCTGCCGTCAATGGTCAGCCTGATTTTCTCCACATTTTTTTGCGGCTGATCATAAAGCAGCCCTTTCTTCCCGACTACCGGCCCCGGTGTGTATTCCACTTCCTGCAATTCTAGCAGCCTCCTCCCTGATACCTTTGCTGATCGCATTTTTCGGACACTTCGTTACACATGCCGCACATTTGAGGCATTTTTCAGGATCAATCCGGTAGGGCTGCCCCCGTGACCCGCTAATGGCCCCTGCTGCGCAGGCTTTAACGCAAAGACCGCAGGCGGCACATTTAGCTTCATCTATCTTATAATCTAGAAGAGCCTTGCAGACCCCGGCGGGACAAATTTTGTCCCTGATGTGAGCGATATATTCATCCCTGAAATAGCGTATGGTGGAAATTACCGGGTTGGGGGCGGTCTGGCCCAGGCCGCACAGCGAGGCGTCACGGATATCAAATGCCAGTTCCTCAAGCAGCTCCAGGTCCTCCATTTCCCCCTTACCTTCCGTAATTCTCTTCAGGATTTCCAGAAGCCTTTTTGTTCCCACCCTGCAGGGCGTGCAGCGCCCGCAGGACTCGTCCTGAGTGAATTCAACATAAAACCGGGCAATGTCAACCATGCAGTTCTCTTCATCCATGACGATCATCCCCCCGGAGCCCATCATCGACCCAATCTCCTTCAAGGAATCATAATCTATGGGCAGATCAAGGTATTGATCCGGTATGCAGCCGCCTGATGGTCCACCTGTTTGGACTGCCTTGAATTTTTTTCCGTTGGGGATGCCTCCTCCTATGTCAAAAACAATGGTGCGCAGGGTAGTGCCCATGGGTACTTCAATAAGCCCGGTGGTATTGATTTTTCCAGCTAGGGAGAACACCTTGGATCCCTTGCTGGACGCCGTACCATGCCCATTGTACCATTCCCAGCCCCGGCGCAAAATGACCGGGATGTTGGCGTAGGTTTCCACATTACTGATTAACGTCGGTTTGCCCCAGAGGCCTTCCTGCGCCGGGTAGGGCGGTCTGGGGCGTGGTTCCCCACGCTGGCCCATGACAGATTGAAGCAGCGCTGTTTCCTCTCCGCAGACAAATGCGCCGGCGCCAAAGCGCAGCCCGATATCAAAATCAAAGGAGGCACCGAATAGATTCTTGCCCAGCAGGCCGTGCCTCCTGGCCTGGTCTATGGCAATTTCCAACCTTTCCACAGCAATGGGATATTCCGCCCGTACATAAATGAAGCCCTGCTCAGCGCCAATGCAGTAACCGGCCACTGCCATCGCCTCCAGAACACTGTGCGGGTCTCCTTCCAGGATACTGCGGTCCATAAAGGCGCCGGGATCACCCTCGTCCGCGTTGCATAAAACGTACTTCGGGCTGACGTCCTGGGAGGCCGTCATTTCCCACTTTCTTCCCGTCGGAAAACCGGCGCCCCCCCTGCCCCTTAAACCGGACTTTTTAATTTGATCAATTGTCTCAGCTGCTTTCTTATTCTTGATGATATCCGCCAGGGCAAAATAACCGTCCAGGGCGATATATTCGTTGATATCTTCCGGGTTTATTACGCCGCAATTACGCAGTACGATACGTTTCTGGGCCTCAAAAAAATGAATATCCTCAATATTATTTGCTCTCCGGCCCTTGTATTGATATTGCAGCCTTTCCACGACCCGGCCGCCCAGGAGGTGTGTTTGCACAAGTTCTCCGGCGTCTTCCGGCTTAACCCGGCAGTAGAACACTTCACCGGGATGGACCATCACAATCGGCCCATGCTGGCAAAAGCCAAAACAGCCCGTTTTACACACCCGTACAGTATCCCGCAAGCCGTGCTCTTCCAGTTTTCGCTCCAGCTCCTTCCGTAAATCCTGGCTATCCGCAGAGGAACAGGACGTACCGGAACATACCAGCACCTGGCTAATGCCCAAACCATTGCGGCGCCCCAGCCTTTGTTTAACCAAGGGTAAATACTTTTCCTTTATTAACCCCAGGTCTTCAATGTTTTTTACCCTCAATCTCTTCACCTTTCCGGTATTTCTTTATTATTTCAATGATCTCGTCCGAATTGATCCGGCCATGCACACTGCCGTTTGCGACCAGGATTGGCGCCAGCCCGCAGGCACCGATACAGCGGGTGGTATTGACAGTAAATAATTGGTCTCCGGTCGTCTCGCCGGCGTCTATCTGCAGCTGGTCCTTCAGCGTATCCATCAGTTCCTGGGCCCCCTTGATGTAGCAGGCTGTTCCCATGCACAGGTCCAGGGTACATTTTCCCCGCGGCTCAGTTGAAAAAAGCGAGTAAAATGTCACAACGCCGTTAACCTCGCTTACAGGTGTCCCCGTTTTTTCAGCTATGTAAGCCTGGACCTGCTCCGGCAGGTAGCCAAAGATATCCTGTGCCTTTTTCAAAATTATGATCAGTTGCCCGGGTTCTTTTGTATATAAATTGATATAATGGTCAAGTTCAGAAAATTTATTTTCCCCTATTGTTTTTTCATCTTGCTTTTCCTTTGGTCTGTCTTCATATGCGACCGAGGCGGGTAATTCGCTTTTTTTTACCTTTTTATTCAGCTGTGTCTCCTGCGCCATTAAAACATCTCCTGCCATAAGTCTCTATCTGCTATTGTTTATGCTTTGGACTGCTTTTATGCCCAAAAATAGAAAAGCCGCTTGCATGCGGCAGTAAAAATAGATTTTTTTAATTTTCTATACAAACCGGGGTTTCAGCAGAAGGGCTATCAGGTAGAATGCTGCAGCAACCAAGGCAATTGTTGCGCCGGTGGCTGTCGACCAGTAGTATGACAGCAGGAGCCCGTTTACACCGGAAATTAAGGTTATTATCACTGAAATCGCATGATAATTCCTCATATTGAGGCTAATGTTGCGGGCGGCGGCGGCGGGCAAGATCAAAAACGAATTTATAATTAGGATGCCCACCCATTGTATTGATATTGTCACAATAACCGCAATGACGATACAGAACAGCGTTTCCACCAGGCGGACCGGTACTCCCCTGCTGCGGGCCAGTGTAGGGTTAACGCTAAGCATAAGGAATTTATTAAACATCACTGTCCAGAGAACCACAATGGCTGCCAGAGCGAATATAAGCAGGTAAATTTCTCTGGGGGTAATGCTCAACAAATCACCGATGAGGAAACGGGAAAATTTTGCAAAACCCCCGCCCCGTGAGAGTATAACGATGCCCAGCGCCACCATTGTCGCGGACACGGCGCCAATAACCGTGTCAGTTGAAGAAGTGGTGTAATATTTTAATAATGATATGGCCACCGCCAGGAAGATAGAAAATATCACCATGATCCACAAGGGATCCTGGAAACCGAGAAGGATTCCTATGGCTATGCCGGTGAGGGCGGAATGTCCGATGGTATCAGAAAAAAAAGCCATCTTGTTATTCACAACCATGGTTCCCATGATACCGAACATCGGCCCGACCAGTAATACAGCCAGCAAGGCGTTTTTCATAAAAACGTGGTGAGCCCAGGCAAAGGGCAGCAGTTCGTCGATGATCAGGTACAGGGATTCCATCAGGCGCCAACCCCTTTAATCTTATGTCCATAGGGCGGTTCCTGACCATCAGCGCTTTCCTGGTAAACAAAACCATAAGCCTGTCTGAAATTTTCGTTGCTGAAAACCTCCTGCGGCGTTCCCACACACCGCAGTGTATGATCTATTAACGCTACCCTGTCGGCATACCTTGCCACCATAACAAGGTCGTGCGATACAAGAATAATTGATAGGTCATAATGCCGGCGCAGATTTGAAACTATGTTATAGAATAGTTCCCGGCCTTGCGTATCAACCCCCGATACCGGTTCGTCCATAAGCAGCAGATCGGGGCATGGCTCCAGAGCCAGAGCCAGCAATACCCTTTGCAATTCCCCGCCAGATAAATCCCCCAGGCGTCTTTCTAAAAGGTGTTCCGCCTGCACAACAGACAAAATGTTGGCGACATGAGCGCGCTGACGTACAGAATGCCCCAGAAAAATCGGTCTGGCGGATAGCCCGGCTGAAAAAAGATCCAGTACGCTAATCGGGGCGCCGGGATCAAGCTCAAGTTTTTGCGGTACATAACCTACCAGTGGTTTTCTAGCCCGGCAGTTCCTGATATCCAGAAACCGCAAGGCCCCGAAGTGAGGGATCTCCCCGATTATAGCCTTGAGCAGCGTTGTTTTACCGGCCCCATTGGGTCCTACCAGCGCGGTCAGTTCGCCACAGTGAATATGCAGGTCGATATCCTTTAATATTTCAGTCTTGCCTATCGTTACACCAAAGGATTCAAGCTTCGTGCAGCAAAGACCGCAGGCTTTTGGTTGTTTCCCGGCAATTGCCCTATCATTCATTTTGGTTTAGCGCCTCACTCAATATATTCATATTTTTCTCCATAATGTCCAGATATGCGTCCGGCACCATAGCGCCGGTGGCCGCCGGATCCAGTTTATACAGTTTTGTGCCGGTTTCCCGGGCAATAGTTTCAGCGGAGCGGGACTGATACTGTGGTTCAGTAAAAATAATCTTTGTACCCGTCTCATTAATTACCTTAATTGTCTCCGACAACTCTGCAGCGCTTGGTTCAGTGCCCGGATCCTGTTCAATGACGGCGACTATATTCAGGTTGAATTCCCTGGCAAAATAAGGAAACGCATCATGGAAGGTGATAATATCCTTTGTGCCCGCCTGATCAATTACCTGGTGCATTTTAGCGCGCAGGCCGGCCAGTTTCGCCGCATAGACTTCGGTGTTGGCAGTGTATAATTCAGCACGATCAGGATCAAGCAGGGCAAGCTGTTCCCCAATATTCCCCACCTGTTTGATGGCATTGGTGATGCTCACCCAGACGTGGGGGTTATACTGACCTGCCGCGCCTTCTATTAGGGGTATATTCCTGCTGGCATCAATGATTTTCAGTTCCGGCAGTTGACTGATTATTTTATCAGTAAATGTTTCCATCCCGGCCCCGTTAATGATCAGGATATCCGCCTCGCTCATTTTTTTTAAATCATCCGGGGTCAACTGATAATCATGGAGGCAACCTGTGGAGGGGGGCGCTACATTGATCAGTTTTACACCGGGGATGTCTTTTGTAATATTTGCCGCATCTATGTACATAGGATAAAATGTTGTAGCTATTGTGACAGCACCCTGGGCAGCAGTTTTTCTTTCGTTACTCACTGTTTGGCTGCCGCATGAGGATAGAAAGGAGAGTATAAAAATAAGAAGCACAAATCTAGTTGTGAAGCTATTTATTCTTTTAAGCATAATTCCACCTCTTTGTTATTTTTCGCCGCTATTGAAGCAGGATGGGCAGTACCCGTAAATTTCAAAGGCATGCCCCACAATTTTATATCCCTTATCTTTTAAAACTTCCGTGTGCATGTCCAGCAGGCATTTTTCCAAACAGACAGTGGCGCCGCAACCAAGGCAAACTAAATGGTGGTGATGATGGTTTTCCAAGATCTCAAAACGACTTTTTTCACTATTTTTCAGGTTAATTTTAACTACGCATCCTGTTTCAGCAAGCAGGTTTAAATTTCTATACACTGTGTCTAAACTTACATCGGGCTGCCTCTCCCTTACTATTTCATACACGTCCTTTGCTGTCGGGGGCCCGTCCAGGGCGGCCAGCGCCTCAATAATCGCCCTGCGTTGGGCGGTGATTTTGTAGCCTTTTTTCTTTATTGTTCTGATTATTTCCGCTTCTGTCATTATACCTCCAAATAAGAACATTCCTATTTAATAATAATATTAGCGCTAGGCTAAATATATGTCAAACAAAAACCGGCATTTAAGCCGGTTTATTTTTTATAGCTGGCAACTTTGGCAAAGATAGCTCTTTTTCAATGGATTAAAGCTGTTTTGCCGTTCAAGCTTCCTTAAGGCTTTGGTAACAATTTAAAAGCATGGCCGTACAGTTTACTGAATCGAGTCCGGCCGCGTTTCTCTCGGCATTTTTGCCCATTGCCAACCTAAGCTGATCGTTATTCAGTAGATCGATAATCCTCTCTGCAAACTCCGCCGTGCTCTGATCGGTTAGATAACCGTCGATACGATCCTCAACCATTTCTGCGGCGCCGTTTGCGCGTACAGCTACCACCGGTAAACCGGCAGCCTTGGCCTCAGCAATCACAATACCCTGTGTCTCGGATATAGATGAGAATACAAACATATTTGAACCCGCATAGCAATTGATTACATTCTGAGGCGACAGTGTTCCTGTAAAGATAATGCTGTCACCCAGATCCAATTTACCTACAATATTTTTTAGTTCTTCCTCCTCCGGGCCTCCCCCTACAATTACCAGAATTACATCATTGAACCTATTTTTTACCATCTTAAAACTCTCCAGCATAAATGGAATATTTTTTTCCAGGCCTAACCTGCCGACGAAAACAAGAACCTTGGCTTCCGGAGAAATTTTGTACTCATCCCGCAGCCATTTTTTCTCCCCTTTTTTATACTCGGCGGTCTTGATGCCCGTGGGTACTTTTTTCAGAATAGTCTTTACCCCAATTTCCTGTAGATAGTCCGCCACGATGCCGGTAGGCACTATCACCAGGTCGCACAGGTTGCAAAAATCCCGGCTGACCTTTTGCGCCAGATCCTTGGAAACTGATTGCGCAATTTGCGCAATATCTTTTGAGCCTGACTTTGTGAATGGCATATAATGCACATAATGCTCATACAAGGTATGGTAGGTGAATACCAGGGGCACGTTAATTTTTCTGGCATACCTGGCGCCCAGTCGCCCAAGCAAAAATGGTGAATGCACATGAATTAGGTCAAGGTTTAGCTGTTTAATAGTCGGTCTAAGTTTTAAAGAAAACGGCAGCGCCACGGTAAAGTCACGGTTGGTGGGCGACGGTATCGAGGCAAAACGAAATACCTTGCTATCACTGCTGCAATCCTTATAATTTGGGGCAAAAATATATACTTCGTGCCCCAATTTGGTTAATTCCTCATTAAAGGTCTGGATGGAACGGACCACGCCGCTTGTATACGGTAAGTAACTGTCAGTAAAAATACCTACCCTCACTTGATATTCCCCCATGATTGTCCTGTGATCATTATAATTATAACCAGCAAAAGGAATCCTTAGTATCCTACGGTTCTTTCCATTTGTCGCCGAAAGAGATACCGACCTGTCTGGCAGTACGTACCATGTCACCGTCTACGGGTACCAGGCGGATTTCTCCCACTGCTTCCGCCAGGGATACCGACTCTATATTGGGGGTGCGCAGGCATACCATTTCACCAAATCTGCCCTCCATAACCAGGTTTACCGCACCTGTGCCATAGCGTGTTGCCAAGATCCGGTCAAACGCTGTTGGTATTCCCCCCCTCTGCAGGTGGCCTAAGACAGTTACCCTGGACTCCATCCCGGTTTCCTCCTCAATCTGTCTGGCCACAATGTTGCCAATACCACCCAGGCGGATTGGATCGAAACTCTCTTCCACCCTTCTCTGGACGATTAATTCACCACCCACGGCCATGGCTCCCTCCGCTGCTACCACAATGCTGAATAGTTTACCATTATCCCGTCTTTGGTTAATTTTTTCATATACCTTTTCAATTGAATAGGGAATCTCAGGGATAAGAATTACGTCCGCACCGCCGGCGATACCAGCCTGAAGCGCGATCCACCCTGCATAACGCCCCATCACTTCCAGTACCATTACCCTGTGATGTGACTCCGCTGTCGTGTGCAGCTTGTCTATGGCTTCCGTAGCCGTATTTAAGGCTGTGTCAAAGCCAAAGGTCTGGTCTGTAGCTGACAGGTCGTTATCAATGGTTTTTGGTACCCCGACAACCGGCAGCCCTTTTTTTTCGTAAAGCTCCCTGCCAATGCTCAGGCTGCCGTCACCACCAATGACGATTAGGGCGTCTATGCCCTGGATATTGATATTTTCAATGACCCGGTCGGAAACATCTCTGAAAACCTTTTGTCCTTTAATAACCATCTGGTATTTAAAGGGGTTGTCCCTGTTGGTGGTGCCCAGGATGGTCCCGCCCCTGGGCAGGATGCCAACCACATCGTTTACTGTTAATTCGCGCGCCCGGTTTTGGATTAAGCCGCCAAAACCGTTTTCAAAGCCTACGACAGATAACCTGTAACTGCCAATCGCGGTTTTAACTACAGCGCGAATGACCGCGTTTAGCCCCGGGCAGTCCCCACCCCCAGTCAACACACCGATGCGCCTGATCCTGCCGCCTGGTAACATATGATAACCTCCCCGTTTTTTGAAACTACAAAGATATAACTGCTGCAAAAAAAGCGGCCGGCGCCGGGCCGACAGCTTTTTTTGTAAATGCCTGCCAGGTGTTCAATAACTTAAACGCCGGCATTATATCAATATTTAACATCTAGGGCTGGCTTTCTGCTTTGGCCATTAGTTCAGCCAGAGTCTGTTTTAACTTGCCAAGTGACTCCCCATAACCTGCCCAGTCGCCGTTTTTGAGCTTATTTTGTGCTTCATCATAAAGCTGGCTGGCGTTTTTGGCCAGGTCAGCTATACTGGCAACCGGGACACCGGCTTCAGGTAACTGCGGCGCCTTCGGGACTATTCCTGTACCCTCCCCGAATATTTTTTGCAGGGCTACTTCAAGCGTTGGTTCCATCACTACCATTTCCCCGTGTGCCACGATGACCCTGCGCAGTTCGGGCATTTTACTCTGCTCCGCCTGCAGGTAGATGGGCGCGACATAAATCAAAGCGTCATTGATTGGTATAACCAAAAGGTTTCCCCTGATCACGCTGGATCCATGCTGGTTCCAAAGGGAAAGTTGCTGTGATATTGTAGTGTCCTGGTTAAGCCGTGCTTCAATCTGGGTAGGCCCGTAGACAAGCTCCTGTTTAGGGAAGTTATACGCAAGAAGCTTGCCGTATTCCTCCCCGTCGGATCTGGCAGCCATCCAGGCGATCATATTTTTTTTGTTCTGTGGTGTAAAGGGCAGGATCAGGATAAACTCCGGCTTATTGGTCCCAGGCAGTTCGATGATCGTATAGTAAGGCTCGATCTGTTTTTCTTCTTTGCCCATGGTTTCAGTGGCGACGTTCCACTTGTCTTCCCTGTTGTAAAACACCAGCGGATCTTCCATGTGATAGACGGCGTACATTTCCGCCTGGGCCCGGAAGAAGTCCTCAGGATAGCGAATATGTTTGTGCAGGTCTTCAGGCATATCCTGCATGGATTTAAACATACCGGGAAAAATCTTATTGTACGTCTGGATTAGCGGGTCGTTTTCGTCGCTGATATAGAAATCTACCTGCCCTGTATAAGCATCTACCACAGCCTTTACAGAGTTGCGGATATAGTTGTTTACCCGATCAAAGGGTTCGGAATAGGGGAACTTATTTGTTGTTGTATAAGCGTCCCACATCCAGTATAATTTGCCTTCACTCAAAACCATATAAGGGTCATTATCGTACCTTAAAAACGGCGCTATTTTTGGCACCCTCTGCATGATATTGCGATAATATAAAATTCTGCTGTTATTGTCTATTTCGCTGGATAGCAGCATCTTATAATCACCCAGGGCCAAGGCGAATACCGCCCGCCGCAAGAAGCTGTTTACCTTGACACCGCCGTCCCCTTCGTATGTGGAAAGGACGTTAACATCACCTTGGGGATAGTTAAATTCCTGTGACTTTGTATTAACCAGGACGTCCTGATCCGTTTTTTCCCCAAAATAAATTTCCGGCCTGTCCACTTTCAAGTCGGTGCCGCCGCTGGGCGGAATGTCCTTAAGGAAAAAGGTGGGCAGCCCTTCCGTGGTAAGCTCGTTGACCGGGCTCATAGTGATCCCGTAACCGTGGGTGAAAAAAAGCCTCTGGTTAACCCATGTTTTGGCTTGGGCAGTAAGGTGATCCTGGTTAAGCTCCCTCGGCGCCAGCATCACCTGGCGGTAACGGTCGTTTATTGTATATCGATCAATATCGATATCCGGAAACTCATAATACAGCCGGATTTCCTGCAGCTGGCTGTATGTCTGTTTCAACTGTTCCCAGTCCCAGAGACGGATGTTGTTGACTGTATCCTGATTGGCCTGGATGTCACCGGCTGTCAAAATCCTGCCGGCCGGGAAATTCATTCTCTCGATTTTATCAAGTCCATACGCCAGCCTGGTGAATTCGATGTTTCTTTCCAAGTAAGGACGTTCTATGCCTGCTTCATTCGGTGTTACTACAAATTTTTGGATTGCGGCCGGGTAAAGTCCGCCAAGCGCTATGGACGCCACAAGAAGCGCACCGATGCTGTATATAACCACCCTGAATTTACGAAGAAAAAGGTTGATTAGAATTGCCAGGGCGCATATCAGGGCGATAACCACCAGGACCTTATAGGCTATCAGGGTGGCGTGGGTTGTAGTATAACCCGGCCCCCATACGGCTCCGCGGTGGGCAAACAGAAGCATATATTGTTCCAGACGGTAACCCACGGCTTTGATAACGAAGAAAACAGCCGCCAGGTAGGACAGATGGTAGCGCGCTGAAATGTTATGCAACAGCTTGGCCGGGTTCCCCTGCAGGAAGTTAGCCACCAGGTATACAATCGTAACCCAGAATGCAGTCACCAGGACAGCCATACTGGTCACATTGTAGAGAAAAATGTAAAAAGGCAGTCGAAAGGTGTAAAACCCGATATCCTTTTGGAAGATGGGGTCACTAACGCCAAAGTCAGTCGGGTGCAAATATTGCTGCAGGGTGATCCAGTCTTTGGCTGCCGACATATTAAATAGAACAGCCATTGCAAAACTTATAACAATAAACACTATGAGTATAAAACGGGGTGTTATTAGTTGGTTCAGTGTAGTGTTTTGGATTGTAATTAGATCGTCTTCTTTAACAACCGTTGCCTTCTGGGTTGCTTTGAGCAAGGGGCCGCGGGTTGCATACAGGTTGATAAATAGGAATAAAAAAAGGGCTAATCCGATCGCAAACCTTAAACCCGCGCTGGATAGAATAATTGTCGTAAAAACCTTCTGGTAGTTTAGCGACTGGAACCAGAGCCAGTCGGTATAAAGCCTGGCTCCGTACAGACCAAGTACAATTAAAACAAATATTGCCACAAGTATAATAATGTTAATTATCTTGCCAAGATTAATCTGCAAATACTCAACCCCCTGATTATAATTGTCTTGTTACATGGGCCTGGGTATCTTTTGTTGGTTATCCGCTTCGTGCTTTAATTTCGCCTGGCACCTCAGGCACACTGACATCGGTTTCTTTTTGGGCAGATCATCATCGTCATCTTCATCGTCAAAAGGGTCGGCGCTTGCCGGCATTTCATAGTCAATAGGCATTCCACACAACATGCAGCGCATTTTCATAACCATCACCCCCGTTGTTTTTACGAGCTTAACAGCATATTTCGCTGTCACTTTTGACAATTCCTGCTCAAATAAAAAATAACAGGGGTATGCGCTGATGGAATAGCATATTTAACATTCTTGTAAAATAGCAGCAAATGATATAACAAGCCGGCCCCCCAAGCCGGAATTTCCAAGGACTACTCCTTTAGCCCATTTATTATAGCCGGCCCTGAGCTGGTGCCTATTCTATCAGCCCCTGCCGCCAGCATGTTCAGGGCAGTTGCCAGGTCTTTGATGCCGCCCGAGGCTTTCACACCGGCGCTGTCGCCAACAGCCTGCTTTAGCAGGGCCACATCTGCTGCAGTAGCCCCTCCTTTGCCCCACCCTGTTGAGGTTTTAACAAAATCCGCGCCTGCCTTAAGGGCCAGGCGGCAAGCCATGATTTTTTCGCTTTCGGTTAAGAGGCATGTCTCCAGTATCACCTTGATTATTGTACCCTGATCCACGTGCCTGGCGTTTGCCACAACTCCCGCCAGGTCCGATTCTACCTGCCCCAATAGCCTGCTTTTTAGGAAACCTATATTGATCACCACATCGAGCTCACCGGCCCCGTTCCGGACACACTCCGCAGCCTCCAGCGCTTTAGCCGGCGAGGTGCAGGCGCCAAGGGGAAATCCAACAACAGTGCAGACCTTGACCGGCGATCCCCCAAGTTCCCTGCCGGCTATAGAAACATAACAGGGGTTTACGCAGACTGAACAGAACCCATGATGTTTGGCCTCTGTACATAACCTTGCAATATCATCAACCGCAGCATCAGGTTTGAGCAAAGTGTGGTCTATTTTTGCTGCTAGTTCTGCTCTGGTCATTGACACTCCTCGTTCCGCTTTTATTTTTCCAGGGCCAGCTTAACCAGACAATCAATAAGATCCGGGAATTCAATCCCGGCTGCCCTTGCCGCGTCAGGAAAGAGACTGGTTGCAGTCATGCCGGGTATGGTATTTATCTCCAGGATATAAGGCAAACCGTTTTGTCCAAAAATGAAGTCAACCCTGGCCAGTCCCCGGCAGCCAATTGCCTGAAAGGCCCTAATGGCCAAATCCTTTACTTTATTCTGATGTTCCCCTGAAATCCTGGGTGGAATAATATGATCGCTCATTCCCGGTGTATATTTGGCATTATAGTCATAAACACCGCTGGCCGACACTATTTCAATAAGCGGCAAGGCGGTAGGATCACTGTTGCCCAATACAGATGCCGTCAATTCAACGCCTTCAATGAACTGCTCCACCATTGCCACCGGATCATATTTGAAAGCAAGGGTAAAAGCCTGCGCCAATTCGTCCCTTTGCCTGACAAATGATATACCGATTGTTGACCCCTGGGTCGGCGCCTTAATCACCAGGGGCAAGCCCATCTCCTGCAGCACCTGCCCGCTGATATGATCCAAACCGGCAGCCATGACAGCCGACTGATCAATTGCTAAAAAACGGGGTGTCGGCAGGTCTGCAAAAAGCAGCATTTTCTTGGTGGCTATCTTATCCATGGCCAATGAGCTGGCCAGAATTCCTGAACCGGTATAGGGAATATCCAGCATTTCGAGCATACCCTGGATCGCCCCATCTTCGCCGTACCTGCCGTGCACCGCCAGAAAGGCCAGGTTAATACCTTCGGCATTTATTTTTTCAACAATATCAAATCCGACGTCTATTTCCACCGCGGAGTAACCTTTAGTTTGCAGAGCCTTATAAATAGCAACGCCTGTTCTTAAGGAGACCTCCCGCTCTGATGAGCGGCCGCCCATTAAAACACCAATTTTCAGCGCCATTATATCCACCCCCACGAATATATTTAACCCGGGCTGCTCCCATTATATTCGCTCCTACGCAAGAAAATCCTACGGTTACAAGGTTTTCTCTTGACTAAAAACGCCTGAATTTATATAATACAGGTTGTAACCGGGTAAAAATGTAATCAATTTTTTATTCAGGGGAGTAGCTCAATGGTAGAGCACTGGTCTCCAAAACCAGGTGCTGCAGGTTCGAGTCCTGTCTCCCCTGCCAGAAAATTTCAAGGCCCTGCGGGGCTTTTTGCTTTTAATGCTTATTCTTTAAATGGAAAACAGTTTTTACACTGGTGCGTATCGACGCCTTCATTGACTTCCTCCAGCATAAGATCAATCGCTCTGGCCAGAATGCCGTTAAAAGCCCCAAACAGTTCCAGCACCGTTGTGTCCTCAGTTATATTAATTGACAGGTCAGTGATCGCCCTGCTGATATATTCCGCTCCCCTGCTCTTGTTCTCCAAAAAATAATTCAGATCCATGTCCATGTTGACACATCCTTTTTCTCTATATTTAACATCCCCCTGAGCTGCTATAAACCGAAGGCAGACGGCTTGATCTGCCGGCTGCCTTGCCATTTTGCTGCGATAACATTATAACCAAATGCCACCCGCTATTTTTATTTCTCAGCCCCGGCTTCTGCTTTTGCCCTCTTAATAATCTCTTCGGATTGGCGGGCGGGCACTTCCTCATAACTGCTGAATTCCATGGTAAAAGAGCCGCGACCCTGGGTCATTGACTTTAAGTCTATGGCATAGCGGTACATTTCCGAGAGGGGAACAGTGGCCATAATTTTGGTA
>CAYMJG010000063.1:0-14486 GCA_964390855.1 uncultured Eubacteriales bacterium | reverse complement strand
CCTTTGTTTCACTTGTATAAAAATGCTGTGGAGTTAAGATAATAACTTTATGAACAAAAAAAGAAAAAACATATTATTCACAATGTTGGTTGTAATAGGCCTTGGTTTTGCGCTTTGCAGCGCTGCGGCAATAAAAAGGGATTCAATTACTGCCTTGTCGGGTTCCTGGTTTTTTCAAACAAAGCGGAACGAGGCGCCCGAATACCAGCCGGGCAGGTGCACGACGATTTTGGACGAGCAGGAAAACATCCTGTCCATGATGTCCCGGGCCGTGTATGCCGGTGATGAAATCTACACCGCCGAGGGAAGGATTTACCGGTTGCAACAGGTTCAAGGGGACCAGGCCGTGGCGCGGTTTTTAGGTATGGATCCGCAAATAGTGGCCTTAAATGAATTCTACGCGTCCCGCGTGGCGCCGGTGGCCGTGGAAAGCAGCGGCGCCAAACAGGAGGCGCCTGCTAACTTTGCCATCTATCACACACACACAGACGAATCATACGTGCCCAGCGAGGGCACCCATTCAATAAAATTTAATGGCAGTATTCTCAAGGTTGGCACTGTCATGGCTGAAGGTTTAAGACATGCGGGAATGAATGTAAACCACGATTCGACGCGGCACGACCCGCACGACAACAACGCTTATGTGCGTTCCCGCAGGACGGCTGCAAAACTGCTAAAAATCAACCCGGTGGCAATATTTGACGTACACCGCGACGGGGTGCCCGATCCAAATTATTATCGACTAAACATTGATGGGATGGACATAGCCAGTCTGCGCCTGGTCGTAGGCAACGAAAACCCGGGCATGTCGGCTAACCTGGGCTTTGCCAAACAGATGCTGACTGCGGTAAACAATTCTCACCCCAAGGTGGTAAAAGAGATTTTTGTCGGCAGGGGTGACTACAACCAGGATTTACTGCCGACTGCCCTGCTGATCGAAGCAGGCACCCATACCAATAGCAGGGAGGAAGCCGAGCGGGGTATAGGCTTGTTTGCAGATGCGCTGCCCCTGGCCATGGGAATAGGGCCGGTTTCACCTAATTCTCCCGCTTCCCCCGCCCCAACCGGCATGGCGGCTCCCAGTAAATCAACAGGCGCAGCCAGGGGCGCATGGCAGGCGGTGGGTTGGATTCTGGGATTTACTGTTCTTGGCGCCCTGGCCTTTCTGTTGATCAACAACGATAAACTGCCAGATATGAGAAAAAGGCTGGAGGATTTCGCCAGGGAGATCATGCCGCTGATCCCGCGTCAAGCGGCACGCAAATTGGGATTTGATATCAGGGATAAAAAGAAGGACGAATAAACATAAAAAGACCGGGATAAAACATCGTTTATCGGGTTGCAAATCATGTATAATTATTTGGGCTTGAATTATCCCGAAAAATGATATGGAGATGTTTTTGATGGTTCATGTTTATCAGATGAATGGATTTAACATTGCTGTGGACGGCAACAGCGGCAGTATACATGTGGTTGACGATGCGGTGTACGAATTGCTGTCGCAATTCAAGGAGCCATTTACCCTTGAACAGGCTGTAGAAAAACTGCAAGGGCGATATTCGCTTGAAAGCATCGGGGAGATATGGGCGGAGGTTAACCAACTGGTGAAGGAGGGTTTACTGTTCTCCCCGGAAATTTTAGCTTCCGGTTGGCAAAATATAAATAAGAATAGTGGTTTAAAAGCCTTATGCCTCCATGTGGCCCACGACTGCAACCTTATGTGTGAGTACTGTTTCGCTTCAAAAGGGAGCTACAAGGTGGAAAGGAAACTAATGCCCCAGGGGGTTGCCTTTAAGGCGGTAGATTTCCTCGTTAATCATTCAGGTAAAAGGAAAAATATCGAGAT
Source organism: uncultured Eubacteriales bacterium (assembly GCA_964390855.1). GTDB lineage: Bacteria > Bacillota > Desulfotomaculia > Desulfotomaculales > Pelotomaculaceae > Syntrophopropionicum. Next base: position 12,640 of record CAYMJG010000063.1, on the reverse strand, counting down.
AGATTTTTTCGGCGGCGAGCCGCTGCTGAACTTTGATGTTGTAAAAAGGACTGTCGAATACGGCAGAAAAATTGAAGCGCAGGCTGGAAAGAAGTTTTACTTTACCATTACCACCAACGGGACCCTTTTTAATGAAGATAATATTAGATATATCAATGAAAACATGGATAATGTAGTAATCAGTATCGACGGGCGAAAAGCGGTTCATGACGCAATCAGATATGACGCGGCAGGCCGGGGTACATACGACAGAATAATAGGCGACGCCTTGCGGCTGGTCCAATCCAGGGGAGGCAAAAGTTACTTTATCCGCGGCACATTTACTGCCAGAAACACGGACTTTTCCAGGGATGTCTTACACCTTGCCGACCTTGGGTTTGACGAGATATCCATGGAGCCCGTTGTCGGCGGGGGGGAGGACTTCCACATCCGGGCGGAGCATATACCGGCAATTCTTGCCGAATATGAACGGCTGGCCTGCGCCTATGTGAAAAGGATTAAGGAAGAAAAGCCCTTTCGGTTTTATCATTTTAACGTGGACATTTATAAAGGCCCCTGCCTCTATAAAAGGATCTCCGCCTGCGGCGCCGGCGCCGATTATTTCGCCGTGACGCCGGAAGGGGATCTCTATCCCTGCCACCAGTTCGTCGGGCAGCAGGAATTCAAAATGGGCAACCTGGACACGGGTATTAAAAATAACGCCCTTGGTGAAAGGTTCGGGAGGGCCAACATATTAAATAAAGAAGACTGCCGCAACTGCTGGGCAAAACTTTACTGTTCCGGCGGCTGCCACGCCAATTCCTACTACGCCGGGGGAGACATTTTAAAACCGGTGGACCTTATTTGCGCCATGCAAAAAAAGCGCATCGAATGCGCCATCATGATTGAGGTTGCAAAATGAAACAAAGGGACGTTCCTTTTGTTTCATTCTTTTGTTTCATTTTGTAGCCTCTAAAACTCCGCATTCCTGGGGGTCCGCGGAAAGGAAATAACATCGCGGATGTTGGTCATCCCGGTCAGATACATCAGCAGCCTTTCAAAGCCCAGGCCGAAGCCCGCGTGCCTGACGCTCCCATATCTCCGCAGGTCCAGGTACCACCAATAATCCTCTTTATCCAACCCCATTTCATCCATCCTTTTTTCCAGGCGATCAAGCCTTTCTTCTCTTTGACTGCCGCCAACGAGCTCCCCGATGCCCGGTGTCAGCAGGTCCATGGCGGCAACTGTCCTTCCATCATCGTTGATCCTCATGTAAAAGGCCTTGATTTCCTTCGGGTAATCCGTTATGAAAACCGGCTTGCTGAAATGCTTTTCGGTGATGTATCGTTCATGCTCAGTCTGCAGATCGACCCCCCAATCAACAGGATATTCGAACTTTTGGCCTGACTTTTTCAGGATCTCAACCGCTTCTGTGTAAGTGATGCGGGCGAAATCAGACCTAATGACATTTTCCAGCCGTTCCAGCAGGGACTTGTCAACAAAGCTGTTCAAAAAACGTACTTCCTCCGGGGCGTTTTCCAGCACATATCTTACTATAGACTTGAGCATGGCCTCGGCCAGATCCATGTTCTCCTCGAGTCCGGCAAAAGCAATCTCCGGCTCAATCATCCAAAATTCAGCCGCGTGGCGGGGCGTGTTTGAATTTTCCGCGCGGAATGTCGGGCCGAAGGTATAGACTCTGCTGAACGCCATGCAGTATGCTTCCGCCTCCAACTGGCCGCTGACCGTCAAGTTTGTCTCTTTGCCGAAAAAATCCCTGGTGAAGTCGGCGCCGCCCTTTTCGTTAAGGGGGATCCGGCCCGGGTCCAGGGTGGTCACCCTGAACATGTCCCCGGCGCCTTCCGCGTCACTGCCTGTGATGATCGGGGTGTGCACGTAGACAAAGCTGTTTTCCTGGAAAAACTTGTGGATGGCGTAGGCGGCGGCCGACCTTACCCTGAAAACTGCGAAAAAGGTGTTTGTACGGGGGCGCAGGTGGGCAATCGTGCGCAGGAATTCAAAGGTGTGCCTTTTTTTCTGCAGCGGGTAATCCGGCGCGGCAAGCCCCTGGATTTCTATGGACTCCGCCTTTAGTTCAAAGGGCTGCTTTGCCCCGGGGGATTCAACAAGTTGCCCGGCCGCTATTATGGCCGAGCCTGCGCCAAGCCTGGATATTTCCTGAAAGTTGGCCAGGTTTTCATCGAAAACGACCTGCAGGTTTGAAAAAAATGTCCCATCGTTGAGTTCGATAAACCCAAAAGCCTTGGAGGTCCTGACTGTCCTCACCCAGCCCATGACCAGAATTTTTTTGTTAATGTATTTGTCTTTATTGGAGTGCAATTCTTTAATTGTAACTGTTTCCATAAGCGTTCCCTTCCCGGCGGCTATCGCAAATTTGCTCCCACTTTCATTTTTACCCCGGTTTTAAAAATTATTCTTTTATAAAAAAGCCGGTGGTTTAACACCGGCTTTAGCGCAGGATCCCCATATTGTTGAACGGATAATAGCGAAATTCCGCCTTGCCGATAATGTTTTGCGCCGGCAACGGGCCCCAATACCTGCTATCGTCACTGTTGTTGCGGTTGTCGCCCATGACGAAAACCATGTTGCCGGGGATTTGATAAGGCTTCAAATCAGCAACGGGCTTCTCTAAAATGTATGGTTCGTCAAGTGGATCCCCGTTGATATACACCGTCCCTTTTTTTATCGATACCGTTTCACCCGGCAGGCCGATTACCCTTTTAATAAATGGTATGCCGTCTTTTGAGCGGGCTGCGGCGGGGGGATTAAAGACAACGATATCGCCTCTTTGGATATCGCCCAACCCTTTAATTTCAATAGAAATCTTATCTATAATGAGACGGTCGCCTATTTTTATTGTGGGCAGCATGGACTCGGAGGGTATAAACCTGGCTTCGGCCACGTAGGCCCTCACAAAAAGCGATATAGCCAGGGCGATCATGATCACCTTTGTGTATTCAAAAATAACGGCTTTTAGGCTTTTTTTCATCGTATTCACTGTCTCCGATAATAACAGGCGCATCTATAAAGGGCGCACCCGGTCGTCTTTTTTTAGGGTTCCGGTACCGGTTGGCCCGATTTAAGGCGGCTTTCGAGCCAGGCTCTCTTAACCTCCTCAAGATTGGCCATGGCTTCCTGTGGCGATTTGCCGTCCGCCACACAATCAGGAAAGGCCGGGATGGCAGCCGCCCACGCTCCGCCGGTACCAATCAGTTTTACTTCGTACTTCAGGTTTAGGTAATATTCTAAATTTTTCATGACAGTATTTTACCACAAAAGAACCACCCTGGGAAATATATAAATTGGTAGTTAATAGGGATACCGGCATTTTTGGACAGCCTAAATATGGGCCGGCCCCGGTTATACATATTAATTTCGATGCAGCATGGTAGCAGGGATTTCCAGTGATGGGGATGATCCCGGATGTTCAAATGGGCTACTTCACCAAATTTGTCGTCCTGACCAACCCGGCCTTCGAAAGCAAAGGTTTCTCCGGCTATACAGGGGTCCTATTTCTGCGACAGTTGCAGGGGGTAAAATAATATTGGGAGTATTAACTCACCCATCCATTAATGATATAATTAGATCCATCCTGCGGCCCAGTATTAAAACGCAACCCCATAACAGTCAAAGGTGTATAATGAAATAAACAGATGGATGCGGGAAAACAACCTGGAACCGGCCGGCGTCGCCTACGAATACTACTATAACGGGCCGGATGATGTTCGGAAAGCGAACTGCTGACCAGGGTATCACTGCCTGTAAAATAATCAACATAATCTGACATATTAGTTAGGAAGTGAATTGAAATTATTGAAGAAGTCCTACCTGGTATTTACATTATCAAGGTGCCCCTGCCGGGCAATCCCCTGCAGGCGATAAATGCCTACCTGATCAAAGGCCGGGAGCGCAACTTGCTCATTGACACCGGGTTTAACCGCGCAGAATGCCGGACGGCGTTATTAAACGGGCTGCAGTCCCTGGGCGCCGCACCGGATAAAACCGACATTTTCATCACTCATATGCACGCCGACCACAGCGGCCTGATTTCGGCCGTTGCCACGGACAAGAGCTCCATATACTGCAGCGAGGCCGACGGGAAACGCATCAACCTGGCGCATATACCCGGAGAGTGGCCGAAGAATCTGGCTTACGTTGGTTCATACGGTTTTCCGGTGCAGGAATACAGGGATGGCCTGTTGCAGCATCCCAGCCAGAGATATGGGCCGGAGCGCGCGCATGACTTTAGGACAGTAAGGGAGGGTGATGTCCTGATGGCCGGCGAATACTCTTTTGTCGTCGTGGAAACACCGGGCCACACTCCGGGACATATTTGCCTTTATGAACCGGATAAAAAAATACTGGTTTCGGGGGATCATATCCTGGAAGACATCACGCCCAATATAACCATGTTTTATAAAGGGCTCGTGGACCCCTTGGGCCAGTACCTGCAGAGCTTGGACAAGGTGGATAGGATGGAAATCGACCTGGCGCTGCCGGGACACAGGGAAGTTATCAAAGATGTGCATAAACGGATTGACGAATTGAAGCGGCACTATGCTAACCGGCTGCAGGAGGTTTTAACTGTCCTGGGTGACGGCTCGATGAACGCCTATCAGATTGCCGGCGGGATTACCTGGGATCTGTCCTGCCCCTGGGACAAGTTCCCGCTGCAACAGTTGTGGTTTGCCACCGGGGAAATCATTTCCCACCTGGAACATTTGCGGCAGCAAAACAAGGTGCGCAGGCTGGAGCGGGATGGGACCCTGCTGTTTGAGCAGGTGCGCTAGGAGCAGGGGCACACCGGTGTTATATGTAGTGATGGTGTTTCTTGCAGGGTATCATGCCCCGCACACGCAGTGCGGGGTTTTCCGTTTCCCTTGCACAGATAAATGAATCAAAAGGAACGTCCCTTTGTTTCAGTGAATCAAAAGGAACGTCCCTTTGTTTCATTTTTGTTTCATATGATTGCGATGACCTCATATCCGGCGTCAGTTATTGCCCCGGTCAAAATGTCGTCTGCTACTTGCCCGGAAAGATCCACCGTGGCTTCTTTTTCTGCCAAATCAACGGTAACATTTGTCACGCCGGCCAGTTTTTCCAGCGCCTTTTTAACCGCCATTGAGCAGTGGCCACAGGACATCCCCTCAATTTTTATGACTTTTTTCATTTCAATATCTGCTCCTTTCAAGGTTTCAGGTTGTTCTTTTATAACGAAATCGGTACTGTCCCTCCTTTCCCCCGTCCATTTTGGTTTGAAAAATTTCAACCTTAGCGCATTTGAAACAACTGATACGGAACTTAGGCTCATGGCGGCGGCGGCAATCATCGGGTTGAGGCGCCAGCCCAACAATCCGAAAAATAAACCCGCCGCCAGGGGAATGCCAATCGTATTGTAGAAAAACGCCCAGAACAGGTTCTGCCGAATATTGCGCATGGTTGAGCGGCTAAGTTGTATGGCGGCGGCCACGTCGAGCAAATCACTTTTCATCAGGACTATATCGGCGGATTCAATGGCGATATCCGTCCCCGCGCCTATGGCGATGCCCACATCCGCCCGCGCAAGCGCGGGGGCGTCGTTAATGCCGTCGCCAACCATGGCCACCTTCCTGTTGCTTTGTTGCAGGGCCCGTATTTCCGATTCTTTGTCTTGGGGCAAAACCTCGGAGATGACATTTTTTATGCCGACCTGCCGGCGAATAGCTTCGGCTGTTTTGGCATTGTCGCCGGTAATCATCACTGTGTCAATTCCCATGGCGGACAATTCTTCTATAGCTTGCCTGCTGGTTGGCTTAATCACATCCGCCACGGCGATAATGCCTAAAAATTCTTTCTCCCGTGCAAAATACAAGGGTGTTTTTCCCGAGGCGGCCAATGATCCCCCGGTGTCGATAAAATCCCCTGTTTCAACCTTGGCCGACTCCATCAACCTCTTGTTCCCGGCATAATAACGTTGCTCTTCAATTATGCCGGAAATGCCTTGCCCCGGTATTAATGAAAAGTCCACAACATTTTTTAACGCGACGCCCTTATTTTCGGCTTTTGCCAATATCGCTTCGGCAATAGGGTGTCCCGACATTTTTTCCAGTGATGCCGCCACGGTCAGTAAGGCGGATTCTTCGGCGCCGGCGCTGATAATGTCAGTCACCGCGGGTTTACCCTCGGTAATCGTGCCGGTCTTGTCCAATGCGACCATATCGATGTTATGCGCCGTTTCCAGAGCCTCGGCGGATTTTATCAGGATCCCGTTTTCCGCTCCTTTGCCGGTGCCGACCATAATCGCCGTCGGCGTGGCCAGCCCCAGTGCGCAGGGGCAGGATATCACCAGCACGGCTATGCCGATGGAAAGCGAAAACTCCAGGCTTTGCCCCAAAGCCAGCCATGCAACTGTTGCCGTAAGGGCAATGATAATCACTACCGGTACAAAAACACCGCTGATTCTGTCCGCCAGCCTGGCAATCGGCGCTTTTGATGAGGTTGCCTGATCAACCAGCCTGATGATATGCGCCAGGGTGGTATTATCCCCGACAGCTGTAGCGCGCATTTTGAAATAGCCCGATTTGTTGACGGTACCGCCTGTAGCCTTATCACCGATTCCCTTGTCAACCGGCATGCTCTCACCGGTTATCGCCGACTCGTCCACGGAAGAATAACCGTCCTCTATAACACCGTCAACCGGGATAGTATCCCCGGCTTTAACAATTACTATATCACCGGGCAAAACCTCTTCCACCGGGACAGTTTCCTCATGTCCGTTGCGCAATATGGTCGCCGTCCTGGGCGCCAGGTTGATTAGCTTAGTAATCGCTTCCGAGGTGCGGCCCTTGGCGCGGGCCTCAAAATATTTACCCAGCGTTATCAGCGTAAGTATAATCGCCGCCGACTCAAAGTAGAGGTTCATCGCGTAATGGTGCGCGGTAAGCATATCGCCATGCCCCAGACCATACCCGATCCTGTATATGGCCAGGATGCCGTATGCGGTTGCGGCGCTCGAACCGATGGCGATCAGGGAATCCATATTGGGTGAACCTTGAAAAAGGGTTTTGTATCCCACCCGGTAATACTTAAAATTGACAAACAACACCGGAATCAATAGCAGGAATTGAGTAAACGCGTAGACCAGCGCGTTCTCCATGCCCGATAAAAAACCGGGCAGCGGCCAGCCGAGCATATCTCCCATGGCGATGTAGAACAGCGGAATGGAAAAAACCATTGAAACGATTAACCTGACCCGCAGTTGCTCCTGTTCCTGTCCCATATTGTCCTGCTGTTTACCGGTTTGGTTTTTGGCGGCGCCGTCCCGCGGCGCCGCGCCATAACCGATACGCTCCACAGCTGCTGCAATCTGCCCGGCATCGATGACCTTGTCATCATAAGTTACGGACATGCTGTTTTTAAGCAGGTTTACATTGACTTCTTCAATCCCCGCCAACTGGCCGACGCCCTTTTCCACACGCGCTGAACATGCCGAGCAGGTCATACCGGTTATATCGAAATTTCCTTTCATCATCATTATCCTTTCCGACGCAAATTTGACTTTGATTTTGATCATGCCTTGTGGTATCATTTTATCAGTAAATTTCAATATGACAAGAATGCACCTTATTGTAATATAGTATCCAAAAGGATACTGTGAAAGAGGCAAACAGCATGAAAACCTGTCCGAATTACAGCGGATATAATTGTCCTGTCGAGTCCACCCTAGCACTTATAGGCGGAAAGTATAAATCCTTGATCTTGTGGCATCTGATGGATCAGACCCTGCGTTTTAGTGAGCTGCGTAAAATAATTCCACAGGCGACGCCCAAGATGCTCACACAGCAGCTAAGGGAGTTGGAGGCGGATGGACTGCTGATACGCAAGGTATACCCGGTAGTGCCGCCTAAGGTGGAATATTCGCTTTCCAGTCTGGGAAGAAGCATCAGGCCCATTTTAGAGGCAATGTATGACTGGGGGGCGGTTTATTTAAAAGGGAAGGGCCTGGAGGTAAACTGCTCTATGAAACAATAAGGCATTTGCACGATTTTACAAGTGCAATTAGCTTGTCGAAAGAAAGCGCCGGCTGTTTAATAGAAAAACAGAAAGAACGTCCTCTAGTCTCCCCTAGTCTCTCCTAGTCTCCCCTTGTCTTCAGTGAAACATTTTTTTTACATGTAAGAAGGATTAGAAAAAGAGTTGTCGAATCTTGGTTGTGAAACCAGAATATGATCATAATTCAATAATTCAATCTGCATCGAGGCAATGAGAAGGGTTTTGTATTTGGGCGTCTGAAACCTTATTGAGCCAGTGACGCAACCGGCAAACACTGCCGGATTTTCATTTTATCCGGTGTGTTTATCTTTTGGCATAGCGCCGGCGGGAGGATGGTATCTTTTGGCCAACCAAAACAACCTGGTAAATCCTGACGAACAGGAAATAGATCTGCGCGTATATATCCAAATACTAAAAAAACGCAGCGCCCTAATTGGCGTAATCACTTTGCTGGCGGTACTGGCCAGCGCCATTGTAAGCTTCTTTATATTGCATCCCGTTTACGAAGCCAAAACCGTCCTGCTGGTCAGCCAGGCGGCGGAAAAACTGCAGACCACGAGCCCGAGCAATAGCAACGACAATATTATCAACAACCTTTCGCGTATTCCCGTGCCGACCATGAATACCTACATCGGGCAGCTAAAAAGCGACGCCCTGATGGAACGCGTCATTGGGCACATGGGCCTGGAAGAATACGGCTATACTCCCCGGGGCTTGAACGGGCAAATCAAAGTTGCCAACGCCAAGGACTCGTATCTGCTGGAAATAGCCGTCAACAACAAAGATCCCCAGCTGGCTAAAGACATCGCCAATACCCTGACCCAGGAATTCATCGCCTCCATCACAGAAAGAAACCAAGAAGTAATGGACCGCTCCGTAATATTTCTGGAAGAGCAGATGGAAGCGGTGCAGCAAAAACTGGCCGAAGCCCAGACCCAGTCCGAGCGGGATCGCCTGCAGGGCACGCTGACACTTCTGTCCGAAGGCATCACCAGGACGCAGATCACCCGTTCTTTTGACCTGGGCAGTACCAGCCTGGCCGTCGTATCACCGGCCATGAGCGCGGTCCAGGTCAAGCCCGATAAAAAAATGAACGTAGCAATAGCATTTTTACTGGGGCTGATGGCTTCTGTAGCCCTGGCCTTCCTGCTGGAATTTCTGGACAATACAATCAAAACAACAGACGACATAGCAAGGTATCTGGAACTGCCCGTGATGGGGATGATTCCCGACGCCGGCAGCCGTGCCGGGAACTATTACTATGGCAGCGATTAAAACAAACGGGGTGTAACATGTTTAGAAAAAACGGGAAAAACGGGAAAGAAAAAATCCTTTTCTCCCATAAACGGCCCAAATCTGCTATAGCAGAAGCCTTTCGGACCCTGCGTACCAACATCAGCTTTTCCCACTGCAGTGCGAACAAAATGATCCTGGTTACCAGCCCGGCGCCCGACGACGGAAAATCAACTGTCAGCACCAACCTGGCGGTAGTCATGGCCCAGGCTGACAGCCGCGTCCTGCTTATAGACTGCGACCTGAGAAAACCGGTACTGCATCAATATTTTGAACTGGACAGCCGCCAGGGGTTAACCAATCTGCTGGTGCGGGACTTGGCCATAGAAGATGTTGTGCGCACTACCCGGGTAGAGGGGCTGCATGTAATAACCAGCGGCCCGATCCCGCCCAACCCTTCGGAACTGCTGGGTTCGGCAAAGATGGACGAACTGCTGGGCCAGGTGACCGGACAATACGATATGGTGCTCCTGGACGCGCCTCCGGTTATGGCCGTCACCGACGCCGCCCTGCTGGCGCCGCGGGCGGACAGTGTGCTCCTGGTCCTAAAAGCCGGCTCAACACGAATTGAACTGGCCCAGGAAGCTAGAAACACCCTGCAAAATGCCGGCGCCAAAAACATCGGCGTAGTGCTGAACACAGTCAAATTGCAGGACGGAGGCTATTACAAATACTATTATTCTTACTACGGCGATAAAAACCAGAGCATCGTGGAAAAAACCGGGGTAAACTCATTGCAATAAATTTGCCTCGCATATTGAAACCGTTTAAACCCGGCTGGGTCCGCGCAAGCAAATGTCATTAGCTATTACACCAATTTCCTAAACCAGAGGGATCCGGAAAAACTGGTATCAAGTTCCGACAAGGGCTCTTTAGGAGGGTTATACGCAAAAATAAAAGGCAACAAACAACAACCCAATTGACATTGAAGCAATGAAGCAGGTTTTGTATTTGGGCGTCTTAAACCTGCCTGAGCCAGTGACGCAACCGGCAACCTTGCCGGGTCTATTGTTTTTTACACCCAGGATAGGCACATAACTAATCGCCGCACGCATAGACCCGCACATATTGGTGACCTGTTGCCACCAGGAGGAACGGCTTTGAAGACTTTAAAAACCCGTGTTAAAACCTTGCTCTTGATGTTGTGTGACGCCATCATCATCAACCTGGCCATGGTTATTCCTTTCTGTTTGCGCTTTTACGAGAGCGGCAGTGTTGATCGCCACCTGTCCTCTTATATCAGCCTTGCCCCATGGGCAACAGCAACATTCATTGCCGTATTTTATCTTTTTAAACTTTACAATAGGGTCTGGGCTTACGCCAGCATAGGCGAACTGTTTGCGGTGATCCAGGCGGTCACACTCGGCGGCCTGGCGTCCATTGCCGTGTCTTTCTTTGCTCATACCCAACTGCCGCGCAGCATCGTGGTGATGCACTGGGCGCTGGTGATACTGTTGATGGGCGGATCCAGGGTGGCGTGGCGTTACATTGTAGAACGCATGAAAACCAACGGGCATAAACCAACCGGACGGGCGCTAATCATAGGCGCCGGTGACGGCGGGGCTTTGGTGGCCAGGGAGCTGAAAGGCAACAAAAGCAGCTTTTTGCCCGTCGGTTTTATTGACGACGACCCCATGAAAAAAAACGCCACAGTGCTGGGCCTGCCGGTGCTGGGCACACGGGAGCAAATACCGGAAATGGTAGCGCTCCACAAGATCGATCTGGTGATCATTGCCATGCCTTCAGTAGAAGCGTCCGTCATCAGGGATATCGTTGATATTTGCCACGGCGCCCAGGCTGAACTGAAAATATTGCCCGGCGTCTACCAGATTATCGACGGCCAGGTGTCCGTTAATCACCTTCGACCAGTGCAGCTGGAGGATTTGCTGGGGCGGGAGCCGGTGCGGGTTGACCTGAAAGAAATTGCCGCCTATTTGAGCGAAATGACAGTCCTGGTTACCGGCGCCGGTGGCTCCATTGGTTCCGAACTGTGCCGCCAGGTGGCCGCAGTGAACCCGGAAAAACTGGTACTCCTGGACCACTGCGAAAACAGCGTTCATGGTATCTGGCTGGAGCTTACAGAAAAGTTTCCAGATGTTCCCCTGGCGCTGGAAATCGCAGACATCCGGGACAAGCCCAGGGTGGATAGCGTGTTTCAAACACACCGGCCCAAGGTGGTTTTCCATGCCGCCGCCCATAAGCACGTGCCCCTGATGGAACTGCACCCCGCAGAGGCGGTTAAAACCAACGTTTTCGGTACCCGCAATGTTGCCCTGGCGGCTTGTCGCTTCGGAGCGGGGACATTTGTAATGATCTCCACCGACAAGGCGGTGAACCCGGCAAGTGTCATGGGCGCCACCAAGCGGCTGGCCGAGTTGATCGTCGCCCAGGAAAACAGGGTCAGCAAAACAATATTTACCGCCGTGCGTTTCGGCAACGTGCTGGGCAGCAACGGCAGCGTCGTGCCCGTATTTCGGCGCCAGATTGCCAGAGGCGGCCCGGTCACGGTCACCCACTCCGAAATGAAGCGTTATTTCATGACCATACCCGAAGCCGTACATCTGGTAATCCAGGCCGGGTCCATGGCCAAAGGCGGGGAGGTGTTCTTGCTGGATATGGGTGAACCGGTGAAGATTGTGGATATGGCCCGCGATATGATCAAGCTGTCGGGCCTGGAGCCCGGAAGGGATATCAAGATTGTATTTACCGGCATCCGTCCTGGGGAAAAGCTCTTTGAAGAGTTGCTGACGGCGGAGGAAGGCTCCAGCGCCACCAGCCACAAGCGCATCTTTACCGCCCGGCCCGCGCTCGTCGATGTGGCGGCCCTGGAGAGCGAGTTGGCCAAGCTGTCCCGTAAAGGGTTGCAGTGCACTGTTGAGGATATTTTCAATGCTTTGGGGATGATAGTCCCCAGGTTCGGTAGCTACGGGAGGGAGCAGGTTGGTTAAGCCATACCTAGTTAATTAAATATAGGCTGAAGGAGACTGTATGTGCCTTAAGGCCTGCGGCAGTTTTTTTTAATAATTTATTGCTATTGTCAATCATTGCAAATACCTGCAGGATTATTGTTGTAATAACTAGAATTTTTTTCACATAGATTTTTTATTCTATTGGCCTTGGCCGGCCGTCATACTGATTCACAAAGGGTAGTGAACACTGATTCGGATGTCTTCTGGTATGATACAAAAAATCTTTAGAATGGAGGCTATAGTTTGTTAAGTAAACGAAGGAGTCTATTTATCCTATGCCTGTCGTTACTTATGGCGCTCACCCTTGCCGCGACGGCCTTTGCCCAACCGGCGGATATAAAAGGGCA
>CAYMJG010000062.1:0-14611 GCA_964390855.1 uncultured Eubacteriales bacterium | reverse complement strand
GTCGCGCCCCATACGGGCGCGTGGATTGAAACAGGCGTAAACCCGCGCTGCACATAGTGGTGCAGTCGCGCCCCATACGGGCGCGTGGGCTGAAACTAGGCGGGACTAGATCAAAAATATAGAAATACAAGAATGGATTTTTGTACCCAGCTTCCAACAACAAAAACCCCCCTGGTAGCCTTTATAACCAAGTCAGGCGATCATGGGGGTTTTTTGATAAACCTTTTCAGGAACCTATATTCAAGGAGTAAAGGGTGTACTGGCTATCTATTTTGGCTGCAAGGCTTTCACGAAATCATTAGATGTCGTTACCCAGCCAAAGAGTGTTTTAACATTAAATATGGTTGCTTCTTGGGTAAAGTCAGGGCCTGCATTTCCGCAACCATCAGATACTAAGATGGGGAAATACTCCAGGAAAAATCCATCTCTCAGTGTTGACTCCACACAGACATTTGTAGCAATTCCCAGGTAAACAAGGTTTCTAATGTCATAATTTTTCAACACGGTGTCCAGTTCCGTGTTATAAAATCCACTGTACCTGTGTTTATTTATAACTATGTCACCCTGTTGAGGTTTGAGTTCATCTATTATCTGCCAATCCCAGGTGCCTTCAGTCACAAACTTGCCCATCCATTCCGGGTTTTGGTGCATTAAAGCCATCCCTATTTCTTTCCAATAGTTGGGCGAGTCAACACTCCCGGCATTGGAAAAGTCAGGCTTGTAGCCCATTCTAAGATATATGACTTTCATTCCCGCTTTCCTGGCAGCATCAATGACTTTCTTATCTGCATTGATGACGCTGTTCACTTTTGCTTCCTCAAGCATACCGGCAACATCAAACATCCCTTTTTTGCTTGCAAAGGCGTTTTGCATGTCAATAACAAGTACTACCGTCCTTTGCGGGTCAATACTAACTGGCTCAGGTTCGACCGGTTGGTTGTTAAATCATTCCCTCAATAACCGCCCCGCCGAAACGGTCAACTCTTACCCGAACATCAAAGGTCCCGGCTCCCTGCAAATCCTTGCCTGTTCCTTCCTCAACATAATAGCTCTCGATGCCGTATGTCACGCGATATTGGTCCTTGGATTCATCAAAATAAACTACCTTGCCTTTGATGAATAACCGGGAGTCGGCCGTCCCGGGTCTATCCAAGTAGATGCCGGCCGCGTGCCAGTATCTTTCGCTTTTTTCCAAAAGCACATAGACAGGTTTGTTACGCAAATTTTCAATATTTAAATCCTCTTTATTCAAGTTCTCTTTTTTAAGCCAGTTAATATCGTATTCCAGCATCGCGTACTCACCCCTGAAGACATCCCGCGGGTCGACCGGGGACGCTTTTAACAGGACGGGGGTACCGGCGGACATGGTATAGTATTTGACACCAATCAGGGCGAAAAGGAATAGGACCTGCAGAACGATAATAACGATGGTTTTATGGCTCCTCTTCAAACGCGGTCCCCCCTTCCTCCCGCCAGGCCAGCAAAGCTTTTCTTCTCTGCCTTTCCATCAGCGCCCCGCTCAGGACCAGCACGGCGCCACCGGCAATGAAAAACAGGGACTTGGGCAGGCTCTGCCAGAAGAAATTAAAATATTCCAGCAGGACATAGATGTTAAAGGCAAACATGCCCATGACAAAGAACAGTGTGCTCTGCTTCTGGTAGGCTGAAATAATGATCAGCAGGGCCCAGATAAACATAAACAGGTTTAAACCGATCATTAGAGCCGCCGCTTTGAAAGGAATGAGCAGGATGATAAAAATCAGGGCGTCTACCGCCAGCCAGGGGTGGTTTTCTTTTATAACCTCCTTGATGTCCGTACTGCGCCGGCTGATCGTGTAAGCCCCCAGGAGAGCCGCGGCAACATAGAGGATCCAGAACAGGATATACCCGGCGCCGCTATGGCGCAGCATGACGAAATCACGGGCAAAAAATTCCAGGGACATGCTAAATAGCGCCGTTCCGGTTAGCGCCACACCCAAAAACTTATATATTAAAGGAAAATCCCCGGCATACTCGTTGACAGGGTGTTTGGACATGTAAACATATGCCGACCCGAGCAGCAGCAAGACAAAAGGTATTAAGGAACCAGCCTCGTCGAATCTATAATTATCAGCCAGTATCAGGTAGATTTCCGTGCCGGCAAATATGGCCCCGCTGATTAAGGTAACTGCCAGGGCAAAAGAAGAGCGCATGCTATAGGTAAGATAAAAAACCCCGCCAAATAGAAGCATCGCCACGAAGATGATCGGCAGGGAGGATGATTGTCCGGCCAATACCCATAACGCCAGCAGCAGGGCGCCAAGGCCAAGGGGCAATTCTTCACGCAGCAGGAAGGCGGCCGGCAGGACACCCAGCAGCCAGAAAAGCATCCCGTTGGGGTAGTGGGCGCTAATATGATAGATCTGGGCAATCAGCCAGATGCCGGCGCCAAACATGATGCAGCCGAGCAGTGTCAGGGTGCGGCTCAAAAAGGGATAGTTCGCCTGGGTCACAAGCGCGGCAAGATGAAAGAGGATCAGCGGGACAACAACCAGGCTTATTTTGCCCCATTTGGGTATCAGCTGCCAGTTTGCGGCAAAAAAGAGGATCACGCCTGTCCCCAGCAAAATGGCCCCCAGCAGCAGCAGTATCGGAATCAGCCTGTTTTTGTTTTCCGCGGGGTAAAGGGAGGCGATTTGCTGCGCCTGATCGTCTGTGATGATCCCGCTTGCCACCCATTTTTTTGTTTCCCTTAACAACCAGGACAGTCTGGACAACTGTTCACCCCTTAATTTCCACACCGGTTTAGATTGCCGGCTATTTTACCGGAGGGCGGTTCTTGATAAGCCATAATGCGGGGCAGGAACCGCCCCTGTTCATGATCGAGGCCGGGCCTATTTACGGTGGAAGCAGACTTTGACTTCCTTCCTGGCGCCATGGCCGGGCTTGCCCACCGGGTAACCCAGTATGACCGGGGCGACAAGCTGGTATTGCGGCGGTACATCCAATTCGGCTTTAAATTCAGGAGTACCGCAAAGGGCCCTGGCAAACCCAACCCAGCAACTGCCGATGCCCCTGTCCCAGGCTGCCAGCATCAGGTTTAGGGCGGCCATGCTACAGTCGTTCGGATAAGTAAAAGCATTCTGGTTGCCATAGATCAATACCAGTGTTGAAGCGCCGTGGAAAATATTATAGCCCGGGTTGGACAAGGTCGTCCGGTAGATCTCAAGGGCCGGCAGCGCGTCCATTGCTTCTAAAATATAGGGTTTGCAGCGATCCGACAGACCTTTGAGGTAATCCTTGCCTTCAATCACAGTATAAAGCCAGGGCTGGGTGTTTGTACCGCTGGGCGCCCAGGAGGCCAGTTCCAGCAGTTCTCTTATTGTTTCCTCCGCGATCGGCTCATCTTTATATTTTCGCACGCTCCTGCGGGTAGTAATTGCTTCTTTCAGCTCCATAATACGGTTATCCCCTTTTTTTAACTTTATATTAGATCAGCGGCGCGGGCGGGGTCAACAAAAATTGGGCGGACAGCAGCCCATTAATGAGCAGCGGGGCACACTGCCGGAAGCACTAAAAAGTGCGGCTGAAGCCGCACCTACAACTGCATAGACCCTTAATTTCCACCGCAGAGCAGGATTTATCCCGTCACATGTATCCGCCTGCTTAAGGGAGGAATTTATACGCCACATGTGCATGCCCTACTGGAAGGCGGAATTTGTCCCGCCGGCGCTTTTTACCGGACCAGGTCGTCCAGGGTCATGAAGGTATATCCCTGCGCTTTGATTTCCTTCAGTATCCTGTCCATGGCTTCGGCATTGTCTTTCGATACGGCGTGCATCAAGGCCACGGCGCCGTTATGAGTGTAGTTTATCACAGCCTCATATGCCTGTTGGGCGCCGCCCGGCATCGGGACCCAGTCTACGGCGGCCATGCTCCAGAAAATGTTGTGGTAACCCAATTCCCGGGTAACAGCCAGGGTTCTTTCGCTGAACTCGCCCTGGGGCGGCCTGAGATACTTCATGTCGCTCCTGCCGGTAACCTTTTCATATTTTTCTTCTACTATCCGCAGTTCCTCTTCAATCCGGCTGTCTGAAATATCCGGCAGGCTGGGATGGGTTTCAGTATGGTTGCCGACGATGTGTCCTTCATCCACCATACGCTTGACCAGATCCGGCTGGCTGTCCAGGTAGTGCCCTGTAACAAAAAAAGCCGCTTTTACATCATTAGCCTTAAGGCTGTCCAGAATGGAAGCAGTATAGCCGTTCTCGTACCCTTCATCAAATGTCAGGTAAATCACCTTGGCCTGGGGGTTGCCAACCCAGTATGCCCCGTGCCGGACGAGCATGGAAATGTAGGAGGATGGCATTTCCGGCTGCTGGTGGTCGTCGTTTTTCTTAAGTCCCCAGCCGTGTTTTTCATTGGAATAAGCCCCGCTCACAACCGGTTTTTCCTGCACGGGGTTGCCGCCTGGCGCAGTTGTCTGTCCGTTCCCGCCGGCAGTGGTTTCCCGCTGATCATTATTATCCCGATCCGCAGACCCCTGATCCTCTATTTCGTTATCTGCGTCTTCCTGATCATCATTGTCCTCCAGATCAACTGAATTATTGTTGCTTCCGGATTCCTGTTGCATACTAATCAGGGCGCTTTCCCCCGGGCTGTACAATTGGGCTTTGATAACATATCCCGTAATGCCGACAAGGAAAACGATAATGATACCCAGCAACAGGTTATTCCGCCTTAACCGGTTTTTTTTTGATTTTGCCATATCCACCTCCGAAGATTTGCTTATTTTAATATAGTTGTCTAAAATCATCAGGATTATCCACAGCTAACGCTATTATTCGACATTTATTTTAGCTGACCTCTATTCAAAAGCGATATTCAGTTGTAAAATAAAGATAGGGACTATTAGTTTATGGTCATAAATGAAATTTTTAAACCAATGTGTAAAATTTTACTCTCAAACCTATAGAATGGAGGAAAAAATGCAAGGCGACCTGCCAAAGAAAGGCTATTTTTATCCCCACAATATACGCTGGAGATACATAATCCTGAACACCCTGATTATTCTTTTAGGGCTGTTAGCCACCGTAACCTGGGTTACCCAGCAGATTCGGGATGAAGCTAACAACGTGGCTGTGGAAAAAGCAAAGGGGGATCTGAAACTGGCCAGATCCCTGCTGGACAGCAGGAACCCCGGTCCATGGAGCATACGGGAGGGGAATTTATACAAGGGTGAATCCTTGATTAACGGCAACAACAATTTTGTTGACGAAGTCGGTCATCTGACGGGGGACACATGCACCATTTTTCAGGGAGACACACGCGTCTCAACCAATGTAATGAGGGATAATATACGGGTGCTCGGAACCAGGGTTTCGGAAGAAGTCGGCAAGGTTGTGCTTGGGGAAGGGAAGGATTATTACGGTGAGGCGGATGTCGTAGGAGTCCTTTATCAAGCCGCCTACAGCCCGATTAAAGACCAGGATGGAACAATTATCGGAATATGGTATGTCGGCGCCAACAAATCCTTTGTCGACAATGCCGTCAACTTTACAACCTACAGGGTTGTTTTAGTTTTTTGCGCGGTTCTGATTGGTGTCCTGATTGTCATACTGTATCTGACAAACTCGCTGACCAGGCCAATCAACGAGCTGGCTGGGGCGGCAAAACGCCTTGCCCGGGGCGATCTTGACACTGTGGTGCAGGTGAGCGCCCAAAAAGAAGTCGGCTACCTGGCCTGGACCTTTGAACAGATGCGCAGAAGGTTGAAACAGCAATATGAGGAACTGCAAAAATCAAATGAGCTGCTCCGGGAATCCCGTCAAAAATTCCTCGACATTATCGAGTTTTTGCCTGACGCCACCTTTGTCATCGACAGCGACAGAAAGGTAATAGCCTGGAACAAAGCAGTTGAAGAAATGACCGGTGTGCGAAAGGAGGATATTATCGGCAAGGGGGATTACTCTTATGCGGAGCCTTTCTATAATATAAAGAGGCCGTTACTGATTGACCTAATATTCCCCGGGGAGGATCGGGAAAAAAATTGCCTTTACCCGCATATTGAGAAAAAAGGAAATACACTTTACGCCGAAATTTACATACCACATATGTTCGGTGGCACGGGCGCCAACCTCTGGGGCCTGGCTTCACCCCTGTATGACGAAAATGGCAAATTTGTGGGCGCAATAGAAAGCCTGCGGGACACCAGTGAGCGCAAAAGAATGGAAAAACAGCTGCAGTACCTGGCCACTCATGACGCCCTGACCAATGTACCGAACCGCTATTCACTGACCCAGACCTTGAAACGGTCTGTCGCCAAGGCAAAAAGGGGTGAAACGAGTGCATTCCTGTTTATAGATCTGGACAATTTCAAATTCATAAATGACACACAGGGACATGCCGCCGGCGACGAGGCCCTGGTTAGGCTGGCTAATACCCTTAGAAACAACCTGCGCGAGGGGGATCTTCTGGCCCGCTTTGGCGGCGATGAGTTCTGTGTGCTGCTGGAGGGAGCAACAGTAGAGGAGGCGGAGGTTGTGGCGGAAAAACTGCGCCGGGCTGTTAACCGGGAACAGATCACCCTGGATAAACATAATTGCCGCCTGAACCTTAGCGCCAGCATCGGTGTGGTGATGGTGGACGGGACGTTGGACGCCCAGAAGGTCATTTCTTATGCGGATAACGCGCTTAATATGGCCAAAGGCAAGGGGAAGAACGGGGTCACCTTTCTAAAGTCTTATTCGGAAACAGAAGTATGGCTTTCTGAAACCAACCATATGGTTGCCCTGATTAACAATGCGCTGGATGGCAACCTCTTTACACTTTTCTTCCAGCCTGTAATCAGGGTCAGCGATGGCAAGATTATCCACCATGAAATACTGTTGCGCATGCAATCACCGGACGGAGAACTAATTATGCCCAATTGTTTTATCCCCGTTGCCGAACGTTTTGGTTTGATGCCCCGGATCGATCGTTGGGTTGTGCAATCTTCCCTGGTTGCTTTGAAAAAATTCGCGGAGCTGAAACCGCTCATTAATCTTTCCGGATCTAGCCTGGGGGATGAAGAACTGCTGCAATTCATCGAAAGACATATCAGAGAAAGCGGCGCCGACCCCTCGCAAATAGGTTTTGAAATAACAGAAACTGCCGCCGTTCAAGACATGGCCAGGGCCGAACGCTGGATCCACCGCCTCAAACGTTTGGGCTGCAGCATCGCGCTGGACAATTTTGGGATAGGTTTCTCCTCATTCTCCTACCTTCGCCTGCTTCCAGTGGACTACCTCAAGATCGACGGGAATTATATACGGGACATGGACAGGGACATCATGCACAAGTCTCTGGTTCAAGCTATCAACGCCCTGGCCCATGCCTTCGGCAAAAAGACCATCGCCGAATTTGTCGAAAATGAAAATATCATGAGGTCGCTGGATGAGCTGAATGTCGACTTCGGCCAGGGGTTTTACCTGGGCAGGCCTATTGCCGCCCCGTTGGGGCTGAAGCCTTTTATTAAATAGTTGCCGGCTTAAAAAACAGTGGCCGGAATTTTACCTCCAGCCACCATTGTCCGTTTCCATCGCCCGGGTCCCCCACGTTTTAGTTCTTTATGCCGGTCTTATTTATTACCGCCTAGATTTCAGCGTCTCCTAGATCACCTTTCGGAATATAGAATTCTTCCCTGCTGGTAGTGTACATTTTCCTTATGGTTAAAAGCCGGTGAATGTGCGTCTGCTCTTCATCAATTATAGCGTCAACACCAAATTTCTCTTCTTCGGGTACCATCTTCTTGAACTGCAGGTAGAATAACACGGAGTCCTTTTCAAAGTCCAGAGCCAGGTCTATCGCCTCAATTACCGTATTAACACCCTTTGCTATTTCGACTGGGTCGGCGTCTGTTGCAAAAACGCTGTTATTCGCCAGATCGCGCATGTAATCTTCATAGTCGTTTTCAAAAGACTGGATGTCATATCCCTGCAGTTTATCTGAAAGCGACTCAAAGGTTTTGTAGTGCTGCTCTTCCTCCCCGGCCATAAAATCAAAAAGCGCCCTGGCCTCCGCCTCTTCTGTCTTGCCCGCCAGTGCCTGATAAAACAACACACCGTTTTCTTCAATTTTCATACTAATTCTGGCGATTTCCGATGGTTTAAAAAACCACATACTATGTACCTCCCCTATCTTTTTTTAATATCATAATTTAGAAAGATTAAATATCTATTGCGAAAATGTAAAGAATTGATTAAGACAGTCTGAAAATATTGTGCCTTAATCTCATATTTCTCTAAAAACATTGGTTATAAAAACAATCATTGGTTATAAAAGAACCCCGCTTTTGCGGGGTATAGATACCGGTGACATCTTATTTCATATTATACTCGCTTCCGGCCGGTGTTTAACCTTTTAGATCCCGCCGGTCCATCACCCGCTTCGCCTTACCCTCGCTTCTGGGGATGGCCTGGGGCTCAACAAATTTAATTTTGACGTTAATATTCAGTACGCTCAAAATCTTATGACGGATCCTGCTTTCAAGTGTTTCCAAGCGTTTTACCTCATCAGAGAACATTTTTTCAGACAATTCCACCCATATCTCCAGGTCGTCAAGGTCGCCTTTGCGGTCAACCACCAGCAGGTAATGGGGCTCTGTCTCACCAAACTCGAGCAGCACGCTCTCCACCTGGGACGGGAAGACATTGACACCCCTGATAATCAGCATATCGTCGGTGCGCCCGGCTATCCTCTTCATCCGCATATGGGTCCGCCCGCAGGAGCATAATTCAGGGTGGAGGGTAGAGATATCCCTGGTGCGGTAACGGAGCAGCGGTATGCCTTCTTTCATGATCGTGGTTAGAACCAGTTCGCCCTGTTCACCGTAAGGGAGCACATCACCCGTATCCGGATCAATTACCTCCGCGATAAAGTGGTCTTCAGCTATATGAGAACCTTGTTTAGCCAGGCACTCCATTGATACGCCCGGCCCCATCACCTCGCTGAGACCGTAAATATCCAGGGCGGTAATATCCATTTTTGATTCGATTTGACTTCTCATATTTTCTGTCCAGGGTTCGGCGCCTAGAATCCCGGTCCGAATCGGCAGTTTTTTGAAGTCGATCCCCGCCGCGATCCCTTCTTCGGCCAGAAAAAGCGCGTATGAAGGCGTACAGGCAAGTATATTTACACCAAAATCCTGCATCAGCATCAGCTGCCGGGCGGTATTACCGCCGGAAATGGGCACCACTGAGGCGCCCAGGCGCTCAACCCCGTAATGAATTCCCAGCCCGCCGGTGAACAGCCCGTAGCCATATGCAATCTGTGCCACATCATTTTTGCTGACACCTGCCATGGCCAGGCAGCGGGCAATCAAGTCCGCCCAGTTGGCAATATCGTTTTTAGTGTACCCGACCACAGAAGGTTTCCCGGTAGTCCCCGATGATGCGTGCAGGCGGACAATCCGGTCCATGGGCTCGGCAAAAAGCCCGTAGGGATAGTTGTCCCTGAGATCCTGCTTGTATGTGAACGGCAGTTTTCTAAGATCATCCAGGGATTTGATGTCCCCCGGTTCCAACCCCTTGGCCTTAAGCGCATTCCGGTAAAAAGGAACGGATCTGTATACTTTTTTTACTGTTGCCTGCAGCCGCTCCAACTGCAGCCGGGCTAGACTGTCCCGGGACATTGTCTCATGCTCGGGATCAAAATATGCTGCCCGCATTTTTTTTACTGTCGCTTGCATCAATTTAACTCATCCTCCTGTTTTAAAGCGCCGCCGCAGGCTGCACGGTGGTTTTCGTGCGGCCCAGGTAGGCCTGTTGTACCCTTGAATTTGCCGCCATATCCCGCGGATTGCCGTCCATCACTATTTCGCCCCGTTCCATTACCAGGGCGCGATCAGCCACATTAAGGGCCGCTGCCGTATTCTGTTCGACGAGTATAACCGTTACCCCGGTTTTTTTTAATGCCGTCAAAGCAGCCATAATCTCTCGGACCACCAGCGGCGCCAGGCCCACTGATGGTTCATCAAGCAGGAGCAGGCGCGGGCGCGCCATCAGCCCGCGCCCGATTGCCAGCATCTGCTGCAGCCCGCCGGAAAGTGTCCCGGCAAGATGGGTTTCCTTGTCCCTGAGAGCAGAGAACAAATCCATTATTTTTACAACGTCTATTATAACCTCATTTTTTTCATAACGGTAGCGGTGATATGCTCCCAGTAAAAGATTATCAATAACAGTGAGGGAGTTGAAAATTTCCCTGCGCTCAGGCACCAGGCTGATACCCAGTTTTACAATCTGATGAGGAGGTTTGCCTAAAAGGGATTCTCCATCCAGCAAGACTTCCCCTTTTTTAATCTTGTACAGTCCCGCCAGCGCGCCCAGCAGGGTGCTTTTCCCGGCGCCGTTTAAGCCCAGTACCGCCGACATTTCCCCCCGGGCAACCCGGAGAGACACTCCCCGCAGCGCCTGGACCCACCCATGGTACACCTCGAGATTTTTTACTTCAAGCAACCTGCTCGACCTCCCCCAGGTAAGCTTTGATCACCTGCGGATCCTTCCGGATTTTTTCCGGTGTTCCTTCGCCGATTGACTGGCCAAAGTTCAAGACCAAAATCCGGTCGGCTACCTCCATTACTGTTTCCATGTCATGTTCAACAAGCACCATCGATGTCCCCTGCCGGCGCAGTTGCATTAGGTATTTTGCCAGGTTCCTTGTCTCGGCGCTGTTCAGGCCCGCGGCAGGCTCATCCAGCAGCAACAGTCGCGGGCCGGAGGCCAGCGAACGGGCAATTTCCAGGAGGCGTTGCTGTCCAAAAGGCAGCGCGGAGGCGTATACACCGGATTGATCGCGCAAACCAACCTCTTCCAACAACCTGAGCGAGTTAAGCTCCACCTTTTTATTCTCAGCGACAGACCCGGGCCAGCGGACCAGGGATTTAAAAAAACCGGTTTTCCCTTGCAGGTGGGCGCCTGCCATAACATTTTCCAGCACTGACATTTTCCCGAACAGCTGCAGGTTCTGAAACGTCCTGGTCAAGCCGGCGGCTGCAATACGGTGTGGCTTCATGCCCGCCAGCCGCTTTCCCATAAAAACCACAGCACCGGCATCGGGTGTCAGCATCCCGGTAATCATATTAAAAACCGTGGTTTTGCCCGCGCCGTTCGGGCCGATCAGGGCAAATATTTCGCCTTCCCCGACCGTAAAGCTGATGTCTTTCACAGCCGCCACACCGCCAAAATGTTTAGTAAGACCGCTAATCTCCAAAAGCATTTTCAGGCCTCCTTTATCCCTGTTTTTTTGAGAAGCCCGGCAATTGCCCCCAAGCCCTCCGGTTTAAAAATCATTATCAGTATCAGGACAATGCCGAAAAATATAATCTGGTATTCTCCTCCCGCGCCGGGTATAACCAGCGGCACCGCCCAACGCAGGACTTCCCCCAGGGCGACCACCAGGCCGGCGCCCATAAGCGGCCCCCAGAACGTGCCCAGGCCGCCCACCACCGCCATCAACACAAACTGGACGGAGGTATGGAAACCAAAGGGAGAGGGATTGATAAATGTTACATAAAAGGCGTACAGCCCGCCGGCCAAACCGGCTAATACCGCACTGAAAATAAAAGCCTGCAGCTTAAGGGCGGCGGTATCAATGCCGACACTTTCAGAGGCGTGTTCGCTCTCCCGCACCGCCCGCATCGCCCGGCCCACACGAGAGTGGATCAGGTTGTTCACACTCAAAGACACCAGGAGTACTGCCGTCCAAACCAGGTAATAAAATTTTATGTCGCGGTCAAAGACAAGCCCGCCGACAGCAAAATAGGGAATGCCGCTCAACCCCGAAGGACCTCCCGTTATCCCTTTCAATTCGTTAAATAGAATGTGGATCAGGATACCAAAGGCCAGGGTGGCCAGGGCCAGATATAGTTCTTTCAGCTTCAGCGCCGGGCCGCCGATAGCCGCCGCCACCACTCCCGGTAAAATTAACGCGGCAGCGAGGGCAGGGATTACAGGCCAGTGGCAGGCGGTGGTAAGCACCGCCACCGTGTAGCCCCCGATGCCGAAAAATGCGGCGTGACCAAATGAAACCTGCCCGGCATAGCCCATAAGGATGCCCAACCCGATGACAATTATTGTATACAGGCCAATGATAATCAGGACGCCCAGCAGATAATTGCTCTTGATCAGCAGCGGCAGCAGGGCAAAGGCCAGGATCAGGGCCACTCCGGGGGCAAACTTCTTTGTCACCTAAAAACCCCCCTCTTTCCAGATTTACTGTACGGCTAAAACCGCACTTACAGTTTCGCAAGTTTTATCCCTAGTTTTACACCTTGCGGGCGGCTGCCGCCAGGAGGCCCTCGGGGCGCAGCATCAGCACCGCCAGCAGTACGACCAGAGCCACCGCGTCTTTTAATCCGGACGACACCAGGCCGGCGCTGTATACCTCCAGGGCGCCAAGGATAAACCCGCCTAGAACGGCGCCCCGAATACTATGCATACCCCCGATGGCGGCGGCCACAAATCCTTTTACCCCGAGCATAAAACCCATGTCATATGTGGCCAGCGTAACCGGTGTGATGAAAATACCCGCTGCCGCGCCAATTGCCCCGCAACCGGCAAAAGCAAGCAACGACATAGTGCCGGGGTTAATGCCGATCAGCAGGGCGGCAGTGCGGTTGATTACGCAGGCCCGCACCGCCTTTCCCGTGTAAGTATGCTCAAAAAACATATACAACCCCGCCGTGGTGGCCGCCGCCATCCCCAAAATCCACAGGGTCTGCAGGTTCACGGCCGCCCCTCCCAGTAATAACGGCCCTCCGCTGGAAAAGGCCGGCAGTGAAACCGGGTCGGTACCCCAGACCAGCAGGGCCAGCCCACGCAAGGAAATGGAAAGGCCGACGGTAATGATGATCAGGGTCAGGGCGCTTGATTCTCTGGCGGGATAGATCACAGCCCGCTCCGTCAACGCGCCCAGGGCGGAAACCAGGGCGACTGAAAGCAGAAGGGCAGCCGCCAACGGCAGTCCGGCTGCGTAAAGGCTGGCGGCTAGCAAAGCCCCCAGCGCCACAAATTCCCCCTGGGCCAGGTTGAGAACGCCCGTGATGTTATAGGTAGCCACCAGGGCCAGGGCGATTAATGAGTATATGCTGCCGAGGGTCAACCCCGAGAATAGCAGCTGCAGGAGCTGGGAAGACAAATCCACTTTGTGCACCTCCGGGTTCGGGCTTGAAATATTTATTTACCCGAGTATTTGTGAATACAATAACTTACTTCAGTAGTTTCCACTTGCCGTTTTCTATCCGGACCATGACCATTGAGTCTTCATTCAGACCATTGTGGTCGTCGGCTGAAAGGTTGAATACCCCGGAGACGCCACTGAAATCCTGTGTTTTTTCCAGCGTGTCACGGATTGCCGCCCGGTCCGCCCCCGCTTTTTCCAGGGCGTCCACCAGCAGGTAAAAGCCGTCCCAGGCGTAACCGCCGAATGAATTGGGGGTTTGGTTATATTTCTTGCCGTATTCCTCAATGTAACTGTTCAAAACCCCCTTCTGCGGGTCGCTGTCAGGGATCTGTTCCGCCACAATCAATTTGCCGATGGGCAGGATCACGCCGTCCGCCGCGCCCTGGGCCAGGTCAATGAAATTCTGGTTGCCGACACCGTGGCTATGCAGCAGGGGGATACCCACATTAAGGTCATTGAAGTTCCTGGTTATTATCGACGCCGAAGGAGGAATGGCCCACACCACCACTGCTTGCGCCCCGCTGGTTTTAACCCTGGTCAGCTGCGGAGTCATATCCTTGTCCGTGGCCTCAAATTTTTCCTCAACAACAATCTTCACTCCATGCTCCTGCGCCGCTGCTGTAAATGCTGCCCTGCCGCCGTCCCCGAATGCGTTGTTCATATACAGAAACGCTACGTTGTTCAGGCCATTTTCCCTAAGGTAACCCATCAGCTTATTAATCGTAATGATATCGCTCTGGGCCGTCTTGAACACCCACTGCCTTTGCTGCACCGGCTCCACAATTGTGCTGGAGGCCGCCAGGGAAATCATCGGTACTTTTTCTTTTTGCACAGTGTCGATCATGGACATGGAGGGACCGCTGGAACTGCAGCCCAGCACCGCCAGCACCTTCTCCTGGCCAATCAGCTTTTTCACCGCGAGTATGGCTTCCGTTTCATCACTTTTGTTGTCCAGAATAATCATCTCCAGCGGGTGTCCATTAATCCCGCCGGCATCGTTCACCTTGTCCGCCAGCATTTGCAGCGTGTTTTTTTCAGGCACGCCCAGTGATGAAGAAGACCCGCTGATATCAATTACCGCGCCTATTTTATATGGCTCCTTGCCGGTACTGGTCTTGGCGGTGTCGCCGCCTGCCCCACAGCCGCTCAAAAGCAAACCCGCGGCAATGAAAATGGTTAAAACAAATGAATCCCGTACACCAATCATATTTTCATTCCTCCAAAGAACAAATTTCGCCTTTTGACGGCCTGCGGGCTTACAATGCTGCCCGGCTCCGCCCCTGATTATTGTCCGGATTTCCTGAGCAATAAAGAAAGCGCCCCACCTCCCGTTCTGCCGTATTTTTACCAGAAAATAACAAACCACAGCCTTCGTGGGGACGAAAGCTGTGGCTATCCGCGGTACCACCCCGTT
>CAYMJG010000061.1:0-14726 GCA_964390855.1 uncultured Eubacteriales bacterium | reverse complement strand
AATGGGGACACATCTCAGCTTTGGGGTATTCCTTTGGGGTCGAGAAATGTCCCCAGTGTCGAGAAATGTCCCCAGTGTGTTCGGTCGCGCGGTTTATTTGCGCTGTGCTGACAGCTTGCCGTTGAGGGCCAGGCGTGCGAGCACGAACATGGCGTGGGACCAGGTGAGCGGCAGCACCCAGGCGGGGCCGCCGTGGTGTTTATCCGCCTGCTCCGGCAGGAGCTGATGCTGGTTGGCCTGTTCCAGGGACCATTGGCAGAGTTCCTCCGCCCGGGCGCGGTTGCCGGCCAGGCAATGGTATATGGCCAGCCATAGCGTGGTGATCAGCCAGGGGGCGCCGCCCCGGTAATGATCCCCCTCATAGCGGTGGACGCCGCCCACATCATGGTTCCAGAGGTTTTCTTCGATGGCGCGGACAGTAGCCGTTATCCGCGCATCCGCGGGGTCCAGGACGGCAAAGGGAAAGGCCAGGCCCAGCAAGGCCGCGTCAATACGCTCGTCTTCGCCGGCCCAGTGGGTTTCGTAAAGGCTGGCGGGGTCCCTCGTGACGTAGGCCTTTCCACCCGTATGCAGGATATGGTTGTAATGGTCCCGGTGGACCTTGTGGTTTATGCCGCGAATAAAACTGCGGCGGCGGTCGGACCACTGGTGCGCTAAGATGGCTTCCCTGACCCTTTCGGCGCCGGCCAGCCAATAGCCGGACTTTTCTTTTTCCCCCAGCCTGCGGGCAATTTCAGAGGATGCTTTTAAACCGCCATAAACAGCCGCCGCGGAATATGTCCCCTGGCCGTATGTGTCTTCCCAGGGGTCAAAACTAACCGCCGGCAGGCCGTTTTCCTGAATACTGCCTGCCAGATAATCCGCTCCGGACAACAGCGACGGCCAGATACCCGCGGCAAAACCCTCATCTCCCGTGATATTGAAATGGTGTCCGTAACCCCAGAGCACAGAACCGGCCTGGTCAATTTGTTTCCCCCAGAAAGGCGCCATTGAACCATCCGTAAAATAGCGCTGCCGCCAGCTGCCGTCCGCGTCCTGGATGGAGGCGGCAAAATGATAAAACTGGGCGGCCAGGTGATCATAACCGGCCTCGTCCAGCGCTGCCGTGATGAACACCGAGTCCCGCGGCCAGCAGTAGCCGTAACCGCCGCTGGCGGTGTAGCAAGGGTCAAACTCGGGCGCGGCTATGGAAGCGCCCGTTTCCTTGCTCGACAGCAGCTTTATGGTCAAGAGCGACCTGCCGAACGGGTCCTGATCTTGTTCCCCGGCCTGGCGCAATCCCTGCTCCAGCCAGCCGTGCCAATACTGTTTTGTTTGCTCCAACCAGAGTCCGCCATCTTGGGCGCCGGCCTCAGCCAGGAGCGCCCGCGCCTGTTCCTCGTTTTCGCTGGCCGCCAGGAAAAGGCTGAAGGTTTTACGCTCGCCCGGCTTTAGCTCGCCCAGGTCCCAGGCCAGACTGCCCGCGCTCTGAAGAATATTGTCGCGGGCGCCCGTAAGAAACCCCTTGGAGGCGTCCTGGAAAGGATCGGAGGGGCTGCCGCGCCTGCCGCACTGGTACCCGGCCAGGGGGTAACCGGCTCCCGCCAAGGCCAGATATATCTGCCTGCGAAAAAATACCAGCGAGTTGTTGGAATAATCTACATATGCGCCGTCCTGCACGGCGGACTCCTCAATGTTGAAGGAGCAGTAGGCAAAGAAAGTAACTTTTTCGTTTTTTTCCCCATCGTTTACGAGTTCATAATGTCTGACCAGGACATCTCTGTCCGGCAGCACAAAGTCGCTCTGGATCACCTTCAGGTGATGGGTGGGGCTGATCAGCGTCGTTTCTAAAATGTTTGTGTTTTCAATGTAGCGCTGGGAACTCTTCCAAATGTTTAAATGAAACCATTTTGTAAAACCCTGCCACTCCGGGTATGCCACCCTGATACCGGGCCAAAAGAGGCCGAGATGCTGGCCGTATTCGATATGCGGCCAGAAAAGCTTGAAAATTTCCCCGTTTTCCCTGTGACAGACCAGCATTTTAGAGTTGCCGGTGATCGCCTGGGGCATTTCCGGTAAGCAGTTGTGCATTCTGATATTCTCCACCGCCATCCAAGAAAATTATTAAGACAATCCAATCCGGGACATAACCCGCCAAAAGCCCGGGGCCGAACACCCGCCCTGCGCCTGCGGTTAGTATGTTCTTTTTTCATAAATATTAAAAAGAGGATTTAGTTCGCCGCGTTAAAGCGTTTTTAGCAGCTCCCCGTGAATCAGACCGTTGCTGGCCGCAATGGAAAGATGATTATCCAGCCCGAGGACCCCGCCCTCGACGTCCGTCACCTTTCCGCCGGCTTCCACCACCAGCAGCGAACCGGCGGCCACGTCCCAGGGCATCAAAGTGTTTTCCCAGAAACCGGTGAGACGCCCGCAGGATACATAGGCCAGTTCCAGGGCCGCCGACCCCAGCGCCCGCAGGTTGGCGCAGCTGTCGGCCACTTTCTGATAGTTTATCCGCTGCAGCCGGGCGCTGAATGCTTTATTTTCCGGGTAACCTGTGACCAGGAGCGCTTCCCGCAGCGTTTTTCTTGACTGATCGACCCTTACCGGCCTGCCGTTCAGGTTTGTCCCGCAACCTGCCGCGGCGCTGAAACATTCGTCGCGGAAAGGGTCATAGACCACCCCGGCCACCATTTTCCCATTATGAGCCAGCCCAATGGATACGCTGCAGAAAGGGACGCCGTATACGAAATTGGTCGTGCCGTCCAGCGGATCCACATACCAGGTACAGCCCTCCGCCATGTTTTTCACACCGCCGCTGTTTTCTTCGCCGATAACGGTGTGCCCGGGGAATCTTTCATTCAGCCCCCCGGTAATAAGCAGTTCGCAGCCGCGGTCGACTTCGGTCACCAGATCCGAGGGGCAGGATTTATAATCCCTCGCAAAATCACCGCCAAACTTGTCCCTGATGATCACGCCGGCCTTTTTGGCCAGGGTGGTTGCGGCATCGATGTAAACATTATATTTCACAGTTTTGCTCCTTTTTTGTTGCGCCCGGCAACCTTTTTAGCGCCATGATACCCGAACAGCGGCGCCTGGGCTGACGGGCATTCCTCTGGGGAATGTCCGGTTTTAATCCCCGAACCAACGTTGCTAGTACTCCCAGTTGAACTCGCCTACCTCGGGGTATTGGTTCAGGGAATCCATCATGATCCCGCAGATCCTTTCCAGGCCGGCCGGAGTTTTGGCCTCGCAGCGGGCCACCAGGACCGGCTGGGTGTTGGAAGCCCTGATCAGGCCCCAACCGTCTCCGAACAGCACCCGCAGGCCGTCCACGTCGATTACCTCATAGCGGCGTTTAAACTGCTCCACCAGGTCATCCACCACCCTGAATTTGTCCTGATCGGGGCAGGGCACCCTGGTTTCCGCGGTCGAGTAATATTTGGGTATCCCGGCCAGCATTTTTGACAGGGGCTCAGCGCTGTTGGAGAGCAGGCGCAGCAGGCGGCCCGCGGCGTAGAAGGCGTCGTCATAGCCGTAATATTCGTCGGCGAAGAATATATGCCCGGACATCTCACCGGTAAATACAGCGCCGATTTCCTTCATTTTAGCCTTGATCAGCGAATGCCCCGTTTTATAGAAAAAGGGTTTGCCGCCCAGGCGGACGACCTCGTCCACCAGCGCCTGGGAGCATTTTACCTCGATAATCGCCCGGGCGCCGGGGTGGGCCGCCATCACCTCACGCCAGTACAAGCACATCAACATGTCACCCCAGATGATTGCGCCGGTCTCGTCAACGACGCCAATGCGGTCGGCGTCGCCGTCAAAGGCGATACCCAGGTCTGCGCCCGTTTCAATAACTGTTTTTCTTAATTCCGTAAGGTTGGCGGTTTTGACCGGGTCCGGCTGGTGGTTGGGAAAGGTTCCATCAGACTCGCAGTAAAGAGGGATCACCGCGCAACCCCAGTTTTCCAGAACCTGCACGGCAAGCAGGGAAGCGGTGCCGTTGCCGCAGTCCACCACTACCTTCAACCGGCGCGGGCCCAGCGTTATTTTTTCTTTCAGCATGGCCAGGTAATGGGGCAGCGCGTCCCGTTTTTCCAGGCTGCCCAGCCCGGCAGGGAATGTGCCGCCAACCATCATTTCCCTTAGTTTCTGGATTTCCTCACCATAGATGGTGCCGTCCCCCAGGGCCAGCTTGAAGCCGTTGTCCTGGGGCGGGTTGTGGCTGCCGGTAACCATCACCCCGCCGTCTATGCCATAATGGATGCGGGCAAAATACAGGACCGGCGTGACCACCAGGCCCAGATCAACGACATCACAGCCGACGGACAACAGCCCCCTGTTTATCGCTTGCTGCAGCCGGTTTGAACTAAGGCGGTTGTCCCTGCCGGTCAATACCTGTTTTGTTCCCGATTTTTTTACATAGGCGCCAAAAGCTTTTCCCAGCAGCTCGATTGTTTCGTCCTGCAGATCCTTTTCCGCCACCCCGCGGATGTCATATTGCCGGAAAATTTGCGGGTTAATATCCGCCAATACTACCAGCCCCCTTAATGTTATATTATTTAAGTATTCCAACCGTTTTTGTCAGGATAATTATACCATATAAAAATTGTTCTCAAATGAAAAAATGCTATTGATTGTGTTATGTATAAATGTGGTTTATAATTTGAATGAGAGGCAAATAATTTAACTATTTCCATAGATATTTTTAGACAATAGTATAAAGAATAAGTGGACGGTCTATGCCAAAAACGGAAGACTGAAAAAGGGGATTATTTGGTGAATAACCCGCGTAACCTTCTAATTTTATTTGCCCTGGCTTTTCTTGCCATTCAAGTTGTCGGCTTTATGAGCGGCATATCAAAACACGAGGAAAGAATGGCGAAGCTGGAAAAGCAACTGGTCCTGTTTGAGACCAAGGGCACTTATATAGATTTAAAATCGGATCCCGCCGTGAAGCTGAAGGAAGAAAAATCAAGGTTCAAGGCGGAAACGATGAGTTTTATCGTCAGGGTGCTGATTATTTCCGGAGCGAGCGCGTTTGTCTACGCTTTGATGAGAAATGACCGGGGGAAAAAAGGCGGGTAGAAAGGCGCAAGGGATGATTACCATTAAATATAGTGAATATTACCTGCAAAAGAAGCTGGAGTGGGTGGAACAGAGAATGGCCGCCCTGGCGGAGATCGAAGCCAAATTGCGGGAAATGAAGTCCCTGGCCGCATACGCTGGGGACAACTGTTTAAACGGTGATGCGGCCAGGGCGTTCAATGAAAGAATAAATGCCTTGCAACAGGAAATCAGCGTGCTGGATGATCAAACAAAGGTATTCCCGATGGACTGCCATTGAAACCGCGGCAGGATCCGGGCATTGACCTATTGAAAAAGATCATCGGGATATTAGATGGAATAATACCAGGGACAGAAGAACGGCGCCGGCCGCCAGGGTGAAGGCTAAAAACCGGGTCACCCGGCCGGATCTCTCCAACCGGGCCAGTTCTTTTTCCAACGCCGCCAGACGGTGGACTGCCTGACGTATTTCCCTGTTCATATTTTTGTGTATGGCCGATGCCAGCGACCCGACCAGTTCGGAGTGCTCGCGCGGCTTTTCAGTTTTCATCTTGAATTACCCCGCCGGCCTGATTAATGGCGTCTCTGATGGCTGTAAGGATCACCAGGGGCAACTTTTGCACCTCTCCTTCCAGCGTATCCAACCTGGCCAGTATTTCCGTGATTCTCACCTGGTTGCCGGCCTCTAATTCTTCCAGGCGGGAGGCTATTTTAGCGTTTCCGTTAATAACCGGCTGGACCATTTTCGCTTTAAGCCCCAGGAGAATATCACCCAGCATTTTCTGCACCAACTCGTCCCCTGTTTTTTCGATAGCAGTCCGGTTTTCCTTGTTTTCCACAGTTCACACCCCCTTCTTTAAATTAAATTTGATCAACGGCGTTTTTAAACAGTGCCAGGAACCGGGCGGTTTCCCGCCGGTAGTGGTCTTCCAGGATGCCCCGGGTACTTTGTTCAAAATCGCCCAGCAGGCTTTTATTAATTTCCCCGCCGGTCCGGATGCCGATCTCGCGTATAATCCTCCTCAGCCGCTCGTCCAAATGTCTCGCGTTTTCCACTAATTTCAAACCTCCCGGTTTCATAAACTGTGTTTCTCGCGCTTTTTACCAGCAACCTGTATTCCCTTAAACCCTTCAGGGCGGCGCGCAGCGTTCTTTCCCCGGGGGCCGGCTCTCCCGGTTGCGATAAACCGTTTATTTTTTCCGTGGCCGCTTCAAGCATGTCATATAGGTCGTCTAGCCTGTCCAGGAAAAATTCCCTGCCGCGATATTTCAAGATGACCTGTTCCAGGCTTTTTAAAAGGCCCTTAATCCCGCTTTCAGTGCCGTTAAGACCCTTGAGGCCGGAGATCATGAATATTTTCGGGCCGGTTGTTTTTTTCAGGAAGCCCATAACATAGTTGTAAACCGCCTCCCGCTGCGCCGCGCTAAGGGTATCGGCAAAGCTGATCACGTAGAAGAACCTTTCACTGTTTCCTAGTAAACCTCTTTTCACCTCATGGCCGGTTTCCCGAAGCTGGAACAAGGAGGCAAAATTGTCCCTTTCAACGTTGTTCAGGATGTGCCTGGCGTTCAGGAATACCAGGCAGGCGTCACTGTTTTTTATGGCCAGTGATATTTTTTTATGGTGGTGCGCGTGGATCCAATCCAGGCCGGGTGTGTCAACAAGGGTGGCCAGTTCAAGAAATTCCGCGGGGTGCTGGATTTCCACTTCCTCGATGCGGAATGCCCAGTCCGGCCCCTGGGCGTCCCGGAAAGCCCGCAGGGCTTGCGGCTCCTGGATGTTGTATTCCCTGGCGCCCGGGTTTTGGAATGTTACCCTGATTTTTTGCGGCGCCCCTTTGCCCCGCAGCGCCTTGACCGGCAGGCGCCTGTAAATGGAAGGAGGGGACGTGCGCCCGGTCGCGGCAAAGGCGCCGGCGGCAAATACCTCCCTGGTATTCTTGATCAGCCCCGCCGCCCGTCGCCGGTCAACAACCTCAAAATTCCCGTCGATCAGGGCCTCCAGCTGTGATATGGCTGATCCGTCCGCTGTCATCCACCTTTCCAGCGCCTCCAGCGCGGCCCCGTTCAAGACGGCCTTGTTCCCAACCTGTTCGTAGATCCGCACGGTTGTTTGCAGGGGCGTGCGGACGATGGCCTTTTTAACATCGCCCTGTGTTATCCTGGTAACCACCGACGTCGTCGGGCCGTCAGCGGCAGGCAGCAGGTCGTCCTTTAGCAGGGCGTTGATGAAGGTCGACTTGCCGGTTGAAAAACCGCCGGCAACCACTGCCGTGAAGCGTTCAGAAGTGATTAAACGGCGGATCTGCGCCAGTTTTCGCTGATCGATGTAATCTTTAACAACAGGATCGTTTGCCAGTTGCCCGATTAGGCCCTCAATAATTTTGCGGTTCCCTCTAATTGTCTGCGGGCGGGGGCGGTATGCCGCGCCGCCGGCTCTTTTTTCCACCGCCGCAAGGTTTGCCGCGCTCATTCCCGCCAGCCTGTGGTCCAGTTCCCGGACAAAAGAGGGCGCCGCATGGATCAGCCGCCCGGCTTCCAAAATCGTCCGGCTTACTTGCTGGATCTCCCAAAATCCATCCAGAAAAAGCGTTTCATTCTTAATCGAGTCGATTTTTTTTAATTTGCGCGGCAGGCCGGCATCTATTTTTCTAATTTCCACCGCAGCCTGCCGGAAATTTTCTTTAGCCAGCCGCACCTCCAGAAAAAGGCGCAGTGTCTCAATGTTTTCCCGCACCGCAGTGTTAATCGCGTAAATCTTCACCGGAAACAAAAAAATTTCCCTGAGGGCGGCCCGTGTTGTTTCCAGCGAGGCGCCGTCGCTGCGGCCCAGGTTGCAGTTCAGCCAAAAAGAGAGATGATCAAGCTGTTTTGTTTTCCAGCAGGTGGCCAATTCATATAAAAACAGCCGGCTGACCTGATCAATGCCCCTCTGGTGGAAAAGATAAATGATCTTGTCGGCTTTTTTGGCGGCCTCCCTGGAGATATTTAATGATTCCCTGTCGGGGGAATCTATACCGGGGGTGTCCAAAAGACGGCATTTTTTTAAAATAGGCGATGGGATCTCAATCTCAACCCGGCCGCCGCAAGCCCGATCCGCGGCGAGAAAGGAGTACAGATCCGCCGG
Organism: uncultured Eubacteriales bacterium; assembly: GCA_964390855.1. Lineage (GTDB taxonomy): Bacteria > Bacillota > Desulfotomaculia > Desulfotomaculales > Pelotomaculaceae > Syntrophopropionicum. The sequence goes on along the minus strand of CAYMJG010000061.1, from coordinate 6,550 downwards.
CCGCAAAAATGTTTCTTTGCGCCGGTCATATACGGTGGCCTTAAAAGAACTTCCGTAGTCAAAGTAAACGGGACGGGAGGTTGTGGGCATAATTCCCACAGGGCTGGCCTGACAACCGAGCAGGCCGTTGATCAGTGTGGACTTGCCCGCGTTAAAAGGGCCGAGGACAGCCAGAAGGGGTTTATAAACCTGTCCGGTTAACTCTTGCAAGTTATCGGAAATTGCAAGAAACTGGGATAAGTCATGCATGTGAACACACCCCGGCTTTGGCAAATGTTTCTTACAATTCTATATATTAACGGCCGTCTTTTTTTATGACTTGATATTAAATCGGGGGGATTGGATAGAATCGATATAAGGTTTGGCAATCCTTTTTGGGGGGCTGGCGATTTGCAGACAGTTTATATCTTTGGCGCGGGTGCATCCGCAGCGGAAGGCGCGCCTGTTGTGCGCAACTTTCTGCGCCTGGCCTACCGTTATTTTAAAGAGGAGGACCATGACCCGGACTTGGAGATAGTTTGGGAATACCTCGAACACTTTTATGGTTACAGCAGCAAAATCAGCTGTGGCGAAGACCTGGACAGCTACCCGGGCATTGACGAAATATTCAATATAGTCGATTGGTACCTGCTGCACAACCAGGCCTTTTCCAGGCGTTTTCCCAGATTCCGGCTGCATGACCTGAAGAAGGCCCTGGTAAAACTAATTAGCATGACCCTGGACAGGTCCCTGCCCCCGCAACAGGGGATACACCAGTCGTTTGTCGCCGGTGTAATAAAAAAAGAAAATGAGCTGCCGGCGTTTATCTCAATGAATTATGACATTGTCCTGGATAAAGCGATCAGGGCCGCCGGTTATAAACCCGAATACGGTTTTTATGGCCGGCACAGCGATCACCTGGCGTCCCGTGAGAAGGTTCCCCTCTACAAGCTGCACGGTTCACTGAACTGGTCCTTGTGTCCCCTCTGCGGCGAAATATCGGAACATCAGGAAAAAGTGGCGCACCTCTTGTTTCAGGGGGACAACACCGTGCCCTGCCTGAACTGCCGGGAAGAAAACAGCCAGGCGGTGATTATTGCGCCCACCCTGTATAAGTCTTATGAAATAAGCAGGCTGCAGAATATCTGGGACAGCGCGGGGGGCGCCATCAGCCGGGCCCGCCGCCTGGTGATCATCGGCTATTCTCTTGATCCGGCCGACACCTCGATTATTGCCACCATAAAACGGGCGTTAAACACAGCGGATCGGGACAGGGAGATAATAGTAATCAACCCCAACAAGCAGGCCTGCCAACGCTACAAACAAATCTTCGGCGAAAAATGCCTGATCAGCCAGGCCCCCTTTAGCGGACAGCCGGTTTAACTGCCGCTGCGGCATCGGCCGCACATCCGGCAACCGGCAACCGAATCAGAAGCTCAGGGCTATTTCGTCGCGGTCCAGGCGGGTCCTGATGGCCTGCAGCCTTTCAACCAGGCCGGGGTTGCCCGCGGCGGCGCGCTCCACCTGGCGCAGCAGGTCAATTTCCCTTCTGAAGAGCGAAAATATATCACCCGGCTGCAGTGAAGACATCTCCATAAGTTCATTAAAGCCGGCGCCGTTATACCAGGCGTAGGCCAATGCGCCGGGCAGGGCGGACCAGATGCAGAACCTCTCGGGCACGCCCATTTTCAAAAGATTGCGCCTGATTAAAGAGGTTTCATGCAGCGCGGGCAGCTCCAGCGCGGCCACCTGGGTGTTCTTGCCCGGTATGTATTCCACGCCGGCCATGACGGCGGCAACCTCAGCCGGATCGCCGTCTTCCAGCAAACCTGAAAAAGCAAGTTCAGTAACCAGTATTTCTTGCACGTGCAGCTCCAGCGCAAATTTGCCCCGCGGATAGAATTCGCGTCCCTTCATATATCCTAGTTCTTCCAGAAGGTTGCGCACTTCCTTATACTCATTAAAAATAGATCTGGCGTTTTCCGAAACAACATCGTGTTCTTCCTTCAACAGGCGCAAAAAATTTTGCGAATGTTTTAGCTTTTCAAATGATGCCCGGCAATTTTCAGGATCCCGGCATTTTTTGGGAGGAAAGGAAGACAGTTTTTTCTGCAGCGCATTCCTTTCCTTGTATTTCCCTTTCCAGCGCAGCCGCTTCAACTGCCTGCGGGCTTTCGTCCGTTCCAGGGGGCAGGACAGCGTCTGGCAGTCGGGGCATACGGACAGTTCTGAAATATTGTCCTCAACTATTTTGATTTCCAGTGCAAGGCTGTCCTTTCTTTTTTTAAGCTGATGCATCCTGAAGTTACCATTTAAAAAATGTTGTATTTCGTCATCTGTTTTATAACAAAGCAGGCTCAGTACGGTATTGGGTGAAATGGTCAGCCTGCCGGTGACCGGCTCCACCCCTTTTTCCTGAAAAAAGCCTGTTTGCTCGGGAAAACGGCTGTCAATACGGACATAAACATGACCGGCCTGGTCGAACCCGCGCCGCCCGGCGCGGCCGGCAATCTGGAAAAACTCTCTGTTTAGCAGGATCCGGAAGTCATGGCCGTCCCATTTTCTAGTAGAGTCGAAAACAGCGCTGGCGGCGGGAAAATTCACGCCCGCGGCAAATGTCTCCGTACAGAAAACCACCCACAGCATCCTTTTGGCATAGAGTTTCTCTACAAGGTATTTTACCGGGGGCAGAAGCCCGGCGTGGTGATAGCCGATGCCCTGGTACAAAAGCCGTTGCAGTTTCCGCCAGCCCGGGCCGCTGAATGTTCCGGGGTGCTCCGCCTCCGCCTCTTTAATCTGTTTTCCCACCAGCCTTTTTTCCCGGTTGTCAAGGAAATCCCATTCGTGGCCCAGTTCCTGGGCCAGGACTTCCGTCCTGCCCCGGCTAAAAACAAAAAACAGGGCGGGAAGTTTGTCCTGGATTAGCCCGGTTATTTCGCTGCAGGACAATTCCGGCAGTTCCGCGGCCTGGGTTTTATTCCAATATTTCCTGCTGCGCAAGGTCTTAGAATACTCGGCCAGGTCTTCAATCTCTCCGTGGGCCTCCTTTTCCTTAACAATGCGCCCGCCGGGCGTAAGCCAGCGGACCGCCAGAGGCACCGTTCTTCTTTTCTCCAGAATGACAACCACATTTCCGCCGCGAATGGAACTAATCCAGTCGGCCATTTCATCCACATTGGGCACAGTGGCGGAAAGACCCAAAATTTTAACGTGGGGAGGGGCGAACAATATGCTTTCTTCCCAGGTGGTGCCGCGTTCCGCGTCGTCCAGATAATGGATTTCGTCAAATACCACGTAAGAAGTCTTTTGCAGCTGTTCCGGCTCACTGAGGCACCAGTTTCTAAAGATCTCCGTGGTCATAATCAGCATCGGCGCCCCCGGATTAATGCTGATGTCACCGGTGACCAGACCTACGGAATCATCCCCGAACAGTTCCATAAAGTCCCTATATTTTTGGTTGGAAAGGGCTTTTAAAGGTGAGGTGTAGATCATCCCCAGCCCCTGCGACATCACGTCCCGGGCCAGTATTTCCGCCACCAGGGTTTTACCGTTGCCGGTAGGGGCTGAGACAAGTACGGAGAGCCCCTCACGCAAAGCTTCGGTAGCTTCAATCTGAAAATCATCCAGGCTCAGTTTGCCTGCCGGTAAAACGTTGGCTTCCTGCCTGCGCGCCGGCTTTTTTTTAGCCTGCCCGCGCGTGTCCCGGTCCCCCAAAGGGGCTTGCTCCCCGGCTGCGCCCCAACCGGAAACAATACCCGGCATGGAAGCGCGCAGCCCTTCCAGGTCACTGCGCCGGAAAAGGAGAGCCGGATTGCGGCTGTTGACCTTTTCATACGGGACGGCAGCCAGCCTTCCTTCTTCAACCAGCCGCTGGAGCTCGCCGGAGTTGATACCGAGAAAGATCGCGGCTTCATTTTTTCCGAGCTTTTCATATCTTCTGGCAATATTTCTTAGCTTGTCCCCGGCTTTTTTTAGGTCTTCAATGTCAGATCGCCAAAATCTTTTTCCTTCATCGAGCAGGAAATATTTTAGATCTCCGGCCTCAACCAGGCCGGCCAGCCCGTCCAGGTCCAGGCCAAGGGCGGCTGCCGCCTCATTTTCAACCAGAGAATTTTCCTTAAGAAAGCCGGGCGCGCTGGCCGCGTAAGGCGGGGCAAAGTAGCGGTCAGAGATATCGCCAAGTTGCTCTACCAGGACCTCACCGGGAAATTCCCGGCGCAGGCAGTAATACTCTTTCCCCGCGAATTCCGCCCGGACCGCCAAATTATCCGCGGCGTAATAAAAGGCGTCGATGTCCATGGCCAGCTTTGCGGGTATAAAAAAAGGTTGTTTCAAGGCATCCAGTGTATTACGGGCCATCTGCAGCCATGTGCGTTTTTCCGGCGCTTTTCCGCCCTTTGCTGAATCCGGGGTCGTTGCAGTCCCTCCGCGCTGTACGCCGGAGTGTCCGCCGGATTGTTCGCAGGCGGGATCCTGCGCCAGGCCATGTTTTCTTCTCAATATTTTCACCTGTTCTATATTCGGATTAACCGGGATGATAGATACCCCCCGGCCGGGTTGGATAGTTATTAGTAGTCTAGCATATCCTGTCCAAAAATAACAATAAAAAACAGACGGCCAGGTGATGGCCATCTATTACTCGGGTGTTACTAAAGTATAGACTCAGGCGAAGAAGAAGGCAATCCCGAAGGCGAGAAGAATCAGGATCAGAAAGAGGACTAGGGCCCAGTTGCCGAAGCTGGGCGCACCGGCTTGTTCAGCCTTGGTATCCATAACACAACCTCCCAATTATTATTTTTTGCAGTAGCGCTAAAGCTATAAAAGACACCTGTCAGCCTCACCTCATAATATGAATCTGCAAAATGAATGGTTACCCGGGGAGCTTGTTAATAAATTACAGGGGCTATTGGTATATAATAATAGGACAATCCGATTAAATGAAATGAAGGAGCCTGGTGATGGCGGGTAATTCAAAAGTAAAGGTCGCCGTTGTCGGCGGCGGCGCGGCAGGCATAATGGCCGCTATCGCCGCCTCATATAAAGGCGCTGATGTCACTATCCTGGAGAAGAACGCCAGGGTGGGAAAAAAGATACTGGCCACCGGCAACGGGCGGTGCAATCTGACCAATGTTAACTTGAGCGAGGCCGGCTACCACGGGAAAAACCCGGTGTTTGCCGGGGGGGCGCTGGCAAAATTTGATGTGGGAAAAACCATTGGTTTTTTCGAACGGTTGGGCGTGGCCCACAAGGTCGAAGAGGGGGGGAAGGTTTTTCCCGTTTCGGATCAGGCCTCCAGCGTGCTGGACGTTTTGCGCTACGAGCTTGACCGGGTTGGGGTGCAAACCCTATGCGAGGCTGCGGTCAGCAGTATTAGGATCAAGGAGCGGCGGTTTCTAATAGGTTTTCAGAACGGGGAGGAATTGCCGGCCGATCGGGTTATCCTGGCCACCGGCGGCAAGGCGGCGCCAAACCTGGGATCGAACGGCAGCGGTTATGCCCTGGCCAAAAGCCTCGGCCACAGCATTGTCGAGCCTTTTCCGGCCCTAGTCCAACTGAAGCTGGCGGCCGCATTTTTTAAGCAGATCCAGGGGGTTAAGTTTACCGGGGAGGCCGGGATAGTGGCAAACAACGAGAGCGTTGGGAAAGCCTCGGGGGAAATACTGTTTACAGAATACGGCGCCTCCGGGCCTCCGGTGCTGGCTCTCAGCCGCAAAGCCGGGGAATGCCTGCAAAAGGGTCAAGCAGCCTGGCTGAAGCTGACGCTGATTAACACATGCGACCGGGAAGAACTGGTGCGCTATTTGAACAAACGTTTCGCCGCCGGCCCGGAAAAAGAACTGGTATTCAGTTTCGTGGGCTATATTAATAAAAGGCTGATTCCGGTGATATTAAGGGAAGCGGGGATCGCGGACATTAAAAAACCTGCCGGCCGGGTCAGCCCCGGTGAGTGCAGGGATATTGCCAACATCCTGCAGGACTGGCGTTTCCTGATCAAAGGAAGCACCTCGTGGCCGGCGGCCCAGGTTACCGCCGGCGGTGTGGATGTATCGCAGATCAATGGGGATACCCTGGAGTCTAAAATTGTTCCAAACCTATATTTTGCCGGTGAAGTAATTGACATCGACGGTGACTGCGGGGGTTACAACCTCCAGTGGGCCTGGTCTTCCGGCTTTGTGTCCGGACAAAACGCCGCCGCACCCCACTAAACACAAGCCCTCCCCACAAAGCGCCCTCCGTCACAGCGTCGCGCAACGATTCCCAACCAGTGATGCTCCCCGACACCGGCGACATTCCCCCACACCGGCGACATTCCCCCACATCGGGGACATTTCTCCACATCGGCGACATTCCTCGACATTGGGGACATTCCTCGACCCCAAAGGAATACCTTGTAGGTCGGGCTTCAGCCCGACAAAAGCGTGCGGCTAAAGCCGCACCTACATGTTGAGAGATGTCCCCATTCCTCTGTCATTTGTTTCTCCCACCAACAGTCCCCCCGCAAAACAGAGGCCTGTCCCCATTCCACCGGGGACATTTCTCCGACCCCAAAGGAATACCTTGTAGGTCGGGC
>CAYMJG010000060.1:0-14955 GCA_964390855.1 uncultured Eubacteriales bacterium | reverse complement strand
CTTGTGCTGGACGGGGAGAGATAGAACTCACCAAAGCGGAGTACCCATATTATGCACCGTTTAAAAAAATATTATACAAAAAAATATTTATCCCGTTTTATAGCCCGCGCCTGCCGATATAGGCGGCAAGATCTACAACCCTGTTGGAATAGCCCCACTCGTTGTCGTACCAGGCCACAATTTTGGCCAGGGCGCCGTCTATAACCATTGTTGATAAGCTGTCTACAATTGAGGAGTGAGGGTTACCGTTGAAATCGCGTGACACCAGCGGCTTTTCACAAAACTGCAGAATGCCTTTTAATGGCCCTGTGGCGGCATTTTTTAGTTCGCTATTTATTTCCTCAACAGGGGCCGGCCTGGCCAGTTCCACAACCAAATCTACAATAGAGACGTTAGGAGTCGGGACACGTATGGACAACCCGTTTAATTTTCCCTCCAGTTCGGGGATGACCAGGGCCACCGATTTTGCCGCCCCTGTTGTTGTCGGGATAATAGACATCGCTGCCGCTCTGGCCCGCCGCAGGTCCTTGTGCGGCAGATCCAATATCTGCTGATCGTTGGTGTATGAGTGAACTGTTGTCATCAGGCCCCGGACAACACCGAAATTTTCATGTATAACCTTGACAACGGGAGCCAGGCCATTTGTTGTGCATGAAGCGTTTGAGATGACAGAGTGCTTTGCCGGGTCGTATTTATCCTCGTTAACGCCCATAACTATTGTTATGTCCTCATTTTTGGCCGGCGCGCTAATCAGCACCTTTTTGGCGCCGCCGTTCATATGTTTTTCGGCCCCTTCACGTTTGGTAAAACGGCCGGTGGATTCGACCACCACCTGAACACCATAATCACCCCATGGTATGGCGCCGGGATCCTGTATGGCGAAAGCCTTGATATCTTTGCCGTTTACTATAAATTCCCGCTCCTCATTGGCGTAAATCTCAGCATCGAGCGTGCCGTGCACGGAGTCATACTCCAACAGGTGAGCCAGGGTACAGGCATTGGTAAGATCATTAACAGCCACAATTTCTACTTCGTCACTTTCCATTGCCGCTCTGAACACATTCCTGCCGATCCGGCCAAAACCGTTAATTCCTACCTTTAGCGCCATAGACAAAATACCTCCTGTTCTCTATCCCTTAGACTGCCCATGGCGCTTTTAATTTATAAAAGACATATTTATTATGTTTTAATACATTTCTGAACGGTCAAAAAAGACATCCGAATGGGTATTTATGCGTTTTAAACGGCATTGTATTTAATTAAAAATGCTGTATACTGGATTCATAATGCTAAAAATCAAAATGCTGTATACGCTGCATTTTATTACTGGGGGGGGGAGTTAATTATGCATCCGTTTATTCAGCCGTTTCAGGCCGCCAAAATGATTGTTAATCCGAGCTTAAAACAGTTGAGGGAAATGGCTGCCGCGGAAGAAAAAACAACACGTTACGGGAGCGCCAGTTTCATATCAAAAGTAAGGAGCCGCAGCGCAAAAAGCACATACATACTTGACGGCGGCTACCTGGGGGTGGATCAACACGGAATACCGCTGTCGAAAGAAAAAGAAATAGCATCGAGGGTTTATGAGTACCTGAGAAAAAAAGAAGTAATCAGCTTGACCCGCCAAATGGGTAATAACCCCCAGTTTAATTTGAACTGCAGGTTATATGTCACAAAGGAGTACGCCCGTTTGCCTCTGATGATGCACGAGATGCTTTTTGCGCCCAACCCGGCCAAGCCTGAGCCGGAATTGATCAGCGTGCATGTACCGGAGTGGCCTGAGCGGGTTATTTTTGTTCATCCTGAAGCAGGTATAACCTTTGTCCTTGGCAGTGATTATTATGGTGAGGTAAAAAAATCATTTCTGAGAATGGCCTTATATATGTGGAAGAAAAGGGGCGGCATAGGCTTTCACGCGGGCAGCAAGGTACTCAGAGTCCGCACCGCTAAAGATACCCTGGAGGATATTGGCTTTATAATGTTTGGTTTGAGCGGGACAGGCAAAACCACCCTGACCATTCACGATCACGGACTAACTGGTGAGGAAAGGGTTTTTATCAGGCAGGACGATATGGTAATGATGGACGAAAGGGGGTACTGCTACGGCACGGAAAACGGCTTCTACATTAAAACAGAGGGGCTGGAACAAACCCAGAAGGTTTTATATGACGCTGCCACATCCCCCAATGCTATCCTGGAAAACGTCAAAGTCTACGAAGACGGCACTGTTGACTTCAGCAACCCTGATCTGACCACAAATGGCCGGACAGTGATAAAAAGGTCCGAAGTGGCCAACACAGACGATAGGATAGATCTTGACAAGGCAAACAGGATAGTATTCATTACCAGAAGGGACGACATTATTCCAGCTGTGGCAAAATTAAACCCGGAACAAGCAGCGGCATATTTCATGCTGGGAGAGTCAATTGAGACCTCCGCCGGCGACCCGACACGGGCCGGCGAATCCAAACGCGAAGTGGGGACAAACCCGTTTATGATCGGTAAGGAAGCCGAAGAGGGAAATAGACTGCTGGATATCCTTAGGAAAAATCCTGATATTGAGTGCTACCTGTTGAACACCGGCAGCGTTGGCAAGGGCGGGAAAAAGCCGGGCGAAAAGGTCTCTATTAAAATTTCTACCGCTTTGATGAAACACATCGCCAAAGGTGACATCAGGTGGGCCGTCGATCCCGACTGGCACTATCAGATACCGGTGGAGATGCCTGAAATCGACATAGCCGGTTACAACCCGCTGGATTATTTTGAGCAAACAGATTACCGGAACCGCGTGGCAAAACTTCGCGCTGAACGACTCTGTTGGCTAAATAAATATAAAGGGCTTAGGGAAGAAATAGTAGATGCAGTAAAATAATGGTTCCGCATTCCAATTTATACTGGTTTACCTGGCCGCAAGGCCATTTTTGTTTTTCAGGCGGGAGGCAGGAAGAAGGAAAGATCAGGTTGAATTACTAATTATCACAATGAACATGACAAGAGGATGAGGCTGGCCGGATGACTAGAAATTTAAAAAGCAATATTATTAAATGCGATCACAGGGTTAACATAACCGCTACCTTTGGGGCGGACCTGGTACTGGAGGGATTCACCTTTATTCCCAGTATACTTATTAAGGTGTACAGCCGTATTGGCATTACTGATTTTCAAATGATACTGCTGGTTCATTTAATTAGATTTAAGGTGGAAGAAGAGAATTACTACCCGACACCGGAGGCTATCGCCGAGGTGATGGAGTCAAGTGCCGCAAAAATTGAAAAGGAACTGGTTGACTTGCTGGAAAAAGAAATTATCACTGTTAGCGAATACTACGATAAAATAAACGACACGATATTTGCGGGGTATGACTTTGAGCCGCTTTTCCTGAAGGTTTCAGATGTATGGGCCAGTACCAGGGCCAGAGAAATTGCTGAATCTGAAGACTTGATTAAGGCGGTTACCCTGGAAAATGGTTTTCCAGGAAGCAATTTGTGTGACAAATCAACGGAATTAATTTCCACCTTCGAAAAAGAATTTGGCAGGCCCCTTTCTCCCTTTGAGATAGATCAAATCCAGCTATGGGCGGGGGAAACGGCGCCGCACCTGGTGGTCGAGGCTTTGAAAAGGGCTGTACTGCTGGGCAAACACAATTTTAAATATATTAACAGCATCTTGATGGAATGGAAAAAGAACAACCTGCAAACCCTCGAAGATATTGCAGAGTATGACAAGGATTTTTTGAGGCGCCGCTCAGCCGGGGGTTCCTTGAAGACCAGACAGGGCACGGCAAAGAATCCACCGGCCGTTGGGAAGGATTCAAAAGAAAAAGCCTTTATTAGATCGCTGTATAATAAAGCATAGTGTTTTGGAAAGGCGGGTATGATTGGCGTGGCTTGTGAATTTTGTGGAGACCGGGGCATTGTTATTCTAAATGATGAGGAAGCTGTGCCCTGCAGTTGTGTAAAACGGTCATCATTAAAAAACCTGGCCGGACACGCCAACCTGCCGGTAAATTTTGTTGATTGTTCGCTTGAGAGATTTAACTTTAAATATTACGCTAAAAATTTTATTGATCCTGAAACAGGGCTTTCCAGTTTAGAGCTGGCGAAGATTGCCCATAAAGCCGCGGGGGGTTTTATTAAAAGAATTTTAAAGGATCCCGGAACAGACGGGCTGCTATTCACAGGCAAGGTCGGCAGCGGCAAAACCTATCTGGCCTGCAGTATTGCCAACGCATTAATAAAACAGGGGTTATTGACGCTTTTTGTGGAGGTGCCGGACTTCCTGGACAGGATTCGTTCGACCTATGAACCGGGCCGCAGCCCGGATCAGGCCTCTGAGTCTCAACTGCTGGATACCGCCAGGCAGGTGCCCCTGCTGGTGTTTGACGACCTGGGCGCGCATAACTACACTGAGTGGACAAGAAACAAGATATATTCTATTATTAATTATCGCCTGAACCAGCGGATGCCTATTATTGTTACCACAAACATTAAACTCGATGAGATTACAGAATACCTGGGGGAAAGGACCACCTCCAGGTTACTGGAAATGTGCAGCCCCTACCGTTTAACGGTTGACATTGATATACGAGCTGTGCGGCGAAAGGAAAAGGACATCAGATATTAATAGCTGCAATACATGCAAAATACCACCCTGGAAGCGGGGTGGTATTTTATTCAACAATATGCGGATACTATATCAACAGGATAAAAATGTATGTATATTTAAATTTCGTTGTGCAAAAATACTCTCTGATATCCGGAAAGGAGGAAATATGAAAAAACTGGTTCTCAGAAGCATTTTAAAATTTGTGTTAATGGCATCATTTGTGTTTGCCCAGGGTGTGTTTGTGCCGCCCGGCGAGTGCTCACAGATCAAGGAAAACACATATGTAAATTGCTTTGGGTCCACTATGGTTAAACACACTGTCCGCAATGGGGATACCCTCTATGATATTGCCTCGGAATATCGCATGGCGCTCGAAGAACTAATGAAAGCCAACCACTTGCAGACCAGCTTGAGCTCTGCCGGCGAAATACAATGCCTGCCGGTTGCGGCCTCTCTTAACAAAGGCATTTTGCAGGAGAAAATGTCCAGGGAAGAAATAATGCTTCTTGCAAAGTTGATCCATGCGGAGGCCAGGGGCGAAAGCTTTGAAGGGCAGGTAGCCGTGGGCGCCGTTGTTTTAAACAGGATTGCCAGTCCACATTTCCCCAAAACAGTACACGATGTAGTTTTCCAGAAGAGTAAACGAGTCTATCAGTTTTCCCCTGTTGGTGACGGTTCGATTAACCTTGAACCTGATGAAAAGGCTGTGCAGGCGGCGCTGCAGGCAGTTTCAGGGGAGGATCCCAGCAATGGGGCGCTCTTTTTCTACAATCCTGACATAAGCAGCGATAAATGGATCAGGACACTCCCGGTGATCACCAGGATTGGGAACCACGTTTTCGCAACCAGCTATTAAAACCCGGGCGGCCTAAACGGTCGCCCCGGAAACCTTCTCAAGACTGAGCCCTTTTACCTGTACATTAACCATTTGTACCTGCAACCCGGTCATTTCCTCCACGGCAGTAATAATCCGCATCTGAACTTCCGCGGCTATGATGTGGAGAGGATAGCCGTAGGTCAGCACCGGGGCAATATCAACCGTCACAACACCCTCTTGCTCGACGCGTATATTTATTTTTCCGGCTTGGCTCACCCCGGCAACAGATTTTGCGGCATGTCTGGCAATAGCCTCAAGGGCGTGGTTGGAAATGGATAGTTTGCCATGCAGAGTGAACGTGGGACGAATGATTGATTGTTCAAGCCAATCCTTTTTACCGGAAGCACCCCTTTTTCTTAAAAACACCTGCAAGGGATCGACGAGTGTGTCGGGAAAGCTTTTTTTTACCTCCAGGGTAGGGGCGGGTATAACATGCTTGCTGAACTGTGTCCTAAGGTACTTGGCCTTTCTTATTTCTTTTTCGCTGGCGACGTCTTCGATGTTTAAAAATTTAGAGGGAGCGGGCAACCCAAGACGTGATGCTATCTTCTCCGTCATCCCCTTGGATGTGCCCAGTATCAGTATCTTATCAGGGGCCAGATCGAAAATGGCTTTTTTGATCTCAGTAACTTTATCTTCCTCCAGAAAGAGCGCAGACTTAATCGCGCCAATTCTGGTCGGTTGCCGTTTAGCCGTTGATCCGGCGAGGATGCGGTTTCCCTGAATCAACAATCCGTCATCAATAATCGCCTGCGCTCCAAGCTGGTGGGCAATGGCTGTCGCCCTGTGGCTTTTACCAGTTCCGCTCGGCCCTACCAGGGCAATAATTTGCAATAATCACACCTACTTAATTTAGTATTATTTCCTTTTTTATCATAGCATATTCAGGTGTTTCTTCAAAGCTGCCGGGACAGGTTGATCGGGAGAATAAGAAACTATATGCGTCTCTTCTTTTGGATATTCCCGGACCTGACTGCGTTTCTATTACAGGAAGGAAAAACAGGAAGGGTTGCCGGCGGGGCGGGTTGGCAGCGCGCGCATTATCGAGGCAGCCTGTTGTTGAGGGTATGAATATCTGATATCTTTTTAATCAAAGAAATTTTTTTTACGGAAAAAAAGATATGTGACTATAGCCAACGGAAACAATGGCGGTGTCATAAAGATAGCCCACCCTACAGTCTCCGACAGGGGTCTTCCTTTTCCCCGTGTGTCCTTAATAACCCAAACCATTGTGGCAATTGATACTAGCACATAAACAACAAGGATTGCATTTGACAGCATGCTTGATTGGGATTCAGGCAAATTACTTTCCCTCCTAAAAAAATGTGATGTATAATATATCTTCGACATATTTTAGTTTAAACCTTTTGCAGTGATCAGAGGCAACTGCAACTGCAACTGCTTTTAATACTTGACTTTTTCAGTGGACTGTGACAAAATTATTTTTACGTTATTAAGGTTCGACGGGGCATAGCTCAGTTTGGTAGAGCGCACGGTTCGGGACCGTGAGGTCGCACGTTCAAGTCGTGTTGCCCCGACCATTGACACTAAAACAGCCCGCGGGAAAAGTTTTTCCGCGGGTTTTTTTAGGTTAATTGCAAAAGATATATTGAATAACTGCTTTCTTTGTTTCGGAAACTCGCGTCTTTAACTATCAGAGAAAAAATTTACATGTTATAATAAGATGGTTTTGTTTTTCGGAACAATCAAAATATTTTGTGAGGGATCGCTTGTGAATCTTTTAATAATGGGACCGCCCGGGGCAGGAAAGGGGACCCAGGCTGAAGCGCTGGTAAAAGAGCTGGGTATAACACACATCTCAACGGGCGACATGTTCAGATCCGCTATTAAAGAAGGTACTGAAATGGGGTTAAAGGCCAAGGAATTTATGGACAAGGGTGAACTGGTTCCCGACTTTGTTGTTGTAGGGATGGTTAAAGAGAGGCTTTTCCAGCCTGATAGTGTATGTGGTTTTTTGCTGGACGGTTTTCCAAGGAATGTTGTACAAGCTGAGGAACTGGATGAAACCCTCAAGTCAATTGGGCTAAGCCTTGACGGGGTGATTAATATTGTAGTCCCGCGGGAAAAACTGGTTGAACGGGCTACAGGGCGTCGCATCTGCCGTTCCTGCGGAGCAAGCTACCATGTTATTTTTAAGAAGCCCCGGCAGGAGGGGATCTGCGACAATTGCGGTGGCGAACTCTACCAGCGCAGTGACGACAACGAAACGGCGGTAAACAACCGTCAGTATATATACGAAGCAAATACAAAGCCGCTGATCGACTATTACGGGGCAAAAGGACTCCTTCGAAATATTGATGGAGACAAGGATATTGACAGGGTTATGGAAGATATACTGAAGGTTATATGTAAATAAATAATGTTTTGTGGGTTCGCTGCCTGGTTGAAGCGGTTTGTGACACCGGTTTAATATTTAAATTATAGGTTCTACTAGTCGGAGGTTGAAATATGGATAAAAGGGATCTTGTAATCATCGGAGGCGGTCCCGCGGGACTTACAGCAGGGATATATGCGTCAAGAGCAGCCATTGACACCGTCCTTTTGGAGCGGGGAATCCCGGGCGGCCTCGTTATCAGCACCAATATGATAGAGAATTACCCCGGTTTCAGCGAGGGGATAAGCGGACCGGAGCTGATGATCCAGATGGAAAAACAGGCCGGGCGTTTTGGTTGCCAAATTTTATCGGCAGACGTTGAAAAAATTGAAACCAGCGATAACGGGTTTTGTTTGAAAACCAGCGCCGGTGAAATCATAACCGGCGCAATCATACTAGCCGCAGGCGCGCAACCACAGATGCTTGGTGTCAAAGGTGAAAGGGAATTCATCGGCCGCGGGGTTTCTTATTGCGCAACCTGTGATGGGGCTTTCTTCCGCAATAAGAGGGTTGCCGTTATCGGCGGCGGTGACGCTGCTATAGAAGAGGCCATTTTCCTAACCAAGTTCGCGGAAAAGGTTTTTGTTATTCACCGCAGGGGTGAATTGCGGGCAACCAAAATACTGCAGCAAAGGTCTTTTCAAAATCAAAAAATTGAGTTTATCTGGCATGGGGTGGCAGATGAGATATTGGGAAAAAGTCTTGTTGAATCTATAAGGGTCAAAGATGTGCGCGACAGCAGCATGACTTTGCTAAGTGTCGACGGGGTATTCATATATGTAGGCAATAAACCTAATTCGTTTTTATTGAAGGATTTGGCTGAAACCGACGAAAAAGGCTACATAGTTACGGATGATCATATGCAGACATCCCGGAAGGGTATTTTCGCTGCCGGTGATGTACGCCGGAAATTGCTTCGCCAGGTGGTAACCGCCGTTGCTGACGGCGCCACAGCCGCATTTGCTGCCGAAAAATACCTGGAGGGACTTAAATAAAACAAATTTCATTTTGTGGGCTTCCCGGGAATATAAATATTTTTATTTATGTCTTTTATTAGTAAAAATCAATTACATTAAAGGAAAAAATATTTTTACGAAGAAGATATATAAAAAAGACTTATTTTTCTGACCTTTTTGGAGTGCTTTAATTATTTGTACTGGGGGGTGTATTTTTGGCAGAAATACCACAAGGATTTTGGGACGGGGAGCAACGGATGCTGGCCAGGCTTATTTCTCTGGTTGAGGATGACCTGCCTGGTAAGGAGGATGTTCTGCGCAAGTTGCATCCACATACCGGACGGGCCTACATATTGGGCTTGACCGGTTCACCTGGCGCGGGAAAGAGTTCTTTGGTTGACAGCATCATGCGTGAAATCAGGAAACGCAACCAAACAGTGGGAGTCATTGCGGTTGATCCTTCAAGCCCCTTTTCCGGCGGTGCTTTCCTTGGGGACCGCATTCGCATGAATGAACATGCCATGGATAACGGGGTTTTTGTCCGCAGTATGGCTACCAGAGGCAGCCTGGGGGGGTTGGCCAAAACCACAAAAGAAGTAGTCAAGGTGATGGACGCCTTTGGAATGGATTGGATCATTATTGAAACTGTTGGGGTAGGCCAGTCAGAGCTGGATATCATGTACATTGCCGATACTACTGTAGTGGTATTGACCCCCGGTGCCGGGGACAGCATCCAGTCCATGAAGGCCGGCATAATGGAAATAGCTGATGTCTTTGCCATAAATAAATGCGATATGCCCGGCACTGACACACTGATACTGGAGGTAAATTTAATGCTGGATATGCAGGATGACCATATAAAATGGCGGCCTCCTGTAAAACCTACCTCCAACTTGAACAAAGGGGAAGGAATAGCTG
This sequence comes from uncultured Eubacteriales bacterium, assembly GCA_964390855.1. Classification (GTDB taxonomy): domain Bacteria; phylum Bacillota; class Desulfotomaculia; order Desulfotomaculales; family Pelotomaculaceae; genus Syntrophopropionicum. The sequence continues at coordinate 5,204 of CAYMJG010000060.1, read as the reverse complement.
AACTGCTGGAAGCGATTGGCAGCCACCGCAACTATCTTGATGAAAAAGGTTTCTTTGCCGAAAGACGTAGGGAGAGGACCAAAAATGAAACACTTGACATAGTTAATCACCGCTGGCAGCAGCATGTCCGGGAAGAAGTAAACAGGCCGGGCCGTGTCAGCAATTTATTGGAAAAGGTAGCGGACAGGGATGTTGATCCCTATACCGCTTCAGACAATATTATAAATTGGATTATTGCGGATTTAAAAGAGGTATAGTCATATTTTTAAATCTGTTTTTGACTCTGTGATTGCGCCTTTGACGGCGCAATTTTTGTTTTATTCCTGGAAAAGGAGTGAAATAAAAATAATTTTTGGGTATAATTTATAAAATGACACAGGGAGGAGATGGGATAATGAGAGTAACCTTTTTGGGCCAGGCCGGATTTCTAATTGAAGGAAGTAAAAAAATAGTTATTGACCCTTTTTTGACCGGGAACCCGAAGGCGAAAAACAGTCCAAAGGACATAAAGGCAGATCTGATCCTGGTCACCCATGGGCACGAGGACCATTTTGGCGATACGCTGCCAATCGCCAAACAGACCGGGGCTACTGTGGTTTCCGTTGACGAAATGGCCATTTTCTGTGCGAAAAAAGGGGTGAAGTCACACGGCCTGCATATCGGGGGCAGCCATGTCTTTGACGGTGTGAAAATTAAGCTAACACCCGCCTGGCATGGTGCAGGGTATCATGCGGAATTTCCAGTACACTTGGGCACACCGTGCGGCTTCATCATTAACTTGGACGGCAAAACTATTTACCACGCAGGTGATACGGGCCTTTTCGGCGATATGGAACTAATCGGCAGGCTGAACAAGATAGATCTGGCCCTGATTCCCATTGGAGACAACTATACAATGGGTCCGGAGGACGCGCTCGAGGCGGTAAAAATGCTCAAGCCGGGCCTGGTCATACCCATGCACTACAACACTTTTCCACTAATCGCCCAGGACCCCTTGAAATTTAAATCAGAGGTGGAAGCAAGTACCACAAGCAAGGTAGCCGTAATCGATCCCGGCGAGAGCCTGGAACTATAAAAAAATGAGGTGCTTTTTTGAAAAAGGCGTTAATAGAAACTGAAAAAGGAAATATCGAAATTGAACTATTCGAAAAGGACGCGCCAAATACGGTGGACAATTTCACATCATTAATTAACAAGAGTTTTTATGACGGTCTGATCTTCCACAGGGTGATACCGGGATTTGTAGCCCAGGGCGGATGCCCGCAAGGCCGGGGCACCGGCGGGCCGGGCTATAAAATTAAATGTGAAATTAATCCCAATAAACACCTGCGCGGCTCGCTTTCAATGGCACATGCCGGCAGGGATACCGGTGGCAGCCAGTTTTTTATCTGCTATGATGCTTTTCCGCACCTGGACGGTGTACACACTGTTTTTGGACAGGTTACCAAGGGTATGGATGTGGTTGACCGGATCAAACAGGGCGACAAAATGGTCAAGCTCACTGTCCTGGAAGAGGAGTAACCGGTTTGGATTCTGTTTAGAATACTATGTTTTAAATAACAGGGGACATTCCGCGGGCGCTAAAACCGGCGCCGGGCTAAGGTGTGTCCCCATTCCGCTTTCATTGTTGTTTGCTAAAACCTCTACGACGCGGGGTTTAAAATGGAACTGAATTATGTGGTTTGCGACCTTGAAACAACCGGCCTGAATCCCATCACAGACAGAATCATCGAGATCGGTCTGGTCAGGGTCCGGCAGGGTGAAATTGCGGGGAAATACCATACCATGGTTAATCCCGGCATGGAGTTGCCTTTAAAAATTAAGAGACTTACCGGCATTGATGGCGGCGCTCTGGCCGGCGCTCCGCCGATTACTGATGTTATCGGTGATCTAGTTGATTATATAGGCAATGACGCCATAGTGGGGCATAACATCCGTTTTGATCTTGACTTTCTATCAGCAGCGCGCGGTCTTCCCTTTAACAACCCGCATTACGACACGGTTGAATTGGCGCGGCTCACAGTACCCGGCGCCGCCAGTTACCGCCTGGCATCGCTTTGCTTAAGGCTGGGCATTGATACCGGAGGCAGTCACAGGGCCCTGCAGGATGCACTGGCAACAGCCGGTTTGACGGTTATGCTGCTGAGGAGGCTGGAGGGCCTTGAACTGGGCATTTTGCTCCAACTAAATAAACTGCTTTATGAGGCAAATTCAGCCTGGCATGTGCCAGTGAATGATTTTGTAAAAGAATCCTTAAAAAAATTTCCGGACAGGAAGATAACACACGTGTCTTACCTGCGTCCCGTGACGGAAAAGGACAAACAGTATCCGAGGCCTGCTAAGGGTACCGCCGCAAAAAAAATAATACTCGATCAAGATCAAGCGGTTTCTCTACTGGCCAAAGGCGGGCCGCTGGACAATGCTCTTCCGGCCTATGAGTACCGTCCCCAGCAGGAAAAAATGGTATGCATGGTCACCCGCGCCCTTAATGAAGGCAAATTTTTGCTGATGGAGGCCGGGACGGGCGTCGGTAAGTCCATTGCTTATTTGGCGCCGGCGATACTATGGGGTGTTAAAAACAAAGAAAGAGTTTTGGTGGCCACGCACACGATAAACCTGCAGGAGCAGTTATGGCTGAAAGATGTCCCCATGCTCGCTAAAATGATTAGAGAACCCTTTCATACTGCGCTGGCCAAGGGGCGACAGAATTACATCTGCCTGCGCAGGTGGTTCAGTGCATTGGACGGCACGCGCCGGCCGGAAGAGTCAGCTTTTTTTGCCAGGGTGCTGTTATGGCTCTGCGCTACCGAAACAGGCGACAGAAGCGAATTAAACACTATCCAGGCGGAAGGCGACTGCTGGCTGACCATCTGTGGAGAAACTGATGGTTGTTTGGGATCGCGTTGCCCTTATCAGAAATACTGTTTTGTTAACAGGGCCAGAAGAAACGCTGAAAACGCAGACCTGATCATCACCAACCACTCACTTCTTTTTTCCGATATTAAGGCTGAAAACAGGGTGCTTCCGGCATTCGGGCCCCTGATAATAGATGAAGCGCATCATATTGAGGAATCGGCGACCGCCCACCTGGGAATACAATTCAATAAAAAAGCATTTAACAGATGGCTGTGGTTGGCAGGCAGGGATCTGGCCAAACATGCAGAAAAGGCGCCGCCAACAGATGGCGTAAGGTGGTTTGAACTACTCAAAACCGCCCAGGAGACCAGGTTGTCACTGCTAGAAAGCACGCGTTATTTTTTTGAACATCTTGATCAAATTGTTTCCGGCAACGCAATAGATACCGGGTATAGTCACGGCATAATATCCGCGAGGCTGCCCCTGGAAATTGAAGGGTATGAACTATTCTTAGAAAACGGAAGGAGATGCGTTCAGCAACTGCGCAGACTTGCAGGCGATCTAAAAGCCTGCGCCGGCCTCATGGAAATTTGGTCAATCTCCGACGAAGCATGGGCGGGAGCACTGCGGGATACCGCCGGTATGGTTGCGGCGGGTGAGGCTTGGGCAGCCGACCTGTATTTCATATTAGAAAATGCCGACACGGGATTTGTTTACTGGGCGGATATGGGCGCCGGTGCCCGCGCCGCAAATAGGGATTGCTCATTAAACGCGGCCCCCGTCGATGTCGGGACACTATTATTTGACCGCCTGTTTAATAATAAGGAAACTGTTGTCTTAACTTCTGCAACGCTTACAATAGGTGGGGACTTCGAACATATTATGGAGAGGACCGGGCTAAAATATTTGAGTGAAGAAAGGCTTTTAAAAGCCGGCTTTAGTTCCCCTTTTTCATATGACCACCAGGCAATGCTTTGCATAAATCGCGATCTGCCTGTGCAGGGCTCCGTAGACGATGATATTTACCTGGAAAAAATCGAAAACGCCCTTTACAAATTGATCATAGCCACCGGCGGCAGGGCGCTGGTGTTGTTTACCTCACACAGAATTCTCCGCGAGGCTTACAGAAGGCTGAAACCACTTTTGGAAACACACGATATCTGCCTGCTGGGCCACGGTATCGATGGCAGCAGGTCGCGCTTGCTGGATGAGTTCAGGGAAGGAGGCCGGTCGGCTTTATTCGGTTCATTGAGTTTTTGGGAAGGAATCGATGTGCCGGGTAACGCCCTTACTTGTGTCATTATCGTTAAATTGCCTTTTTCTTCACCCTCCGTACCAATTATTGAAGCACGCTTGGAGGATCTGTCCAGACAGGGCAAAGACGGTTTTAAACTATTAAGCGTGCCTCAGGCTATTATACGTTTCAAACAGGGGTTTGGCAGGCTGATCCGAAGCGGCAGGGACAGCGGGTGTGTGGTTGTCCTCGACGGGCGACTTCTCAATAGGAACTATGGCAGGCAATTTCTTGCATCCCTGCCCGTCAAGAGTCACATCAGAGGGGACGTGGATTTTATTTCTAAAAAAATTGTTGAATGGCTGAAATATAACAGGGATTACTTGCCGTGATACTAATATATGGAACATTATTGCAGCAAAAAAAAAGCACATTCCGGTAGGACCTAAAATAATATATTAACAGCTAACCTAATGAAGGGATGTGATTATCCTTGCGTGTATATTTTGTGAAACTTCCGTCGTTTTTGAGATCATGGCTGATGAGAATATGGAAGTAATACTTCATGGCAGGCTTTTTAGTCTGCCTTTTTAACATATAAGGCAAATTTTGTCGATTAAAAGAATTTACATTTATTCATGCGGGCAGTATAATTGTAAGGATATGTAGCAATACTGCCCTATCGCGATCCCCCGGGTAGGCAATAATAGCCACACATTTTAGTAGGAATACTACTCTGGACACAACGTCTTAAACATTTTATAATATCAGCAGGTCTCTAATTAATCTGACTTATTAGTCAATTAAAGAATTACAGTTTTTGCAGCGCCCCTTGGGTTTGATTAAAGCGCGCAGTGTTGTGTTGCCTGGGTTTATATTATTTTTTTTGGCGAATGGCAGGTGAGTGACATCACATAAGATAAAATGAATATATTTTTTATGCGGCCGTAGTGATCGAAGAGGATTTGCCCTTTTAGTTAAGATTTTTCTGCAAAGAGGGGTCTGTTATGGAAACAATTAATGTAAGTGAATCAATTACAAAGAATGCGGATTTTATCGAAGAAATAGGTATTGAGAGCGGACAACCTGTGCAAAAATGCTACCAGTGCGGCAA
>CAYMJG010000059.1:11721-15080 GCA_964390855.1 uncultured Eubacteriales bacterium | reverse complement strand
GGTGTCTTAATAGTTGAAGTGAGAAAGAAACCGATACCGACGATAGCGCCGCCGATGACGACCACCGGCCTGGGGCCGAACCGGTCGCTCAGTTTGCCGGCCGGGAAAGTCATCAGGCCGAAAACCAGCACAGCAATGGCATAGGCCAACTGGACCTCGGCCGCCGACCAGCCAAACTGCGCTCTCAGTGGCTTAATAAAGACGCTGAACGCATACAGCAGTAAACCGCAGGTAGTGCTGCCCAGTAATCCACCTAAAAGAGGAACCCATCTAGGCATAACTTCACGTCCTTTCTTTATGATTAGTTTATTAATAATATTGCTGTAGTGACACCTGAAAATTAGGTCTTTGCCGGCGCCTGATTGTCCTTATCACCTCCCCTGCCCCCCAAAAACAAAAACGGTTTCCGGGTCCGATAGGATTCCTGCACCGTAAACGGCGGCGCCTGAGGAACAACAAGTCCCAACGGGCAACACCGTTACGGTGGGTTACTATACCCCCAAAAACCATTTAAAACTAGAGGAGATCCTTTTTTAACGGCCCGGCAAATAGGCCAAAATCCACCTCTTCATCTATATTATACACCAAACGGGAGAAAAATTCCTGCACAAAATTGACTGTTTTAAAAAAATTTTTACTCAATTCAGTCTATTTTGCTAATTGCCCGCCTGGCCAATATTTTTTCGTTTATCCTAGCCATGATATTAATTGTACTGAGTTCATGGAAGGCCTGAATTACGGCACTTTCCACAGGACCGGCAACACCCAGGAGACGCCGGTTAATTTCAAACTCCACGCCGTATTTCTGATCTAATTTTTCATTTATCGATTCCAGTATATCCCGCCTGCAATTTTGATCACCCAGATCAAGCCACTGTTTTTTATTGCATAAAGATGGGTCGACCAGGTAATCAGGCCCCAGACATCCTAAAAATAGTTCTCGAAATTCCTCAAATTCCGGCCTTTTCAACCTCTCATCTCCTATAAGCTAGAATACTTACGGCGAGAGGGGCCGATCCCTTACAGACCAGCCCCCGCCAGGAAAACCTTTACCAGAAAAACTTGCAGGACCGTAAGGTTTAAAACGTCCGTCAGGCAGTTAGACCCTGCCGGCCACGTTTTTGCCAAAAGGCTGCGTGTAGCCTTCCTTTTCACCTTTCCGGATAAATTCCACCGCCATCCCGGCCGCGTAAATAACCATTTTCATGCATTCCCTAAACCTGTCTTTGTCAAACCACTGCGGATAATTCTCATTTAACTTCTCACAATCCAGCGCCCCGAATTTTTCTTGAAACTCATGAGCCATACCGTTAAATAAACGGTACAAGCCGGGATTGCCGTACAGGCGGTCTACCCGGTCTTGGAATTCGCCTTCCAGCGGGTTTTTTCGCCCGTGCACGGCCCCAACCGCCATCACCGCCCCGATCAGGGCGCCGCAGTTGTGTCCGGCCAGTCCCATACCGCCGCCAAAACCGGTGGACAAGGCCACGGCCTGAGGATCAAGACCGGTTATCCCCGTGTCTATAACGGCCTTGAACACGGACTCCGAACAGTTAAGACCATCTTTAAAGTTTTGTTTGGCGTTGTCTTTTGCCTTTTGCACCAAATCTTCGCTCATGGTTCACCTCTCCTTAATATAAAATTTACATCACCACAATTGTATATTAATTGTAGCAAAAATCCGCCCTGTTTTGTCTAAATATTTTGTAATTATCTGTCTGCCTGATAAATTTTATAAAAATTCAACGGTTTTTTATCCGGTCAATTAGGCTTTTCAATATCCGCCTTTTGTCCTTGAGGGAGTTTGCCTCTCCCAGGCGCAGCCGCAGCGTCAATACCCCGATAATCAAAGCTTACACCGCCAGCGCAATAAGTCGTACTATATGTAGCGCATCAACTCGTCCCACCCGTCTATAATCCCGTCTGGCCGCAGCAAAGCCATTTCTTCAGGGCCGGCCAGTCCCCAGGTTACACCCAGGGTACGGGTTCCCGCGTTCCGGCCGGTTAAAATGTCAAATTTGCTGTCGCCGATATAAATGGCCCTGGAAACGTGCGTCCCAATAAGCTCCAAAGCATGCAGCAGAGGGGCCGGGTCCGGTTTGTGCTCCGACATATCATGGGCGGTGATGGTGACGTCCATAAAACGATCAATACCGGTAAAAGTCATGGTTTTTGTGGCCCCGGGCCTTCCCTTGGAAGTGACCACGCCAAGTTTTATCCGCTGTTTTTTTAGGTTGCCCAACATGTCCAGGGTACCGGGAAAAAGAACGGTAAAACGATCGAGATCACGATGGTAGTGTTTCTGGTAAATATCTTCAAAGGGGGTGTTTTCTTTCCCCGTGAAATGCTCCCCGATATCCTTCAACGGCAAACCGATCATTTTTTTAACAGCTTTTTCATCCCAGGGCAGGCCCATTTCATCGAACACACTGCGGTAGGTCCTGATTATCAGGGGCAATGAGTCGACAAGTGTGCCGTCCAAATCAAACAAAACCGCTTCCGTTTGCAAATGAATCACTCCGTTTGATTTTGTTAATTATCCCTTAATAAGGAGGGGTTTGAAATCCAGGAAGTCTGCGCTGGCCAGGTGGAAATTAATGCCCCAGGCGTTTTCCGGCAGGCGCAGGCGCGCCGCCCGGCCGTGCAGGTGGCTGTATACAACGGTGCTCACACCGTATTTTTGAAACATTTCAATAAACTCGTTTTTTTCGTGGTCCTCCGCCACGGGCATAAAATGAGTCAATACAATTATATCTTTAACCTTTTTTAAATCAACACTGCCCAGGGAATTATCCATCCGGATTAGTTCCCTGCGGTAGATCTTCATATCGTCGCCGGTAAAGTATTGTGAGCCCGGGAGGCGCCATCCCCTGGAACCGCATATGGCGATGGCGCCGGCAAGCACGTGGTCGTTTTGGATGACCGCCATGTTACCGGGCAGCGCCGCCCGGACCTGGGCCAGGCTTTGCCACCAGTAATCATGGTTGCCGGACACACATATAATCGTGCCCGGCAGCAAGCCGAGGAATTCCAGATCAAATTTTGCCTGGGCAAGTTTCAAAGCCCAAGAAATATCCCCGGGCATGAGGACTATATCACCTGCTTTGATGGAATCCAGCCAGTTCTCATAGATTTTCCTATAATGTTCCCGCCACTCTTCTCCAAACACATCCATTGGTTTATATACCCGGGCACAGTCCCAGGCAGCCGGGTCAACCCTTTTAAGAAAGGAAAGGTGCAGATCCCCAATGGCGAAAATCCTCATTTTATAGCCATTCCCTTCTTGAAGAAAATAAACATAAGAAAATCAATTCACAACAGCCATTCGTAATTGCGTTTAGCGAAAATAATGCGGCGAA
>CAYMJG010000059.1:0-11621 GCA_964390855.1 uncultured Eubacteriales bacterium | reverse complement strand
CTTAACGGCGCGGCGGGGGTGGCAGCGGGACGGCCCGCGGCCGGCGCAGGCGGGTCATACTGCTCTGTAGGTTCAACAAACGGCTGCGGCTCCTGTACGGGTATTTCATTAAAGCCGGCGGAGTCCAATTGATCCGCGCCGGCGGGTAATTCCCCGGCAACCTGTGCCTTCGTTTCCAATACAGGCTGATCATCATCCGGCTGCATTAATTCACCGAGGATCAAGCCGGCTTCCTCCCTGGCGGTGTCAAAACCCATCACCTGCATAATATGGGTATCCAGGATGTCCCCGATTTTCATGTTAAACCAGATCACCACCACCGGTACGTCCACGTCAAATCCCGCAAGACTGGGGTCGTCGCTGTCGCCACTGTAAAAAACCTTTGTTTCCGGCGGTGAAATATTAACAGTACGGTTAAACATCGTAGCCATTGACGTGGAAGCCGTGCCAATCATCTGGTTCATGGCCTCGGACGCCGCGCTGACACCGATTTCATCTATTTCGTCCGATGTGCTCACACCCGCCCCGCCCATCATTAAATCAGCCAAAACGTTCGCGTCGCTGACCTTCATAATTAGCAGGTTGAATCCCGATAATCCCTCGGTGAACCGCACGTGGATCGTCAGATGCGGTTTTACGAAACTTTCAAAAAGTTCATCCAGCTTGGATACTGTAACCTTGGGGCTAGTGATATTTACTTTCTGGTTCAGCAGTATGGACAGCGTTGTAGCCGCCGACCCCATGCAGATGTTGCCTACTTCCCCAAGAGCGTCAATTTCTTCCGCTGTCAAATAGTCGCCGATTTGCTTTTCCTCAGGCGGCGCCGTATCCATCCCGGCAGCCTGCTCCGCGGGCAAGCCGACTGCTCCGGCCGCGCCCTCCGCGGTTACTCCCCCTTCAGCCCGATAGTCCTCTTGCGTCCGGGCTCCCTCCATCCCGCCGGGTTCATTGTCTTGGGTACCCAGCAGGGCGTCAATTTCCTCCTGTTTTAAAAGTCTAGACATCCTTTTCCCCTTCCACCAGCGCCGTTATCTGCACTGCCAACTGGCTGCCCAGGGCGCCGGCCTGTACCTTGAATTTCATCTGTTCTTCTATGTACAAATCCATATCCTGGTCCACCCTCCTGTCCAGCAGCAACACGTCTCCTTCCTGCAACTGGAGAAAATCATTAACGTTCACCCATGTTTGCCCGGCCAGAACAGTAAGTTCAACGGTTGGCATCCCAAGCCAGTGGAGCATTTTTTTTCTTTCCGGTTCGCTCAGGTCCGAGGCAGGCGGCCCGAAACGCTTTTGCATGGCCAGGTTGGAAACCAGCGGTTCAAGCAAAGTAAAGGGAAAACAAAGGTTAATAAACCCGCTGGCAGCCTCTCCAACTTGTGTGGTAAAAGAGACCAGGGCGACAATTTCATTAAAGGAGTAGGCCTGGTGCAAATGGGGACTGGTCTCCACGGATTCGATGGCAGGCTCCACCTGGACAATGTCTTTCCAGGCCACTGCCAGGTTTTCCAATATCCTGATAGTTAATCTTCTGGCCACCGACAGTTCGATGTCGGTCAATTCTCGGATGTTTTTGGGCGCCGAGCCGTTCCCGCCGAAAAAAAGGTCAATCACTGGAAACAGAAAAATAGGATCCAGCTGGGCTATCGCCGTTCCTTTTAAAGGGCTTAGTGAAAATACAGCCAACACGGTAGGGGTCGGGATCGAACGCATAAAATCTTCAAATGTCAATTGGTCAACTGAGGCAACTTCAATTTGAATATCATTGCGCAGGTTAGCGGTTAAAAAGTTGGATAGAAGGCGGGCGAACCCGCCATGTAAAACCTGCAGCGTGCGGAGCTGTTCTTTAGAAAACTTATTCGGACGCCGGAAGTCATAGGGCTTGCAGTCCATCTGCTTTTGGGCGTCCTGCAGCTCGCTCATTTGCACCTCGCCGGTCGAAAGGGCGTCCAGCAAGGCGTCTATTTCATTTTGAGATAAGATGTCCATAATTTTACCATTCCCAAATCTGCTATTATAACTATGGCAGGCGGTTTAGCCCGCTACCCGGCCCTGGCCAAGACCCTGCCGATGGCCTGGAGGATCCGGTCCTGCTGAAAGGGTTTTACGATAAAATCTTTCGCTCCCGCCTGGATGGCCTCCATGACCATGGCCTGCTGCCCCATGGCGCTGCACATGATGATGTTTGCGCCCGGATCAATTGCGCGGATAGCCTTGACAACTTCTATGCCGTTCATTTCAGGCATGGTAATATCCATGGTGATCAGGTCCGGTTTAAGTTTTTTGTATAGTTCTATGGCAGTTTGGCCGTTTTCCGCCTCCCCGGCTATTTCATAGCCGTTTTTTGCCAATATGTTTTTAATCATCATTCTCATAAAAGCCGCGTCGTCAACAACCATGATCCTTTTGCCCAAGGAACATGCACCTCCCGTATCTATCAAGACTCAACAGGCATACCGAGAGCCTCGAACAGCCTGTTCAGGGCTCCTGTTTCCGGCAGCAGAAAAAAGTGTCCCTTGATCTGGCCGTGGTTCTGCAAAAAAAAGGTCTCAATCACCAAAATTTTATCACCCCAGTTGCCGCCGGCCACAAATGAGGCGCTCAACACCGCCCCCAGCATATCAAAGGCGAACATCGGCACAGTGGTGATCATTTTTAAACCGGTCATACAGCCGATAGCATTAATGAAGGAGCCGGTCAAAACATTTCCTATTTCCGCTATGGCGGATATCCCCAGATCATCCAGGGCGGAAGTCGTGCCCAGTTCATATCCCATCAGCATGTCAATCAGGTTATAAGTGCTTTGCTCTGAAAACACAAACATTACCGCGCCGGAAATGTCCCCTTCCAGACCCAAATTGGCACAGGATACAACTTCCTCGATCCCGCCCGTTAGGGCATATACCTCTTCAAAGTCAAGAAACCTGGCCTTCGGCACGTCTATTTCCACTCTTTTATTCAACAAATCCGCAAGGGCTGTCGCGGCGTTGCCCAGCCCAATATTGCTGATCTCCTGAAGGGCATCCATCTGGACATGCGAAATCATTTCACCTGCAGCCAACTTCCCCCATCCCCCCTAGATCACCTTTATTTGCATACCTACCGCCCGGATGTACACCCGGCCGCTTGCCGTGTCCAGGATCATTGTCCTGCCCCTGCCTCCCCCCACCTCTTCCGCCAACACCCTGATTCCCAGCCTCCTTAATATGAACCTGGTGGAATCAATATTGCGCTCTCCTATATTTAGCATAAACTTATCATTTGCTCCGGAAAACATTTGCGCTCCTCCGGCCAATTTGGCCTGCAGGTTGTTGACCCGGCCTCCTTGCCGCTTGATTTCCTTGAGCAGCAGCGGTATGCCCAGGTCGGCAAATTTGGCGGGTTTTGTTACCTCGCTGAATAAGGAGCTGTCGGGAAGCATAATATGCAACAGTCCGCCGATTTTGGTCAGGGGATCATATAATGTAAGGCCAACGCATGATCCCAGGCCCATTGTAATTAAACGGGCCGGTTGGCCGGCAACCTTTAATTCGGCAATACCCACCTGGATTTCGGGGGCGTGCGGCGCATACCCCCGATTGCTTTCCCTGGCCGGTGCGCCCTGCATGCAAACCACCTTACTTCCGCAGATTATTTGCCTGGCCAAACATCTCATCAGCCATGCGCATGATCCGGGCACTGAAACTGTAAGCCCGCTGGATCTCGACCAGGACGGCCATTTCCCCGGTAAAATCGACGTTTGAGGCCTCCAGGAAGCCCTGCCTGATTGCGCCGAAACCCACGCTGCCGGGGATCCCCTCTTCAACCTCTCCCACGGCCGAAAAGAGGTTTTCCCCTTCCGCGCGCAGCGCCGCGGCGCTGTTGAATTTATAAAGTTTAACCTGCCCCGCCTCCGTTACCTCCCCCGCGTCTTTAGTAGTGATTCTTCCATCGGCGGCTATGGCAATATCCGCCGCGCCGGGAGGCGTCTTGATCCCCTCCAGCCTGTAGCCGGATGATGTTGTCATAAAACCGTCGAGATCAAGATTGAAGGCCCCGTCGCGGATATACCGTTCTTCACCCCCGGGCAGAATAACCTTGAAAAATCCCTCGCCAAAAACAGCCAGATCCAGCGGCCTCTTCGTGTCTAACGGCTGTCCGGGCGTTAAATTTTTGGCGGTTCCGGATATTGCCGCACCGCCCCCCGCCATGGATTTTTTCTGAGCCGGGCCGCCGTCCCTAACGGGAATACCGCTGCTGCCGTATTCCTGGGTTAAGAGTTCGGTAAAATCAGCCCGGCCCCTTTTGTAGCCCGTGGTATTAGCATTGGCCAGGTTATTGGCAATGGTGTCGGTTTTAATTTGTTGAGCGTTCATTGTTGACGCTGATCCGGCGATAGCACGAAGCATAAATATCACCTCCAAATCTAAAAAATGGCCGCAACAAATTGACAGGATGGCATGGATTTACGGAATGTTTTTTTATTTTACCTGACGCTGCCGACCTGGTTTACGGTTTTATTCAGAATATCATCGTAGTTCTGGATAATCCTCTGGTTGGCCTCGTAGGCCCGCATAACGGCTATTGATTGCGCTATTTCTTCAATGATGTTGACATTGGACATCTCCAGTTTGCCCTGTTCAACAGTTGTGCCCGCCGCCTGCCCGGCATTATCCGGGGGACCGTTAAAGAGGCCCTCCCCCGCTTTGCTGAGATCATCCCGGTTATCAAATTCAACTAGGCGCAGCCGGTCCACAACCGTCCCGCCGTCCTCAATTGATCCGTCGGCGGATACTGTAAATTTATCGCTTCCCACCCTGATTGGGCCGGCCTGGCCAAGCACGCGGTATTTTCCGTTAAATGTCAGGTAGCCCTCGGTATCCACCTGAAAATTCCCGCTCCGGGTGTAATAAACATTATCAGGATCCGCCTGCCCGGGAGCGCCGACCACAAAAAATCCGGGTCCTATAATTGCTATATCGGTTGAATTGCCCGTTTCCTGAAGTAGCCCGGCCCCAAAATCGGTGGCGGTCCCCGAGATCAGGGAACCGTTTCCCAAAGGCCCGATTGCGGCTACAGGGGCGCTTACAGGCAACCCCGTCTTGCGTTTGAGGCCTCCTTGCTGAATTAACAGGCGTTCGGGAAAGCTTTGCAGCAGGACCTCGTCTTTTTTATAACCAGGCGTAGAGGCATTCGCCAAATTGTTGGAAATCTTTTCAACCCTGGCCTGCTGGACGTTCATGCCCGCGGTAGAGCTGTATAAACCCCTGAGCATTTCAAAATCCCCTTTCTTTGCAGAAAAATGCGGAACCTGTTCAGTTGCCCGGATGCTTCACTCCTTGTAGGCCGCTCTTTCCAATTTGTTTCTCAGCCCGTTAAGCGCCCTTGTATGCAACTGGCAAACCCGTGACTCGGAAACGTCAAGGACCTTGCCGATTTCCTTTAAAGTTAGTTCTTCCTGGTAATAGAGCGCCAGCACCAGGCGGTCTTTTTCCGGCAGTTCCCCAATGGCTTTTATAAGCAGTTGCCTGCTTTCCTCTTTTTCCACCAGATCCAGCGGATCGGGGCTGGCGGTATCCTGAACCATATCCACCCACCTCACTCGTTCACCATCCACCGCCGACACTGTTTCATCGAGAGAGGACAGGGAAAGAAAATTTACCTGCCCTTCCAGCTTGTACAAATCTGCTAAACTAATCCCCATAGCCCCGGCCAGCGCTTCGCGGGTAACCTGTTCCCCCAGTTCCCGATGCAATTTTTCCCTGGCGGCGTTCAACTGCTGAATTTTTTGCCACAGGGTGCGGGGGAGCCAGTTTAGTTTTCTAACCTCATCGATCATCGACCCGCGCACCCTGTTGTACGCATAGGTTTTGAAGGTAACGCCCAGGTCCGGGTCAAATTTTTCTACTGCTTCCATGAGGCCAAATATTCCATAGCTCTCCAAATCTTCCTGGCTGATAAACGCGGGCAGCTTGACAGCCAGCCGGCCGGCGAGATATTTTACAAGAGGCAGGTGGGCTAGCACAATTTTATTTTTAAGCTCCGCGTCCCCGGATTGGCGGTATTTTCGCCAAATATCATCAGTGACTGCCATGTATTCACACCCCCCCGTATTTGGCCCGCCGGCTCAATAGAAATGCTTTTGCTCAGACATCCTCATAATCGAATAACGGACTATTAAATCCTGCTGACTGCGGTTGATGTCGGTAAACCGCACCGCTGTCTTGTACATCTTGAGGTTTTTTTCCAGCCATGTCCGCACAACAACACCGCTTACCTCCAGGCATACCTTTTCCTTTTTTAATGGGATCATTATTTTCAGCAGCAGTTTCGTATTAACCGCAATATTATTTTTGTGCAGCAACTGTATCCCGCCGCCGCTTATATCCAAGCTGCCGCATTTAATAAAGACAGGTGCTTCGCCTGCCGGGGGCTCTTCCGCGCATAAAACGTCCAGCAACGCGGATATCCTGGCAAATTCCCTCAACTGCACCCTCTTGCATTTAGAGGGCGGGGTCAGGGCATACACGGGGATATTGTCATAACGCCGCCCGGTAACTTGGGCGCGGAACTCATACCTGGCATCTTCAGCAATAAAGGTTAAAACAATCTGCTCGCCTTTTTCCAGGATCAGCGGAATTTCCTTATTGTTGGGAATGGAAATCAGCAATCCGTCATCTGTGATATCCTGAATGGTGGCCAGATACCAGTCATCCCTGTTTTCCAATCTTGCCACCTGGACTTTCTGCTTTATTTTAATCCCGGCAATCCCGTCCATATAAAGCCTCCTAGCCGAATAAGCCCATTAGTTTGGACCAAAATCCTTCCTTTAAGGTTAAACAGGCGTTTCCTGCAAGGAGTTTGGCTATCCCTTCCATACCGCGCGCGGCGGGTGAACGCCTGTTTGCCATGCAATAGGGCAGCTGGTTTTTAACTGCCTGCAGAACCTGCCTGTCCTCGGGCAGCCACCCCAAAAAATTAATTCTTATTTCCAGAAACCGGCCGCAAGCCGCAGAAATTTTTTCCAGCGTGCGCATGGCCTCGATTTTGTCCGCAGCGCGGTTAACAATAACGTTTACTTCCGCGTGCAGTTTAAAATTGGCCAGGATTTTGATCAGGGCGTATGCGTCTGTCAGAGAGGTCGGCTCCGGTGTGACCACAATAATTACTTCCGCCGCCGCGGCCACAAAACCAAGCACGTTTTTGTTAATGCCGGCGCTTGTATCTATAAGCACAATTTCATCCCGGTTGAAAAACCCGCTGAACATCGCCAGCAGCTGCCGGCGGCGGGAGTGATCCAGGTTGGCCATCTCCAAAAAGCCGGAGCCGCCGGAAATAACCTTAATGCCATATGGTCCCGAAACGGCAATTTCGTCCAGGGTCATATTTCCGTAGAGCACCTCAAAAAGGCTGTACGGCGGTGCTATTCCCAGTAAAACCTCGGCATTGGCCAAACCAAAATCCGCATCAAAAATAGTGACCCGGTTGCCCATTCTCGCCAGGCAAACAGCCAGGTTAACTGTTATTGACGTTTTACCGACGCCGCCCTTGCCGCTGGCCACGGCAATAGCCCTGGGGGCGGCGTAAACAGTACCTTCATTCTTAATTACATTGTCGCGATGATGCGTTTGGCCTGTCCCTGAGCGCCATGGTCTCACCGGGGTCAACCCCCCTGAACAACAATTTTGCAATTACCTTCGGATTCGCCTCAGTAATATCATCGGGTATTTTTTGACCGTTGGCCAGGTAAACCACGGGAACACCTGTTTTTAGCGGCAGGTTCAAAATTGAGCCGTGTGTTTCTGTCTCGTCCACCCTGGTGAATATATATCCGGCAAAACCAACCCGGCGAAATTCTCCTGCTGTTTTTACCAGGTCCCTGTCCTTTGAAGACGCGCTGAGCACCAAAAAATTCCCCTGCGGTTCCCCGCAAACATCCAGAAAGTTCTTTAATTCCAGTACCTGCCCGGCGCCCCAGGGCGATCGACCGTCCGTGTCGATCAATATATAGTCCTGATCTTCATGTTTTTCCAATATTTTAGCCAGTTCAACGGGGGTCATGGCCATCTCCACCGGGACGTCCAAAAAATCGCCGTAGGCCTGCAACTGATCAAAACCGCCGATCCGGTACCTGCCAACCCCCACCAGGGTGATCCTCTTATTGCTAAAAATTTTAAAACGGGTAGCCAGCTTGGCCAGACACGTCGTTTTCCCCACGCCGGGCGGGCCCATAAACGTTAAAATCCTTGGTTTGCCAACCGCCCTGTAGGCCGGTTCAAGGAGATCCTTCACCTGTTTGAGCAATGAGAAATAGATCATCTGCCCGTCAGGCTGTTCCCGGCCGGCGTCCACCGCCGAAATCAGGTACTCGACGATATCGGCGCCGATATCCATGTCCAGAAGCCTTCTCCTCCAACCGCAGCCGCAGCCCTTGTTTAAAGCCGCCGCCACCCGGCCTTCGACCATTTTTTCAAAATAACCCGCTCCACCCCTTTCAGGCTCGTCCATTTCTTCAATGACCGGCCATTGAGAATCAAAATATTTTATATAGGGTTTCTCAGCGACTTCCGCGACAGCCATCTGGGCAGGCGGGCAGCCTACATTAAGCTGAACCTCCGGACTGTCGTCCAGGACGGCGGTAACCTCGAGAAGGCGCGGCGAAAAGAGTCCGATCAGGCCCCGGGCGGGGACCTTGTAGCTGCTGACGATTAGCGCGTCCGATCCCAAATCCTGTTTAATCAGCCTGACGGCCTCCTGCATCTCCTTCACCAGGTAACGTTTAATCCTCAATCAACCATCACCGTCCCAATCGCCTCTATTTCAATTCCCGGGGCTATCTCGTTCAAGGATAGTACCGCCACATTGGGCAGAAACCTTTCCAGCAATCTTCTAAAAGGCAGCCTGGCCCGGGATGAGCAAAGCACCACCGGCGGCAGGCCCGCAATTGTTAATTTTTCCAGGGATTCTTTCAATTTGTCCAAAATCCGCCTGGTCAGACCCGGTTCCAGTACCGGGTAGGAACCAAGCTGGGTTTGTTCGATAGCATCGACAATCGTTTGCTCCAGCCTGGGATGGAGAGTTAAAACGGTAATTTTTGCGCCTTCTCCGGTATACTGCCGGCAGATGGTCCTGGCCAGAGACTGCCTGGCGTGTTCGGTCAAATAGTCGGCGTCCCTGGAGGCCCTTGCCCCGTCGGCCAGCGCCTCCAGGATACTGGCCAAATCCCGGATCGGCGCCCTTTCCCGGAGCAGGTTTTGCAGTACCTTTTGCACCTCACCCAGGGTTAAAAGGTCGGGCAGCAGTTCGTCCACCACCACCGGGTTCCTTTCCTTAACCACGTCGATCAGCTCTTTTACTTCCTGGCGGCCCAGCAGTTCATGGGCATACCGCTTGATCATTTCCGTGATGTGGGTCACCAGCACCGTCGAGCAGTCTACCACCGTAAAACCGGCCATTTCCGCCTGATCCCGGTCTTCCGGGGACACCCACCAGGCCGGCAGGCCAAATGTCGGCTCCGTGGTGGCCACGCCCCTGATCTGCAAATCTTGCCCCAGCGGGTCCATAGCCAGGTAATGGCCGGGCGACAGTTCACCCGAAGCTATTTCAGCGCCCCGCAATTTAAATGAATAGGCGTTTGGGTTGAGCTGCAGGTTGTCTCTGATGCGGATCGGCCGGACGTAAATGCCCATTTCCCCAGCGCACTGTCTTCTAACCGCGGCAAGCCGCTGCAACAGGTCGCCCCCTTGTTTTTCGTCAGTCAGTGAAATAAGGTTGTAGCCAATTTCTATCTCCAGAGTATCCACCTGGAAGTATGTAAAGACGTTTTCAGGCTCCCTCTTCCGCTCCTGGGCCTGCAGCGCCGCGGCCCGCTCCCTGTCCATGGTTTCTTCTTTTTTCTCCCTGCGGACCATGTAATATGAATAATATCCCAGGGCGCCTGCCAGAGCCATAAATAATAAGTTGGGCATGGCCGGGATTAGGCCCATGACAAACAGGACACCCGCTACGATCATCAATACCCTGGGAAAATTGGTAAACTGGGTGGAAAGGTCCTTGCCGAAGCTGGCCTCGGACGTGGATCTGGTAACCATAATACCAGCCGCCGTAGAAATCAGCAGCGCTGGGATCTGGGCCACCAGGCCGTCACCGATGGTAAGTATTGTATATGTTTGTACCGCCTTATACAACTCCATATTTTTCATGGACACACCGATCACAAAACCGCCCAGAATATTAATCATGATAATGATGATGCCGGCGATGGCGTCACCCCTGACAAATTTACTGGCGCCGTCCATAGCTCCGAAAAAATCCGCTTCCCGCTGCAGGCGCTTCCTCCTCTCACGGGCTTCCTGCTCATTGATTAACCCGGCGTTAAATTCCGCGTCGATGCTCATTTGCTTGCCCGGCATGGCGTCCAGGGTAAACCTGGCCGCCACCTCCGCCACCCTGCCGGCGCCGTTGGTTATTACCACAAACTGGACAACGGTAATGATGATAAAAACGACCATGCCCACGACATAATTCCCGCCGACAACAAACTCTCCGAAGGCCGCAATCACTTTGCCGGCGGCGGCGTTGCTGAGGATTAGCCTGGTTGAGGAAATATTAAGAGCCAGCCTGAAAAGTGTGGTGACCAGCAGCAGCGATGGAAAAACCGAAAATTGCAGCGGCTCAATGGTAAACATGGTAATCAGCAGAATAACCATGCCGATGGTGATGCTCAGGGTCAGCAAGATGTCCAGGACGCCCGGGCCGAGGGGGATAATAATCAGCAGGACAATACTGATGATCACCCCCGAGATGAGCAAGTCGCTGCTTTTTTTTAAATATCCCATTACGGCGGAAGGGGATGCAGCCATTAATAACCTCCAAAACACTGGTAAAAATGATTCGACAAAAATCTGTATACAGAACTAATTCTAACAAGGGGAGCTTTAATCCTGTTAAAGGCGCCATAGTTTGCTAAATTTGCCCAAAATATTATACAGCCCGGTAATTCTGTCTGGCTTTAAGCCGGTGGACCAGGGCCAGGATCTGCGCCACAGCCTGGTATATCTCGATTGGTATTTCCCGGCCTATTTCCACCGCCTGATAGAGAAATCGCGCTACTTCTTTATCCTCCACAACCGGTACCGAGTTCTCCCCGGCAATCTCCTTAATTTTTTCTGCCAGCCGGCCGGCGCCTTTTGCCACAACAACAGGGGCCGGCGTCCGGCCCGGGTGGTATTTTAAAGCCACGGCCAGGTGGGTCGGGTTTGTCACCACCACAGTGGCCTTGGGCACCTCGTCGATAATCCTGTTCATGGATATGCTGCGCCGCATTTCCCGCAGCTTGGACTTGACGTGCGGGTCTCCTTCGGTCTGTTTGTATTCTTCCTTGACTTCCTGTTTGCTCATTTTCAGTCCTTTTTTGTAGTCGTAACGCTGATACATATAATCCAGGATCGCCAGGGCGAGGTAGGCCAGCGCGCCCCACCTGGCCACATTGATGATAAAACCGACAAAAACGTTGTAGATACCCTGGGCGGGCAGGTTGAAAACCAGCATCAGCTGACCAAGATTGGACCTGATCAGGTGATAGGTGATACCGCCGATGATTGTAAATTTTAATACGGACTTGACCAGCTCCACCAGGCTGCGCA
>CAYMJG010000058.1:0-15113 GCA_964390855.1 uncultured Eubacteriales bacterium | reverse complement strand
TCGCGAAGGCGGCCGCACTGTGGGCGCCGGTGTGGTGACCGGGATCAACGAGTAACCCGGACCTGTTCTTTTTGGGAGATTATGCTTTCGAAAATTGCGGACACACGTCCAACGCAATTACCTATGCGGCAATTTGTAGGGCGGGCTTCAGCCCGCCGTTCCAATCGGGGAGCCTTTGAGGGGATAACATGCCGCTGGGATGGATCCCACTTTGCAACTATTGACATCCCTTATTAATTGTGTTAAATTTGATAAGTAAAATTTTCATTAAAAACAACGGACCTAATTTTTTTTTGGTTTAGGGGGTGGCTCAAGTGCGAGTAGGAGTGACATTAGCCTGCGCGGAATGTAAGAGAAGGAACTATACCACGGAAAAGAACAAGAAAAATGATTCAAACAGGATTGAGATGAAAAAATATTGCAGGTTCTGCCATGCCCATACCCTGCATAAAGAAACCAGATAACAACAAGGTTTAGGGTTTATCATCATGGAAGATCAGCCGCATCTGCCAGTGTTACAGGACGAAGGTAAGATATCTTGTTGTGCGATAGAACTTTATTAAATTTAAGGATGTGGCGTAAAAATGGCACTCACCAGGAAGCAGGATGACGGGGGTAATAAAAAGGAACAGGGCAAAAAAGAGACGGGCCAAAAAAGAAACATCGGGAGAGGGAGAATCCCAGCCCTGGATAAAGTCCTGAATAATAAAGGTAAAGACAGCAAACAAAAAACCGGCGGTCAAAAGTCCGACAAACAAAAAACCGAAGGACAGAAAACTGAAAGAAAAGAGACCGGCAAAAAGGATATTGCTTTAGTTAGGGAAAAAAGAGACGTTGCCGGCAAAGAGGTTAAGAAAACTTATCCTGTAAAAAAGGAAAAGGTTAACTATATCGAGGTTGCCCAGAAATTCATCAAAGGAGCATACGGCGAACTTAAAAAGGTTAACTGGCCCGGCCGCAAGGAACTGGTTGTTTACACAATTGTGGTAGTGGTTGCGGTTTTGTTTGTGGGGGCGCTGCTCTGGATTTTTGATTCAGCCTTGAGTACGGTCCTGAGGTTTGTTATTAACAGATAAATTCCTGAGGGGGTGGGGGACCTTACTTGCAGGAGGGTCCCTTGTATTTTATGGAGAAAAACTGGTATGTTGTGCATACCTATTCCGGTTA
Source organism: uncultured Eubacteriales bacterium (assembly GCA_964390855.1). Taxonomy (GTDB): domain Bacteria; phylum Bacillota; class Desulfotomaculia; order Desulfotomaculales; family Pelotomaculaceae; genus Syntrophopropionicum. The sequence goes on along the minus strand of CAYMJG010000058.1, from coordinate 13,946 downwards.
CGAAAATAAGGTCAAAGCCAATCTGGAAAAGCGTATCGAGTCAATGAATATGGAAGAAAAAATCTTTCGTATTCTTGTGCCTATGGAAGACGAGGTAGAAATCAAGGACGGGAAAAAAAAGATATCAAAACGCAAGATATTCCCGGGTTATGTGCTGGTAGAAATGTTCATGACGGATGATTCCTGGTATGTGGTTAGGAATACGCCTGGAGTAACAGGTTTTGTTGGTTCCGGATCAAAACCGATCCACCTGAATGAGGCTGAAGCGAAACAGATTATCAGGCAGATGGGTGTTGATGAGCCGCGGGCGCGGGTTAATTTTTCCACGGGTGAAAGTGTCCGGGTGATATCGGGGCCCTTTGAAAACTTTATTGGCCAGATTGAGGAAATAAACTTGGAAAAAGGTAAGGTGAGGGTCGTTATCTCGATGTTTGGCAGAGAGACCCCCATTGAGCTTGAATTTATACAGGTTGAAAAGATTTCATAAAATTACCTGAATCCAACGATGCTGGGAGGAGGTGTAGCACAAGTGGCAAAGAGAGTATCAGCAATAGTAAAGTTGCAGGTTCCGGCGGGTAAAGCGACGCCGGCGCCCCCTGTAGGACCGGCTTTAGGCCAGCACGGGGTTAACATTATGTCTTTTGTAAAGGAATACAACGAAAGGACAGCCTCTCAGGCCGGGCTGATTATCCCGGTTGAGATTACTGTTTACGAAGACCGTTCCTTTACCTTTATAACCAAGACACCACCGGCTGCTGTTTTGTTAAAGAAGGCGGCAGGCATCGAAAAGGCTTCCGGAGAGCCAAACATCAAGAAAGTGGCGAAGGTTCCCCGTTCCAAGGTGCGGGAGATTGCCGAGTTGAAAATGCCCGATTTAAACGCGGCCAGTGTCGAGGCGGCCATATTGATGGTTGAAGGCACGGCCCGCAGTATGGGGATTGAAGTCGTAGAAGGATAGCAGTGGGAGGATAATTTTCCGTTACTACCACAGGGAGGTTGAAAACATGCCGAAACATGGCAAAAAATTTACTGAAGCTGCCAAGCAAATTGACCGGAGTACCCTTTATGATCCGGATGAGGCCTTTACATTGTTGAAGAAGATAGCTCCGGCCAAGTTTGATGAGACAATAGAGGTAGCCGTTCGTTTGGGTGTGGATCCGCGCCACGCGGATCAGCAGGTCCGGGGAGCCGTGGTGCTGCCCCACGGTACAGGTAAGACACGTACCGTCCTGGTTTTTGCCAAAGGTGATAAGGCAAAAGAGGCGACCGATGCCGGCGCGGATTTTGTCGGGGCGGAGGACATGGTGGAGCGGATCCAGAAGGAAGGCTGGCTGGCCTTTGATGTGGCCGTGGCCACCCCTGATATGATGGGCGCCGTCGGCAAGCTGGGCCGTATCCTGGGCCCGCGCGGCCTGATGCCCAACCCCAAGACCGGTACAGTCACCTTTGATGTGGACAGGGCCGTAAAAGAAGTTAAAGCCGGCAAGATTGAATACCGGGTGGATAAAGCCGGCAACATCCACGCGCCGATTGGCCGGGTTTCTTTTGATAACGAAAAATTGCTTGAAAACTTGCGCACACTGATTGATACCCTGATGCGGGCAAGACCCGCCGCAGCCAAGGGTCAATATCTAAAAAATATTACCGTCAGTTCCACAATGGGTCCCGGTGTTAAAGTCAACACCCAAAAAATAACCGCCTGACGGGGACATTCCCCGACCCAAAAGGAATACCCAAAAGAGGGGTGTGTCCCCATTCCTCTGTTATAGTTTAAAAACTAATATTTTGCGCCTTAAATTAAATAAACCCGCTGTAGACCGCTGGTGCTTTGCATAATGGCTTTGCGCCGCCAGCCGAGGCTAAAAAATTCCGACGATTGTATCGTACGGCCTCTGCAGCGCTATTGCGGGGGCCATTTTAGTTGTTGGTACTTGGTCGTTGGTCGTCAGGGTCGTAGGGGACTACCCGGCCCCAAAGGGATTTCCAGAAGCGAGGTGTTTTCCCCATACCACCAACTACCAACCACCCAGAAGGGAGGTGTTTGTTAAAAATGCCAAGAAGTAAAGCTGAAAAAGAAAGCATAGTCCAGGAAATAAAGGAGAGATTTGAGAATTCCCAGGCTGCCGTTCTTGCCGATTACCGGGGGCTGAATGTTGCCGAGGCGACAAAACTTCGCCGCAGGCTGCGGGAGGCGGGCTGTGAATTCAAAATCGCCAAGAATACCCTGGTCAGCCTGGCTGCCGGGAAGGTAGGGCTAGACGGGTTGAAGCCCTTTTTAGAAGGGCAGGTGGCTATTGCCTTTGGTTCGGACCCGGTGGCGCCGGCGAAAATCATTTCGGGGTTTATCCATGAGATCAAGAAAATGGAGATCAAAGCCGGTGTTCTCGAAGGCCGGGTAATTGACGTCAGGGGAGTAAAGGAACTGGCTGAACTGCCTTCGCGGGAGGTACTCCTGGCCCGGGTGCTGGGCGGAATGCAATCCCCGTTGTATGGTTTCGCCAATGTACTGCAGGGTACCCTGCGCAGTCTGGTCTATACCCTGGAAGCTGTAAGGAAGTTGCGCGCCGGAGAAGCATAGGTTAAAACATAAAAAAACCATTATGAAAATATTAGGAGGTCTAAATTTAATGTCTAAAGTCCAGGAAATACTAGAAGCCGTAAAAGGAATGACCGTATTAGAATTATCTGAACTGGTAAAAGCCTTCGAAACCGAATTTGGCGTGAGCGCCGCTGCTCCGGTAGCCGTCGCCGCAGCCCCCGGGGCCGCCGCTGCTGCTCCGGCCGAGGCTGAGGAGCAGACAGAGTTTGATGTCGTTCTTACCTCCATTGGCGATCAGAAAGTGAAGGTAATTAAGGTAGTTAGAGAAATTACCGCCCTCGGTTTAAAAGAGGCCAAGGATCTGGTCGACAACGCTCCCAAGCCGGTTAAGGAGAAAGTTTCCAAAGAAGAAGCAGAGGCAATTAAGGCCAAGCTTACTGAAGCCGGCGCATCCGTTGATATCAAATAAAAATATTAAATATAAAATAAATTGTCTTAACATAAAAAGGGCCGCCGGCCCTTTTTATGTTAAGTTCAACATTAAAATATTTAAAATAATAACTACTTCTTCCGTAAAATATATTGACAGGTCATTTTTGTTATGCTAAAATTTTAGAATGTCCCTGGCCTTCATACTAATTTTAACGATTTTTTCGTGGTATAATATGTATCTTATTCCTAATATCAGTCAATAATATTTTAGATAGCCAACATTTTAAAAAGCGAGGTATTGTAAGAAGCAATCCTTGCTTTTAACTTGTTTAGCATGAAAGAAATTGGCCTGTGACATCCATTTTGCATATTTATTTTTAATCATTACTTATTTATAATACCACCTTTTTAAATAATTTAGGCTAAAATTTTGTTTTTATTTTATAACGGGGATGTGATGCATTAGATGACTTTTCCTGAAGGGGCAGGGACCAGGTACCGTTATGACTTCAGCAAATTAAAGGAAGTACTGGAGCTGCCCAATCTAATCGAGATCCAGCGCAATTCGTACGAATGGTTTTTGAACACAGGTTTAAAGGAAGTATTTCGTGACATCTCCCCGATCCAGGATTTTACCGGCAACCTCGTATTGGAATTCCTGGATTATACCCTGGGGGACACCAAGTATTCGGTAGAAGAGTGCAAGGAAAGAGATTTTACCTATGCGGCGCCCCTGCGGGTCAAAGTAAGGCTGATCAACAAAGAAACCGGCGAGGTCAAGGAACAGGAAGTTTTTATGGGTGATTTCCCCCTGATGACTGAAAAAGGCACCTTTATTATTAACGGCGCCGAACGGGTTATTGTCAGCCAGCTTGTCCGTTCACCCGGCGTTTATTTTGCGAGAACTATCGATCCTACCGGAAAAACCCTTTTTACTGCTACAATCATTCCCAACCGGGGCGCCTGGTTGGAGTTTGAGACAGATGTAAACGACCATATTTTTGTGCGCATTGACCGCACCAGAAAAATACCGGCAACTGTGCTGGTACGGGCCTTGGGTTGTGGTACGAACGCCAAAATTGCCGAGCTTTTTAATGAGGATAAAAACATTCAGGAAACCCTCAGCCGTGACAATACCGACAGCGAAGAAGAAGCGCTTGTGGAAATTTATAAGCGCCTGCGGCCGGGGGAACCACCAACCGTGGATAGCGCCCGCTCCCTCCTGGAGGCCCTGTTCTTTGAACCGAAGCGCTACGACCTGGCCAATGTGGGGCGTTATAAGATTCAAAAAAAGCTGAAGCACGGCGTCCTCTACCGGCCTGGGGAAAGCGGCGATGATGCGGGCGAAGCAGGCCCGGACATAAAGAAGGATTTGCCCCATCAGTTTGTCAGGGAGCTTACCCGGGAGGATATATTTGCCACCCTCCGTTACCTGCTCGGGCTGATGAACGGCGAGGGTCAGGTGGATGATATCGACCACCTGGGCAACCGCCGCCTGCGTTCAGTGGGCGAACTTCTGCAAAACCAGTTCCGCATCGGCCTTTCCCGGATGGAAAGGGTCGTCCGGGAAAGGATGACCATCCAGGACGTCGACGTGATTACACCCCAGGTTTTAATTAATATTCGCCCGGTGGTGGCATCGATCAAAGAGTTCTTTGGCTCCAGCCAGCTCTCGCAATTCATGGACCAGACCAACCCCCTGGCTGAACTGACCCACAAAAGGCGTCTTTCGGCGCTTGGCCCGGGAGGGCTCTCCCGGGAAAGGGCCGGCTTTGAGGTCCGTGACGTGCACCACTCCCACTACGGCCGGATGTGTCCTATTGAAACGCCTGAAGGCCCGAACATCGGCTTGATTGGGTCGCTTAGCACATATGCCCGGATCAACCAATTTGGCTTTATTGAAACGCCTTACCGCAAGGTTGACAAGGAAAACAGGCGGGTATCAGATGAAATTGTCTACCTTACCGCTGATGAAGAAGAGAATTTCGTAATTGCCCAGGCCAACGCTCCTCTGGACGAGGAGGGACGGTTTATCGAAAATAGGATCAACGCGCGTTCACCGGATATTGTAGTAGTACCCGCGGATAGGGTTGACTACATGGACGTGTCCCCCAAGCAGGTGTTTAGTATAGCCACAGCCTTAATCCCCTTCCTGGAACACAACGACGCCAACCGGGCGCTGATGGGGGCGAACATGCAGCGGCAGGCTGTGCCCCTTTTAAAAACCCAGGCGCCGCTGGTGGGAACCGGTGTGGAACTTAAGGCGGCCCGTGATTCCGGGGTGGTCGTGCTGGCCAAAGGGCCGGGAACGGTGGAGCGGGTAACGGCAAAAGAAATCGATATATTAAACGAAGACGGCGTCCTTGACAGGTACAAACTTTTAAAATTTACCCGCTCGAACCAGGGCACCTGTATTAACCAGAAGCCTGTGATTAAAAAGGGCGATCGGATTATAGAGGGCCAGGTTATAGCGGACGGCCCATCCACCGATATGGGGGAACTGGCGCTGGGACGCAATGTCCTTGTGGCCTTTATGCCCTGGGAAGGTTATAACTACGAAGACGCCATCCTGGTTAGTGAAAAAGCTGTCAAAGATGATTTTTTTACTTCTATTCATATAGAGGAATACGAGTGTGACGCCAGGGATACCAAGCTGGGGCCCGAGGAAATCACCAGGGATATCCCCAATGTGGGCGAAGAGATTTTAAAGGACCTTGATGAACGGGGCATTATTAGGACCGGGGCCGAGGTCAGGTCCGGCGATATCCTAGTGGGTAAGGTGACTCCCAAAGGGGAAACCGAGTTAACCGCGGAAGAACGCCTGCTCAGGGCTATTTTCGGCGAAAAGGCCAGGGAGGTCAGAGATACCTCCTTGCGGGTACCCCACGGCGAGTCCGGTAAAATTGTGGATGTCAAGGTGTTTTCCCGGGAGGCCGGCGATGAGCTGCCGCCGGGTGTAAACCAGTTGGTGCGGGTGTATATCGCTCAAAAAAGGAAAATAAGCGAGGGCGATAAAATGGCCGGACGCCACGGCAACAAGGGTGTTATTGCCCGGATCCTGCCCGAGGAGGATATGCCGTTTTTGCCTGACGGCACACCTATCGAGATTGTGCTCAACCCCCTTGGCGTTCCTTCCCGGATGAATTTGGGACAGGTTCTGGAGGCTCATCTGGGGTGGGCGGCCAGAGCTTTAGGGTATTGTGTTTCCACGCCTGTTTTTAACGGCGCCGTGGAGGGCGACATCCTTGGTAAATTGGAAGAAGCGGGTATCCCCGCCGGCGGCAAGATCACGTTGTATGACGGACGCAGCGGCCAGCCATTTGATAACCCGATTACAGTGGGCTATGTATACATGCTCAAGCTGGCCCACCTGGTGGACGATAAAATCCACGCCCGTTCCACCGGGCCCTATTCGCTGGTGACCCAGCAACCCCTGGGCGGCAAGGCCCAGTTCGGCGGCCAGCGTTTTGGGGAAATGGAGGTCTGGGCGCTGGAGGCTTATGGCGCCGCTTATACCTTGCAGGAAATACTGACAGTCAAATCAGATGATGTAGTCGGCCGGGTTAAAACATATGAGGCCATAGTTAAGGGAGAAAACGTGCCTGAGCCCGGCGTGCCTGAATCCTTCAAGGTTTTAATCAAGGAGCTGCAAAGCCTGGCCCTGGATGTAAGGGCTTTGTCCGAAGATGATCGGGAGATAGAGATTAAGGAGGTTGAAGAGGATATCACCGAGACGGCCAAGGAACTCGGCATTGATATCCTGGCGGATGAAACACCTTTGCCGGAAGAGGAAGAAGATAGTGAAGGCGATGCTGAAACAGGAGAAGAAGATGTTTTTGATGCGGACTTCCTGGTAGATAAATTTGTGGTAGACGATGAATAAGGCAGTTTAATATATTAAAATAGACCCTTAAAGGAAATACCTGTAACCGGATGTCCGGCGTCTTAATGCCGACGACTAAAAAGGGGGGCGTTTCTTTGCTGGATTTAAACAATTTCGACCGGATTAGGATCGGTCTGGCATCGCCGGAGCAGATTCGCGCCTGGTCCAGCGGTGAGGTTAAAAAACCGGAAACGATCAACTACCGCACCTTGAAACCCGAAAGAGACGGGCTTTTTTGTGAACGCATTTTTGGTCCCACCCGTGACTGGGAATGCCACTGCGGTAAATATAAGCGCGTGCGATACAAAGGCGTCATTTGTGACCGGTGCGGCGTTGAGGTAACCCGTTCCAAGGTGCGCCGGGAAAGAATGGGGCATATTGAACTGGCGGCGCCTGTTTCCCACATATGGTACTTCAAAGGCATCCCCAGCCGCATGGGATTGCTTTTGGATATGTCCCCGCGGGCACTGGAAAAGGTGCTGTATTTTGTTTCCTATATAGTAACCGATCCCGGCGACACCGGCCTGATCAAAAAACAGCTCCTGAGTGAAGCCGAATATCGCGAAAACCGGGAAAAATATGAATGGTCTTTCAAGGCCGGCATGGGCGCCGAGGCGATTAAAAAGCTACTGGATGAGATCGATCTGGATGAACTCACCAGGGAACTGCGCCAAGAACTCAAGGATGTTTCCGGCCAGCGCAAAATTAGGGCGATCCGCCGTCTGGAGGTGGCGGAATCCTTCCGTAAGTCCGGCAACAAGCCCGGGTGCATGATCCTGGACGTCGTCCCGGTAATACCTCCCGAACTGCGGCCAATGGTGCAGCTTGACGGCGGCCGTTTTGCCACGTCGGATTTGAATGACCTTTACCGCCGGGTGATTAACCGCAACAACCGCCTTAAAAGGCTGTTGGACCTGGGTGCCCCGGATATCATTGTGCGCAACGAAAAAAGAATGCTGCAGGAAGCAGTGGACGCCTTAATAGATAACGGCCGCCGCGGACGACCGGTTACGGGGCCCGGCAACCGTCCGCTCAAGTCTCTTTCGGATATGCTCAAAGGGAAACAGGGCCGCTTTCGCCAGAACCTTCTTGGTAAAAGGGTCGACTACTCCGGCCGTTCGGTAATTGTTGTCGGTCCGGACCTGCATATGCACCAGTGCGGCCTGCCCAAGGAAATGGCGCTGGAGCTGTTTAAACCATTTGTGATGAAACGCCTGGTTAACGACGGCCACGCCCACAACATCAAGAGCGCCAAAAGAATGGTGGAAAGGATCCGCCCCGAGGTTTGGGACGTCCTGGAGGAGGTAATCGCTGAACACCCCGTCCTGCTCAACCGTGCCCCGACCCTGCACCGTTTGGGCATCCAGGCTTTTGAGCCGGTGCTGGTAAGCGGCAAGGCGATCCAGATCCACCCGATGGTCTGCACCGCCTATAACGCTGATTTTGACGGAGACCAAATGGCCGTGCACGTGCCTCTTTCCGCCGAAGCGCAAGCGGAGGCCAGACTTTTAATGATGTCCTCCAACAATATTTTGAACCCTAAGGACGGGCGGCCGGTGGCCATTCCCACCCAGGATATGGTGCTGGGCTGTTATTACCTGACCACGGAAAAGGAAAACGCGCCGGGACAGGGCAAATGCTTCAAGGATCCGGAAGAGGCGATCATGGCTTACAACAATGACGCGATCAGCCTGCACGCCCGGATTAAAGTGCGCATTGCCGGCCTTGGCCTGGTGGAAACCACTGTGGGCCGGGTGATATTTAACGAAGAACTGCCGGAAAAACTGAAAGATATGGAATGGAACGGGTTTTTCAACCAGGTTGCGGATAAGAAGGCCCTGAGCGTGATTGTTGACAGCTGTTACCGTGAACTTGGCTTTTCGGCCACGACAAGGCTGCTGGACGGTGTCAAAGGGCTCGGTTTTACCTACGCCAGTAAAGCGGGCGTGACTATCGGCATCAACGATATCACCATTCCTAAGGAAAAAGCTGATATTCTGAGGGATGCCGGAGCACAGGTGGAAAAGGTCGAAACACAGTTCCGGCGCGGCCTGATCACCGAAGAAGAGCGTTACCAAACAGTAATCGGGATCTGGAACGATGCTACTAAAAAAGTGACGGAAGCGTTGATTAACTCTTTGGACCGGTTTAACCCGGTCTATATGATGGCCAACTCCGGCGCCCGCGGCAATATTCAACAAATTCGCCAGCTGGCCGGTATGCGCGGTCTAATGGCCGACCCCTCCGGGCAAATCATCGATCTGCCGATTAAGGCCAATTTCCGGGAAGGGCTGACCGTTTTGGAGTATTTTATTTCCACCCACGGCGCCAGGAAAGGGCTGGCCGACACCGCGCTGCGGACGGCGGACTCGGGTTACCTCACCCGCCGCCTGGTTGATGTCGCCCAGGACGTAATCGTCCGGGAAATGGATTGCGGCACCACCCAGGGCATAGAGGTGGCGGAGATAAAAGACGGTACCGAGGTTATTGAGAAGCTTGCGGACCGCATCATCGGACGCGTGGCCATGGAAGATATCGTCCACCCGGAAACCGGTGAGGTGCTGGTGGCGGCAGGCGAGGAAATTACTGAAAAGGAAGATAAAGCCAGGGCCATTATGGCGGCCGGTATTACTAAGGTAAAAATCCGTTCGGTATTAACCTGCCGTACCCGCCATGGGGTTTGTGTCAAGTGCTACGGCCGCAACCTGGCCACCGGCCACAATGTTGATATCGGCGAGGCGGTGGGCATTATTGCCGCCCAGAGTATCGGTGAGCCGGGCACCCAGTTGACCATGCGCACTTTCCATACCGGCGGTGTGGCCGGGGACGACATCACCCAGGGCCTGCCCCGTGTCGAAGAACTCTTTGAGGCCAGAAAGCCCAAAGGCCAGGCCATTGTGGCCGATGCCGACGGCACCGTTGAAGTGCGGGAAACAAAAGGACGCCGGGAAATTGATGTGATCACCGAAGATGGTGAGAAAGAAACCTACTCTGTCCCCTATGGCGCCCGTTTGAAAATTAAGGACGGCGACAAGATCTATGCCGGCGATGAGCTGACCGAGGGCTCGGTGAACCCCCATGATCTGCTGAAGATCAAGGGTATTCAAGGCGTGCAGGTCTATCTTTTGCAAGAAGTCCAGCGGGTCTACCGCCTGCAGGGTGTTGATATTAACGACAAGCATATAGAAGTGATGATCCGCCAGATGCTGCGCCGGGTGAAGATAGAAGAACCCGGTGACACCGACCTTTTGCCCGGCGGTCTGATCGATATATTTGAGTTTGAAGACGAAAACAAACGGATTATCTCGGCAGGCGGCGAACCGGCCACGGCCAAAACGCTTTTGATGGGCATTACCAAGGCTTCCCTGGCCACTGATTCCTTTCTTTCGGCAGCATCCTTTCAGGAGACTACCAGGGTGCTTACAGACGCGGCGATCAAGGGCAAGCTAGACCCGTTGCTGGGTTTGAAGGAAAACGTGATCATCGGCAAGCTGGTGCCGGCCGGTACAGGTATGTCACGCTACCGGAATATAGAAATAGATACCTTTGAAGACGACCCGGGGGAAGAAAATATAATAGATGAAGAAGAAATGGCCGGTCAGGTAATTGACAACGTACTTTAGTAATGATACGATATCAAAGTGTCTGAATTTAAGGGAGTTATTGCCGCCATGTATGATATGCGTCTGCTGTCTTCCCGGAAAAAAACCGTCGGCGCAAAGCAAACATTAAAGGCTTTGGAACGAGATCTGGCCAGGGTCGTATTTGTTGCCGGGGACGCTGATCGGTTCGTGGTCGACCCGATCCTGCAGCTGTGCGGGCAAAAGGGAACACCTGTAATTCAGGTTGACACCATGCAGTCCCTCGGCAAGGCCTGCCGTATTGAGGTAGGCTGCGCCGTCGCTGCCATTCTTGAGTAGATATTGTAGTGCATTCTTATTTGTCGGAAGGAGGTGTATTTTAAACATGCCAACTATCAGCCAGCTTATTCGCAAAGGCAGGGAGGAAATCACCAGGAAAATTAACGCCCCGGCGCTGAAAGAGTGCCCGCAAAAACGCGGTGTGTGCACCAGGGTATATACCACTACCCCCAAGAAGCCGAACTCCGCTCTGCGCAAAATAGCCAGGGTCAGGCTAATTAACGGCATCGAGGTAACCTCCTACATTCCGGGTATCGGTCATAACCTGCAGGAACACTCGGTGGTTCTGGTCCGTGGCGGCAGGGTCAAGGACATCCCGGGTGTCAGGTACCATATAGTGCGCGGCGCTCTTGACTCCGCCGGCGTACAAAATAGGAGCAAAGGGCGTTCCAAATACGGCGCCAAGCGGCCGAAGAAATAAAACCTGTGATAGTTTTAAGGATTAGATATCTAACTTCCAATTTCCTTAGTAAAGGGGGGAAAAGCATGCCGAGAAGAGGATCTATTCCCAGACGTGAAATTTTACCGGATCCCGTTTACCGGAGCAAAGTTTTAACCAAGTTGATCAACCAGGTGATGCTGGACGGCAAAAAGAGCCTGGCTGAAACCCTCGTATACGGAGCCATGGACATTATCAAAGAGAAATCGGGCAAAAACCCTCTGGAGGTATTCGACACGGCAATGAAAAACATCATGCCGGTCCTCGAAGTTAAAGCCCGCCGGGTGGGCGGCGCCAACTACCAGGTGCCTATCGAGGTGCGGCACGACCGCAGGCAGACCCTGGCCATCCGCTGGCTGACCAAGTATTCCAGGGATCGCGCCGGGCGGACAATGGAAGAAAAGCTGGCCAATGAAATTATGGACGCTGCCGCCAGCACCGGCGCCTCCGTTAAGAAAAGAGAAGATACCCATAAGATGGCTGAAGCCAATAAGGCGTTTGCGCACTACAGGTGGTAAAGGAGTGATCTTGGATGCGTCAGCTGCCCCTTGACAAAACTAGAAATATCGGCATAATGGCTCACATTGACGCTGGCAAGACAACTACCACCGAAAGGATCTTGTACTATACGGGTAAGGTCTATAAAATCGGGGAAGTTCACGACGGGACGGCTACAATGGATTGGATGGCCCAGGAGCAGGAGCGCGGTATAACGATCACATCCGCTGCTACCAGCTGCCTGTGGCGTGAATGCGTGATCAATATCATCGACACGCCAGGCCACGTGGACTTCACAGTTGAGGTAGAGCGCTCCCTGCGCGTGCTGGATGGGGCGGTTGCTGTATTTTGTTCAGTTGGCGGTGTAGAACCACAGTCGGAAACTGTCTGGCGGCAGGCAGATAAATATGGTGTGCCGCGTATTGCCTATATCAATAAGATGGACCGTGTCGGCGCTGATTTTTATGAAGACATTAAAATGATCAGGGGGCGCCTCGGCGCCAACCCTGCAGCGATACAAATGCCGATCGGCATGGAAGACGGTTTTAGAGGCATCGTTGATCTGGTCAGGCAAAAAGCAATCATATATCATGACGATTTGGGTCAAGAAATTGAGGAAACGGAAATCCCGCCTGAACTGGCGGAAGAAGCCGGAAAAATGCGGAACGACTTGATTGAAACCCTCGCCGAGGCTGACGAAGACCTGATGCTGAAGTACCTTGAAAACGAAGACCTGTCTGAAGAAGACATCAAGGCGGGGTTGCGCAGAGCTACCCTGGCTGTGAGAATAGTGCCGGTGCTGTGCGGGTCGTCTTTTAAGAACAAGGGTGTGCAGCAGCTGCTGGACGCTATTGTGGATTACCTGCCTGCCCCCACGGATCTGTCCGGGGTACAGGGGATAAATCCCGAGAACGGCCAAGAGGAAACCCGCCTGCCCACAGACAAAGAACCGTTTTCAGCCCTGGCTTTCAAGGTCATGGCAGATCCCTATGTGGGCAAACTGACCTTTTTCAGGGTTTATTCGGGGCAGTTGAAAACAGGCTCTTATGTTTTCAACGCCGCCAAAAGGCGCAGGGAGAGAATTGGCCGGATATTGCGCATGCACGCCAATCACCGGGAAGATATTTCGGAGGTGATTACCGGGGATATAGTGGCTGCCGTCGGTTTGAAAATGACCGGCACCGGTGATACCCTTTGCGACGAGAAATCGCCAATCATGCTCGAATCGATGGTGTTTCCGGAACCGGTAATCCAAGTGGCTATCGAACCCAAAACCAAGGTTGATCAGGAAAAAATGGGGGTGGCCCTGCAGAAATTGGCGGAGGAAGACCCCACCTTCAAGATCAACACGGATCAGGAGACAGGCCAGACCCTGATCTCGGGCATGGGAGAACTGCACCTGGAAATTATTGTGGACAGGATGCTGCGGGAATTCAAGGTGGAAGCAAATGTAGGGCGTCCCCAGGTGGCCTACAAGGAAACCGTCAGAAATAAAGCCAGAGCTGAAGGGAAGTTCATCCGCCAATCAGGCGGGCGCGGTCAATACGGCCATGTGTTGCTGGAAATCGAACCCGGGCAGCCCGGCGCCGGCCTGTCGTTTACCAATAAAATTATCGGCGGCGCAATTCCCAAGGAATATATACCGGCCATTGAGGCCGGGATCAGGGAAGCCATGGATAGCGGCGTGGTGGCGGGGTTTCCTGTTATCGATATCGCCGTCACCCTGATTGACGGGTCTTACCATGAGGTGGATTCTTCCGAAATGGCTTTTAAAATAGCTGGTTCGATGGGCTTTAAAAACGCCGCTTTAAAGGCGGATCCGGTGCTGCTGGAGCCGATCATGAAGGTGGAAGTGTCCGTAAATGACGAGTACATGGGCGATGTGATCGGCGACCTGAATGCCAAACGCGGCCGGATAGAAGAAATGGGACCGCGCTTTGGTCTGCAGGTAATCAGCGCCAGTGTGCCGCTGGCGGAGATGTTTGGTTATGCTACCGGACTGCGTTCCCGCACGCAGGGGCGGGGTACGTACACAATGCAGTTTGGTCAATACGCCCAGATACCGGATAATATAGCGGAAGGAATTATAGCCAGAAGACATGGCTAAAATATGGAACATAAGAAAGCTTAAAGCATTGACAATCAATCACCCATTAATCCAGATTTTAAGGAGGAAGGACCAAAATGGCAAAAAAGAAATTTGAGCGGAACAAACCACACGTTAATATCGGCACC
>CAYMJG010000057.1:12573-16344 GCA_964390855.1 uncultured Eubacteriales bacterium | reverse complement strand
TTACTGCAACAGCTACCAACGCCAAAATCAACCCATACTCCGCCATCCCCTGGCCGGTTTCCTCAGCCCATAACCTTTTAAATAATTCCGTCACCATAAAAACCACCTTTCATTTTTTAATTTGAAAATTATCCGGTTTAAAATTTATCCGCCGCCTCCTGGTAGGCGCCCGTGACACCTTCTCCCAATAATTTTAGCCCCGCCACGGCCGCCAGCGCCACCAGCATTAGAATAAAAGCATACTCTACAACACCCTGTCCGGATTCCTCGACAAAAAAATCAACGAGCGCCCCTGCCATTTACCAACCACCTTTCCGGTTGATTTTTCCGCGTGCCGTTTTGTTGCCGTTATCTTACCACCCCGCCAAGCCCGTCGCATGATGCGCAAGTCTCATTTTTTATTGACCGGCGGTACCGTTTATTTTTGGGACTTATGTCCCATTTGCCGAAAAAAACCCGTAAAAATGCATCATTTGTAATGTTGGCTCACTTCGGATCAGGTATGGTCGGTTTGTCCTATAAAAATAGGAATTTGGTCTCTTGCCCGCCTGATAGGTTTTTTTGTTAAATATAAAAAAGCCGGGATTATCTGTGAAAGGGGAAGCGACGCATGAAAACATTGAAACTACTGGGGGATGAACGGGGGGCGGCCGCCGCCATAGTCGCCCTATGCCTAATGGTCACGCTGGGCTTTACGGGGCTGGTGGTTGATATCGGCAATATGCTGATCCAAAAATCCAAATTACAGACGGCCCTGGACGCGGCCTGTCTGGCCGGGGCCGTAGAACTGCCCGACTCCGCCAGGGCCTATGGCAAAGCCGTTGAATACGCCGGATTAAACGGTTTAGACTCGTCGGAATATACCGTACAGGTTAACAACAACACCGTATCGGCGGTTTCAACCAGGAACGTCAAGCTATTTTTGATGCCCTTATTTGGCTTCAATTCCAGCGACGTCCTGGCTTCCGCCGCGGCCTCGGGGGGGGCCGCCCATTGTTTCGACTATACCCTTTTTTCCGGCAGCACAACTGATACATTAACACTCAACGGTAACAGGCTGCATGTTTTCGGCTCAGCGCACACAAACGAAAAATTTTCAGCCAACGGCAATAACCTGAAGGTAACCGGCGCCTGCGAGGCGGTAGGCGCGGTAACCTCGAATGGTAATGATATCGACATCACCAACCGTTACCCGAATTCGCCTTTTGCGGAGATGCCCGACTACAGAGATGTGGTTAAAAGGCAGGCGGAATCCGCCGGACAGGTCTTTGAAGGTGCAAAAACATATAATGGAAATAATATTTATGTGGACAGTTCAATTTATATCAAAGGCAAAGCCACGCTAAACGGCAATACAATATACGGCGCCGGGGCGATATTAACCACAGGCGACATCATCCTTAACGGCAATAACCTCAACGCCGGCACAAACGACCAGGTATGTTTATACGCCGGCAAAGATATCACAATCAACGGCAATAATATTACTATTGAAGGTATCTTATATGCCCCCAATGGGACGATTACCTTTAATGGCAATGATATTACGGTTAATGGGCGGGTAATCGGCAATAAGCTCAGGTTTAACGGCAATGGAATAACAATAGATGGCGCCGATTGCAATGTGATCTCATTGCCCAACAGCGGTTCCAGGTTGATACGGTAGGTAATTTGCGCTAATAAAAATAAGGCCCGCCGGAAAACAACTCCCCCGGCGGGCCTTATTTATCATTTAGTCGTTTTACTATTTAGTGCGGCGCGATGTTTTTACAAATCAATTAGTTTGTTTTTCACGGCCTGGATGGCGGCTTGAGTCCGGTCTCCCACCTCCAGCTTTTGAAAAATATTAGTCAGGTGGTTCTTGACCGTTTTTTCACTGATGAAGAGCTTGCCGGCAATGGTGCGGTTGCTGTCCCCATGGGCCACCAGGCGCAGCACCTCGTATTCCCGCCTGGTTAAACCCATGGGGTTGTTTTTTTGGCGCGAAAGGGAGGAAAGCCGGCTGAATTCGCTGAGCATCTTGGTAGTCATGGCCGGGTGGATAAACGATTCGCCCCTGGCCACCCCGAGTATCGCCTCGATCAACAGGTCGGGGCTGACGTCTTTCAAAACATATCCTGACGCGCCGGCCTTGATCAGTTCAAAAAGATATTCTTCCTGATCGTGGATCGTCAGGGCAATCACCTTGATACCCGGGTTCTTGCTCTTGATTGTTTTTGTCGCCTCAATACCATTGGTTATGGGCATATTGATATCCATAAGGATTATGTCCGGTGTTAGGGCCAGCGCCATTTCCACCGCCTCGGCGCCGTTTTGCGCCTCTCCCGCAACATTGATGGCGGCATTCATGGACAGGATTTTCCGCAGTCCCTCGCGCATCAGAGCGTGGTCGTCGGCAATCAATACACTTACCTTATTCAAGAATATTCCCCCGTTTATAAAAATGATTGGCTAATTATCGTCCAAGGGAACCGAAATGCTGATGGCAGTGCCCTCACCGGGGGCGCTGGTTATGTTCATTTCTCCCTTTAATAATTGAATTCTTTCCCGCATGCCAATCAAACCGTAGCCCCCCTCGCCGTCCCTGCCGGCCATCACTGTGTCCGGATCAAAACCAACCCCGTCGTCTTTGACATAGATATTAATCTTTTTGCGCAGCAATTCAATTTTCACTACCGCATTTTTTGCCCGGGCATGTTTGCGGATATTGGTCACCATCTCCTGGATAATTCTGAACAGCGCTACCTCCACAGCACTGTTCAGGCGCCGCTGCTGCCCGAAAAAGAGGTGTTTTATTTGCAGGCCGTACTGCTCATTGTAATTGCTCAGGTACCTTTTAATGGCCGGTTCCAGTCCCAGGTCGTCCAGCACCATCGGCCGCAGGTCAAAAATAATTTTACGGACGTCCGTCAAGCTTGCGCGGACAAGGAGTTGCAGGGCGATTAATTCATCCCGGACCTGTTCCGGATGCAAGTCCAAAAGTTTCAGGCAGAACTCCGCCCTCATTACAATATTCGCCATAGACTGGGCGGGGCCGTCGTGGATTTCCCGGGCCACGCGCTTGCGCTCTTCCTCCTGCGCCCTGATGATACCCAGGGCCATTTCCTGGGTTTTTTGCAGTTCGTTTATTTTTATATTGAGGTCTTTCAGCCCCCCGCTAAGGTAATTGAAGACCACGCCCATCCGGGAAACCAGCTTTTCCGCCCTTTCAGAGGTGTTTTGCAGGCGCCTTTGGCTGATCTCCAGGTGATCCCTCCTGTGCCGCAGCAATTTTTCCCTTTCCCTGAGCTTAACCAGTTCCACCTGCAGCATATAGGCTTTGTCATAAGCGTTTCTAATATCTTCTTCGGTATAGCGGTGAAAATCTTTACTGACCTCTACCAGCCTGTGGCGCGCCTTTTTTTCCTCAATGAGCGTTTCGTCAACCTGGTGAATGGTTTCAGCGACACCTTCCTGGACATCTGCCAGTTCTTCCCTGACCCTGGCTATCTCCAACATGGTATTTTCAGCTATATCATAGACCTGCAGCTTGCTGCGTTCTATGGCCTCCAGTGTTTCCTTAATAATACGGTCCAGGCTTTTTATGTCAAACACTGTGTCCCTCCGTTGAAAATATTGCTTATTCTATTTAATTTTGTCTTTTGTGTCGAATTTCCCTTCACGAAACAAAAATTTTAAACTGGGGTTGTCAGGGGGACGGGGTTGTTGACAACTTTTTGGGACAAGGGGACAGGTCCCTTGTCCCAACCCGGGAAACTGGGACAAGCCTGG
>CAYMJG010000057.1:0-12473 GCA_964390855.1 uncultured Eubacteriales bacterium | reverse complement strand
TTGGGACAAGGGGACAGGTCCCTTGTCCCAACCCGGGAAACTGGGACAAGCCTGGACCAACCCAGGGGATTGGGACAAGACCGGGACAAGGGACCTGTCCCCTTGTCCCTGCGACAGCACTAAATTTTTAGATCACGCCTTTCCGGGGAGCGGCACTATTTCGGCCATCAAGGGTTGTTGACAACTTTTTCAATAGGGGATAATCTTTGGTTGTGGGGGCATGTGAGTGTCAGGGGGACGGGGTTGTTGACAACATTTTCAGCCATGGCTAACCTTAGTGAATAATTCCCGTAAAAGGCGCCGGTCGCGTTTATTATATAAGCCAAAAGACACCAGGGAGGTTAAGTAATGATTCTAGAACGTATTTATAATTCTGCTCTACCCAGGCTCGCGGGTAAAAAAATAAAAGAAGTCAGGGTCGGGCTGGGGCTGATGGCTGTTGAGCTGGATAGTGGCTCGATTGGCGTTACCTATGTCTTAAGAAGAGAAACAGGCCACACCTGCGCGGCCTTGCCCCAGGCCGGAAAGCTCATCGGCATGCCCGCCGGGGAAATTGCCGGGTGGGCTGTGCAGGGTAAAAATGTTGTCACCGTCGCCATGGGACTGGCGGTGTTAAATTCTGTCGCAGAATTCGACAAACTGGAACAGTTGCACAGTCCGCACGACTCGGACGCGGCATTTTCCACAGAAATCCGGCCCGAGGATACTGTTGGGATTATTGGCCAAATCGGGCCCGTTATTGCCACACTAAAAAATAAGGTCCACCGCCTGTTGATTTTTGAGCGGGGGGAGGGTATCGGCGGCCAGGTTTACCCGGAAAGCGCCCAGCCCGAACTTTTGCCCCAGTGCCAGGTAATTTTCATCAGCAGCACGTCACTGATCAACGGGACACTGGAAAACCTCTTACAATACTGCGCCAAAGCCAGGGATGTGGTGATGGTTGGTTCCAGCACGCCTTTATATCCCGATGCATTCAGCGGTACCGGAATCACCATTCTCTCGGGAACAAGGTGGTTGCCGCAAAATAGGGAAGCAATTTTTACCGGTATCAGCCAGTGCATTGGCATGAAGCAATTAATCAAGCACGGTCAAAAAATATCGGTGCGGATCCAGAGGTAATAGTGAGGGGGTGTAACGTGCAAATGCTGTGGAGAGTAAACCGCTCCACAAAACCGGAGGCTTTTTTATGAAAATTATAGGCATCGTTGGGAGTAAAAGAAAAAAGGGTAATACCTCCATACTGGTACAAGAGGCGCTGCGGGCGGCCCAAAAAGAAGGGGCAAAAACGGAGTTAATCTTTCTTGGTGATTATTCCATAAAGGGTTGCCGGGGGTGTGAAGGGTGCAAGGATACCTACAGGTGTGTTATCGACGACGATATGCGGAAAATGTATCCCCTCCTTTTAGGGTCGGACGGTATCATCCTGGGTTCTCCTACCTATTTTTACAATATATCCGCAGATATGAAGGCGTTCATTGAAAGATGTTATTGTTTTGAAGTGTTTGACGGGGAGGACCGTTCCTGCTGGTTGAGTATTAATGAGGCCCTGGGGGGGAAGTATGCCGCCGTGATAGCGGTTTGCGAGCAGCAGGATGAAAAAGACATGGGGCGCGCCTCCGAAGTAATGGCCCTGTCGCTCCAGGCCCTCGGTTACAGGGTGGTGGATCAGGTCAAGGCGCTCAATCTTTTCCGGACAGGGGAGGCCTTAAACGACGATGACGCCCTAAAGCGCGCCGGCGTGGCCGGAAAGAAGTTAGTAAAAACAATAAAGCTGAGAAAATATCTTGAAGACAGAATAAAAGTTAGGGACGAAAAGCAGGACGGGCTTTAGCCCGCCAGGGGGAAAAAGTTGTCAACAACCCCGTCCCCCTGACACCCCAGACAAAATAATTGAAGCGAGGTGGGATAAATGAAAAAGGCATGGCTAATCCCTTGCGGTTTGCTGCCGCTTCTTCTCTTGATCGCCATAGCCGGTTGTTCCAGCCCGTCCGGGCAAGACGCAAAAACGACGGCGCGGCAGTCATCCCAGGCGCCGGCGGTTGCCGCCGGGTTTGCCGAATACAAGGAAACGCCTGTAACCGTAAAGCCTGCCATACGTCCCTATGCGGTGGAGCCCGGCCTGGGCAATATCACCAACAGGGACATGTTTGAACTTTCCCCGGCGGCCAGGGACCTGCTGATTAAAAACAGTTTCGTGGTGGTCCCCAACCGGTACGAAAAGGAATTTTTCTCACTGTACGAGAGAAACCGCTATGAACCGCTGCCGCTGTTTGTGACTACCGACTCCGTACTCCACAACTACCACCTGTTTTTCGACCACCTCTTGCGGGTTGTGGAAACTGAAAAGCTGGCCGGAGAATTAAACACATTAAATATAACAATGCTCGCCGAATCCCTAAAACAGTATGAGGCCGTAAAGGGCACGGAATGGGAGAACGCCGCCAAAAGGAACGTGGGCTTTTTTGCCGTGGCCGGCAAGCTGATGGACCCGGGCGCCGCGATCCCGGCACTGGTAAAAGATGTGGCGGAAAAGGAACTGGCCCTGATTGAAAATCACCGGGGCATCGCCGTGTCACCGCTGATGAGCGGCGGCGGCAGCGAGGATCCTGTTAACGCCCTGCAAGAGGACTACTCCCAGTACATACCCCGGGGGCATTACGAAAGGACGGAGCAGCTGCAAAACTATTTTAAATCCATGATGTGGCACGGCCGCCTGACCTTCCGCTTGAAAAGCGAAGATGAGACCAGATCCGCCGTTTTAATCACCCTGGCCCTGGATCAGGGGGAAAACAAGGTAAACTGGGACAAGATCTACGCTACTACCAGTTTCTTTGCCGGCCGGAGCGACGACCTCACCTGTATTCAGTATCGGAAACTAATTGATGAAACCTATGGCGCGGACGCCTCTTTGCAGTCGTTGCTTTCCAATACCGGGCAATGGCAGCCGTTTTTGACGGCGGCCGCTGAACTGGCGCCGCCGGCCATAAACTCCCTGCCTATTTTCGACGAAACCATTCAGCCGGACCGGGAGGCCGAGATAAAAGGTTTTCGTTTCATGGGACAGCGGTTTACCATTGACGCTTCAATTTTCCAGCGGCTGATTTACCGGGAGGTCAAGGAAAACAGCCAGGGCCAGAGGAGAATGCTGCCCATGGCTTTGGATATCCCCGCCGCCATGGGTTCGGCGGAAGCTTATGCCATTCTCGATTCAATGGGGGAGACGGCTTACCGGGACTATCCGGAAAATATGAGTAAAATGAAAACATTTATAGCCGGCCTGGACAAAGGGATCTGGACGCAAAACCTCTATTGGACCTGGCTTTATACGCTGCAGCCTCTGATTCAGGAAAAACCTGAAGGGTACCCGTCGTTTATGCGCAACGCCGCCTGGGTAAGAAAAGAGCTCAATACCTATCTGGGCAGCTGGACGGAGCTAAAACACGACACCATTCTTTACGTCAAGCCGGTTTACGCGGAGGCGGGCGGCGGCGGGGAGATCATCGACGACCGCGGTTATGTGGAGCCCAACCCCGAGCTCTACGGCCGCCTGGCTTCGCTGGTGAAAATGACCGGGGAGGGCCTCCAGGCGCGGCAACTGTTGAACGAGCGGGACCGGGAGAGCCTGGACAGAATGGAGCAACTGATTCTGGCCTTAAAAACCATTTCTGAAAAGGAACTCACCAACACCCCTTTAACCGACGAGGAATATGATTTAATCCGTTCCTACGGCGGCCAGTTGGAGCATTTCTGGCTGGAGGCCCTGCGGGACGAGGGCATCGACCACCGCTCCGCCATTTATGACCGGCCGGCGGCGCTGGTGGCGGACGTGGCCAATGATCCCAACGGCCGGACCCTGGAAGAAGCTACCGGCAACATCTTTGAAATTTACGCCGTTGTGCCGGTAGACGGCAAACTAAGGATTGCCTTGGGCGGGGTCTATTCTTATTACGAATTCCCCCGGCCTCTTGCGGACCGGCTGACTGATTCCGCATGGCATAAAATGCTCAACGAGGGGCAGGCTCCGCCATTGCCCCAATGGACCGGCGATTTTATTGCCCAATGAAACCTGGATGGTTGCTATTTACCATAATAACGATAATTATCCTCGGCTGCCTTTTCTTTAAAACCAGCCAACCCGGCGCTTTTGGGAGCTGTCCGGCCGAGGAAAATTTCGCGGCTTTCAGGGCTGAAAGGCTGCTGTTGCCGGTGCGCGGGGAGCCCGTCTGTCTGGTTGCCGTCGGTGATATTATGCTCTCCCGGGGCGTGGCCGGGGAAATAAAGGGGAACGGCGGGGATCCAGCTTTTCCTTTTTCTAAGGTTAAGAATTACCTGAAAAGCGGCGACATTGTTTTCGGCAATCTGGAAAACCCGATTACGCCGGGCCGGGAAATCATGATCCGGGAGATGACCTTGCGCGCCGATCCCGGTGTGGAAACCGCCCTGCATGAGGCCGGTTTTACTATCCTTTCCCTGGCCAACAACCATGTGCCTGACTTCGGGAAGCGTGGTTTGCTGGATACCTTTCAATGCCTGGAGCGGGCGGGTATTGAATATGTGGGAGCCGGGAAAACGGAGAACGAGGCCTTTGCCGCCAGGTATATCGAAATAAAGGAGCTGAAGCTGGCTTTCCTGGGCTTTTGCGACCCCGTCCTGCTGCCCGGGACTGACCCGGCGGGGACCGATCACCCCGCCATAGCCTGTTTGGAACGGGAAAAAATACAGGCCGCCGTGCGGGAGGCCAGGGAAAAGGCGGATTTCGTGGTGGTGTCCATGCACGCCGGCACGGAATACGAATCCAGCCCGGAACTTGCCCAAACCCGGTTTGCCCGCCTGGCGGTGGACGCCGGGGCGGATCTGGTATTGGGCCACCATCCCCACGTGCTGCAAGGCATAGAAGAATATAAAGGGAAATATATTTTCTACAGCCTGGGGAATTTTGTTTTTGATCAGAAGTGGTCTCTGGCCACGCGGCAGGGCCTGCTGGCCAAGATATTTATCGGCGCCGCGGGCGTGGAAAAAATTGAATGCTTGCCCGTTTTGATCAATGACCGGGACCAGCCGCAGCCCCTGGAGGGGGAAGCGGCCGAACCGGTTTTAAAGGCCCTGGGTTTAGACCTGCGGGCAGTGCCTGTCCCGGCCTGGGATCAAGAAAGCCAGGTTTTTAAAGAAAGCAAGAGCTATATTTTTTATGTCCAAAAACTGTTGGCTTTCAGGCTGGAAAAAGAACGGTATTTTGATTTGGATCAGGACGGCAGCCCCGAGATTTATTCACTGCGGGACGGCATATTAAAAGTCATGGACGGTCCCCGGTTAATCTGGCGGTCCCGGGATGATTGGTGGGTGGACGATTTCTTTTTAGGCGACGCCGACAACGATGGTATCCCCGAGTTAAGCCTGCTGGTCTGGAAGTCGGGCAGCTTCGGGCCGCACAGGCCTTTTTGGATTACGGAGGAGGACTATAGCGTCAAAAACCATCTGTTTATTTTCAAGCTGGTTGAAGGAGCTATTAAACCGGTATGGCAGTCATCCAACCTGGACAGGCCTAATTATGAGGCTGACCTGGCGGATCTGGACGGGGACGGAACAAACGAGCTTGTGGTCGTGGAAGGCGATTATGATGATCCCCGGGTGCGGGAAACTCGCGTCTGGAAATGGAACGGCTGGGGCTTCAGCATGGTTGAATAGGGACAGGGGGACAGGTCCCTTGTCCCACTATGTCCCAGTCCCTCCCCGGGACAAGGGACCTGTCCCCCTGTCCCGTTTTTGTCTCCCGGATGCCGGCGCTAGCTGTTTTCTCCATCGCTGTCTCCCTTAAAACACCTGCCTTTAGGACATTGTTCCAACCTCTTTAATTTTTTGTCGGCTTGCTCCTGGGTCAATTTACCATCTTTAACCGCCTGATCTATTTTTGTCTTTTTGAGTTCAAGCATCTTTTCTTGAAATTGCTCTACCGTCATCCCGTGCCCAGTAATAATTTCATCGATTTTTTTGCCTGATTGCAGCTCAGCTCTTAGTTCATCTGCCGTCAGGCCCAGTATATTCGCCATATCGTCAAGGTTTCTGCCATAGCCCTGATGTCTTTCGGATCTCATTTTACTGCCCGGATAGCCGAACCCGCCGAATAAACAACCCGGCCTTGCTGCAATCCGGTCCGCCTGTTCTTGAGTAAGTGTGCCTTTTTGGACGGCTTCATCAATCATTTGCCGTTTGGTTGTCTCCAGGGCCGTTTTCACGGCGCCTTCGTCCATGCCAAGATTAGCGGCGAGTTTTGACACATAGTCCTGGCACATCGCCTCCACATCAGGCCGGTTTACCGTTTCGTCAGCGGCATGGGATATACCGGCAAAAGCTCCGGTAAATATAGCCAGGGCCGCCAAAATAGCCACGAAACGCCACTTTTTTGTTTTCAAAAAAACGCCTCCTTTTTGTTTAAGTGATGTTTTTTACACGGCATTTTTATATTGCACCGTTTTTTCAGATAATAAACTGCATTATATCTGCTAATCCAGTGAAAATATAAAAATAATTGGGGCGTTACATGCTCTTTCGCTGTCTGGAGATAATAGAGGGAGTGTGCTGATTAACAAACACATAAGGGGAGGGGACTTTTATGGAAGCTAAACACTATGATTTTTATCAATGGATGAGGAAACGGATTCATGCCTGGTTGAATACTGAAGAAGGCAGGAAAAACCAATGGGCCGACTATATCCTGGCTGTCCCCGACCTGTTTCATCTGCTGGTCAAGCTGACCCTTGACCCTGCGGTTCCCGTCGCCTTCAAGGCCAGGCTCGGCCTGGGGCTGGCCTATTTTATCAGTCCCATCGATCTAATTCCCGAAGCCCTGCTGGGCCCGATCGGCTATGTGGATGATCTGGCAGTGGCGGCCTTTATTCTTCACAGCATGATCAACGAAACAGACCCGGGGCTTGTCAAAAAGCATTGGGCCGGGGAGCGGGATGTGCTTGAACTGGTGCGGCAAATCATTGGGTCAGCCGACGATATGATCGGCAGCCGGGTAATCGACAAAATCAAATCCATGCTGGGGAAATAGAAGAGTTGGCAAGGGAACGGGATTGTTGATAGGCTTTCTGATTCATTGATTTTATAATCTTGTCATTTAGTTATAAAATAATCAAATGAGTAATATAAAGGTATTTTTTTGTAAAAGATGAAAGTATTTATATCTTGACAAGCCGCCGCTGGAGTTTATTGTCCAGGGCATAAAATTGACCAACATCGGTTACGCCATCTTCCGCGTGGAGGGGGGCCTGCTGGAAGATTTGTTTGGGGAGGGGATGAGAGACTGCTGTTAAATGCGGGGAGAAATGGGGATGGTCCCCCGCGGGCTTCAAACCCGTTGTCCGCCTGTTACGCAGGATGGGAGTCGCGTTCGAATCCGACTTCTCCCCACCAGAAATTATAGTCTGGTTCGGCCTCGGCGGCGGGCCGATAATATTTCTCATCACCCTTCGCCGGAGTTAATTGGCGCTTAATTGGTTGGTGCGACTTTGACGTGGTCCCGGGATTGGGACTCAGGGTGTCAGGGGGACGGGGTTGTTGACACCTCACCGCGCCCCGCGCGGGAGTGTCAACAACCCCGTCCCCCTGACACCCTCTAAACTTTCACCTGGATTAGCAAAATGTTTTTGCCGTTTTCATATTTATATGCAATGCTGTCGCAGCGGCTTTTGATTAGCATTACTCCGATGTCGTCGTCTCTTGCGCCGTCTTTAAGGGGGTCCGCCGGTTCTCCTGCGCTTTCAAAGAGAAACTCCAGGCTGCCGTCTTTTTCCGAATAGGCCAGGGCCAGGGTGATGCCGGAAAAATCCTTTTGCAGCAGCAGGATTTCCTCCACCAGGAGCAGGACGCTGCCGCATGTTTTTTTCGACAGCAGGTGTTTTTCACAAAATGCCTCGATTTCCGCGTTCATTTCATATAAGTCGTAGTCCGCGCTGGTAATCCGGTAGTAATAACGGCGCACCCTGTTAATGAATTCCCTGGTTTTTTCCCTCTGCGGGTTCTCGAAAATTTGCTGCGGCGGCCCTTCTTCGTAAATAAACCCTTCGTCCATATAAAATACCCGGCTGGAAATGGTGCGGGCAATTTCCATTTCGTGGGTGACAATCACCATCGTCATGCCCTCTTTGGCCAGGCGCCGGATCACCGCCAGGACCTCGCTGGTCATGGTCGGGTCCAGGGCCGACGTGGGCTCGTCAAAAAGCATCACCTCCGGCCGCATGGCCAGGCAGCGGGCGATGGCCACCCGCTGTTTCTGCCCGCCGGACAGTTCATCGGGGAAGTAAGCCGCCTTTTCCGCCAGTCCCACCAGCTTCAAAAGTTCCAGGGCCGTCCGTTCCGCCTCGGTCTTGCTCTTATGCAACAGCTTGACCGGCCCAATGGTCAGGTTTTCCAGCACGGAAAGGTGCGCATACAGATTGAAGGACTGGAACACCATGCCCATCTTTTGGCGTATGGCGGGTACGTCTGTGGCCTTCGCCAGCAGGTCGGTATCATTGAAAAATATTTTGCCGCCGCTGGGCGTTTCCAGCAGGTTGAGGCAGCGCAGCAAGGTGCTTTTGCCAGTGCCCGAGGGGCCGATGATGGAAACAATCTCCCCTTTTTTGATGTTGGTGGTGATGTCTTTAAGCACCTGCAGTTCGCCGAAGCTTTTACTAAGGTGTTCCGTCCTGATCACGCCTGCCGCCTCCCCGTTTCAAGGTTTCTTTTGGGTTCAAGCCTGTATCCGGCGCAGTCCAGGGCCAGGGCCAGAGACCACGATACTATGAAATATAGGACGGCCACCATCACCAGGGGGAAGAAGGCGTCAAAGGTGCGGCTCCTGATAATGTCGCCGGCCTTGGTCAGATCCTGCACGGCGATGTAGCCGACTACCGAGGTCATCTTCACCAGGGAAATAAACTCGCCTTTATAAACAGGCAGCGCCTGCCGCAGCGCCTGGGGCAGGACGATATAAATAAAGGTTTGCGCAGCGGTAAAACCGCCGGCAATGCCCGCTTCCTTTTGCCCCTTGTCCACGCTTTCTATCGATGTCCGGAACATTTCGGACACATAAGCGGCAAAGTTGGCGCCAAAGGTGAGGATGGCCACCATGACGGGGTTAATGTTGACCGAGGCGAAAACCACATAAAAGACAATCATCAGCAGCACCAGCACCGGGGTCCCCCGCATAATGGAAATGTAGAACCTGGCGCCGTCAACCAGGATTTTGCTTTTGCTCATGCGCATAAAACAAATCAGAGCGCCCAGCAGGGTGCCGAAAATAGTGGCCAGCAGCGAGATCACGCCGGTCACCTTAAGCCCGCTCACTATTAGTAAATAGCGGTTTTCATGGACGACGTTATTATAAAAACTATCGGCAACCTTTTGCAGGAATGGCACTGTCACCGCGTCGCCCTGTTGTTCCAGGGCATAGCCGGCAAGGTTTTTTTTCAGGGCAATGACGGCTGTCTTGAAGTCGACGTAGCTGTCCGAAAAGTCAACTTGTTTGCTTCTTTCTTCAGTAACGGCTATACCGTCGGCGATCATGTCCGCCTTGCCGGAGGCCAGGGCGGCCACAAGGGAGGAGAATTCCATCGTCTGTATTTCCAGGGGCCGCCCCTCATGCGCCGCAAATCTTTTAACCAGTTCGACATCAAAACCGGTGTATTGGCCGTTGATGTAGGCGACATAGGGCAGGTCGGCCACCGCCACCGCCAGCGTTAATTTTTGGCCGGCGCCGGGGTTGGGGCCATCTGGAATTACCGCCTGTTCCGGATCGTTTTCAAACCAGCGGTCGTACATTTCGTCGTAGGTCCCGTTATCCCTGATTTCCTTAAGAAAATCATTGAACCTGACGCGCAGGGCCGGGTTGTTTTTGTTAAAACCTACCCCCAGTGGCAGGGACATGGCGTTATCCGTCAATAGGCCGATATCGTCATTATTATTGATAATTACTTTTGCGCTGGTATAATCGTATGTGGCCACATCAATTTTACCGCTTTTCAGGGCCAGGATCATATCAGCGGCGCCGTTGCAGTGCACGATTTCCGCCTTGGGGTAATGCTCCGCGACAAAGGCGTCAAAGACAGTGCCGGTAAAAACGCCGACACGCTTATCTGCTATGTCGTCAATGGTCTTTAGCGTCCCGGCGGCATTTTCCCCCTTGCCGCCGCATCCCGCGATCAGCATCAGCACCAAAGAGACCAGGACCAGTATGTATGCTTTTTTGTTCATGCCATGATTAAGGCCTCCCATCTTGCCGTCAAAAACGTGCTACCCGGGATGCTTGTAACGGTTTGAAGATGATTTTGAATAGGCTGAGACCTGGCAAACCAGGGCGTTGTTTCGAAGGTCAAAAAGTTGTCAACAACCCCGTCCCCCTGACACCTCCTCTATTAGTTTGCTTGTCCCGAACATGTTGTGACCGGTGGCGTTTGTATGCGCTTGTTTGGCTGCTTCCAGTTCCTCATGAAGCCTGTTACATGCCCAGTTGCACCCCGGATGCAGGCAAAAAACCAGGGATGTGTTCTTTTCCCCGCTACCCACAATTCCGCCCTGGACCTGGCTTAATTGTTCATCCAATAATTTTTCGTTTTTCGGGTCCCTTTTCACTTCTTCATTAGCCTCCTTAATATTATTACACCCGGTTTTTTCTCACCCTGCATAGCCCCAGGTGTATTGCCCATAACGAGTCACGACCGTGTTTTAACCGGCGCCGCCTTGTACACTTTCCAGGCTGTTGGGGCGTTGTTTCTGGAGTCAGGGGTGTCAACAACCCCGTCCCCCTGACACCTTCTGTGACCGATGGTGTTTCTATGCGATTGCAGGGCGGCCGGCACCCCCGTAAATTTCATCCACTAAACGTATTTAACGTCATACTGGGTGTGTTTTGTGGCCTTGAAATGCATATCTTGAGCGTATTTCGCCATATCATCACGACCTTCATATTTCCAGTCGCACTGCAGGCAAGAAATCAACAGATAGCGCTGGTCCGTGCCGCCGCCCTGCACCTTGCTCAACTGCTCATCTAATAATATTTCGTTCATCGGGTCCTTTGTCATGACAGCACCATCCCTTTAAATCTAATTGATAAGTCAGTGTGTTTTAATGACCGAATCTATCTTGTGGTTTACTCCATGCAAATTGATTGTGCCCGGTGGCGTTTGTATGCGCCTGCCTGGCGGCTTCCGCGCCATCTACAAGCCCGTTATATACCCAGTTGCACCCCGGCTGCAGGCAATAAATTATGGTTGCTGTGGGGATTTGATTCACCAATCCGCCCTGCACCTGGCCTAATTGTTCTTCTAGTAATTTTTCGTTCTTCATGTCCTTTTTCATCTCTTCGTTAGCCCCCTTTAAATTCTTACACTAAATTCTAACACCCGGGTTTTTTCATTCAAAGTAATTGATTACACCGGTGTCAAACAGGTTGTGGCCGGTGTCCCTTGTGTGTATCCTCTGGGCGGTTGTCACCGCCTCAATAATCCTCACATGTTCCAGTGATCATAAATTGATTGTGCCCGGTGGCGTTTGTATGCTCCTGTTTTGCTGCCATCGCTTCCGCATCAGGCCCCCCGAATGCCCAGTTGCATCCCGTATGCAGGCAAACGACATTCATTATACTGGCGATCATAAATGCCCCGCCCTGCACGTCCGCCAACTGCTCATCTAGTAATTTTTCGTCTTTCAGGTCCTTTTTCATCTCTTCGTTAGCCCCCTTAATATTATTACACCCTGTTTTTTCTCACCCTGCATAGCCCCAGGTGTATTGCCCATAACGAGTCACGACCGTGTTTTTACTGGCGCCGCCTTGTACACTTCCAGACTGTTGGGGCGTTGTTTTAGGGGTCGGGGGTGTCAACAACCCCGTCCCCCTGACACCTTCTCAAATTTTGCGTTCTGACCAGGCTGTAAATTTGTTGTGACCAGTGGTGTTTCTATGCTCCTGTTCCGCCGCCATCGCTTCTGCATCAGGCCCATGGAATGTCCAGCCGCATCCTGGATACTGGCAAATGATATGCATTGTACTGTCGGGCTGTTGTGTTCCGCCCTGCACGTCCGCTAGTTGCGCATCTAATAATTTTTCGTTTTTAAAGTCCTTTTTCATCTCTTCATTAGCCCCCCTTAAAACACCCTTTTTTTTAGCTCCAGGAAGGTGGGACAGGGGGACAGGTCCCTTGTCCCACTTGTTCAAGCCTGCCCGGTGGGGTTGGGACAAGGGACCTGTCCCCCTGTCCCACCCCTGTCCCGTTTACTAGGAATCATTCAAAGCAATTGGCAACATCGGTGTCGAACCGGTTGTGATCGGTATCCCTTGCATGTATCCTTCGGGCGGTTGACGCTGCATCAATAAGCCCTACATAGTTCCATGAGCACTGCAGGCAATGGATCACGACTGTGTTTTTACTCGCGCCGCCCCGCACCTTGCCCAACTGCTCATCTAATAATTTTTCGTCCATCGGGTCCTTTTT
>CAYMJG010000056.1:0-17546 GCA_964390855.1 uncultured Eubacteriales bacterium | reverse complement strand
AGGGGTGCGGCAGCTGCAGATGAGCCTGGACTGCCCGCTGGTACTGGACTGTACCAATCCGGCCGCCCTGGAAAAAGGGCTGCAGGAATTCCAGGGCAAGGCTTTAATCAATTCTGTCAACGGCGATCAGAAAAGCCTCCATTCCATCCTGCCCCTGGCTAAAAGATACGGCGCGGCGGTGCTGGGTTTAACCCTGAACGAAGAAGGTATCCCGGCAAAGGCGGAAGAGAGGCTGGCTATCGCTGAAGGGATTGTCGCAGCAGCCGAATCCTATGGTTTGCCCAAAGAAGATGTGATCATTGACTGCCTGGTCTTGACGGCGGCCGCCTCTCCAGAGATGGCTATGGAAACTATACGGGCGATTGGGCTGGTCAAAGAGCATTTGGGGATTAACACAGCGCTGGGGCTGAGCAATGTCTCGCACGGCCTGCCCCAGCGTACCTGGCTCAATGCGGCCTTTCTGTCCCTGACCCTTGGCGCCGGGCTGGACGCCGCCATCGCCAACCCTCTAGACCAGAGGGTTAAAGAAACAATGGTTGCAGGCGCCCTGCTGACAGGGCGTGACCCCGGCGCCCGCAATTACCTTGCTCTGGCCGGCAGCCAGTCGCCTCCGGCCGGTTCTCCGGCAAATAAAGATGTGGATCAGGCCGATCCCCAGCCTGCCTTGCAAAAGGCGATCCTGCACGGGCAGCAGGACGCCGTCGTTCCTCTGGTGCAGAAACTGCTGGAAAAGAGGGATGTCCTATCTGTAATTAATGAAGGGATTATCCCCGCCCTGGAAACAATCGGCGGGCGCTTTGCCCGGGGCGAAGCCTATCTGCCCCAGCTGATCCTGGCTGGAGACGCGGCAAAGAAGGCTTTTAACTACTTGAAGGATAATTTCCCCAGGCAAGAGACGGCGCAGGGGGGTACCGTTGTGATTGGTACAGTCAGAGGTGATATCCATGACATCGGCAAAAATATTGTTTCCGCCCTACTGGAAAACCACGGTCTGCGGGTGATCGACTTGGGTAAAAGCGTGCCGCCCGACGTTTTTCTGGAGGCGGTTCGACGGGAAAAAGCGAATGTGGTGGCTTTGAGCGCATTAATGACGACGACTATGGTGGAAATGCCCCTGGTAATTAAACTATTAAGGCTGGAGGCGCCGGGCGTCAAGGTAATTGTCGGCGGGGCGGTGGTTACAGCCGCATATGCGCGGGAAATCGGCGCGGACGGCTATGGCGCCGACGCGGTGGAGGCAGTGCGCCTGGTGCGGGAGTTATGCCCGGCGCCCAAATCATGAACATACAGATGTTTAACCTGCCTCTCCGGCTGACCAGGGAAGAAGTCTATCCCTTTCTAAATCTTGGATCGGCGCCCGGCTCCCTTCCTATAGGTATAGATAATTTAATTGGCGCCTACCTGCGGCGCGTTGCCCAACTGGCCAAACCGCAGGGGATTATCCGGGTGTGCTCGATCCGCTCCGCAGTCCCTGACCGGGTCGAACTGGAGGACGCCAGCCTGGCAATCACCGGACCCCGGGCCACAGCTCACTTTATAGACTGCTCCAGGGTAACCCTGCTGGCAGCCACGCTGGGATCGGGAATAGACGAGCATCTGGGTGAACTGCAACAAACAGCCGGCGCTGCCGACGCCTTTATCTTCAATGGTATTGCCGCGGCGGCAGCTGAACATACCACGGAAATCCTGGACGCCATAGCAGTCCGGGATATCAGGCGCAACGCTTATTACCCCACTGCACGTTTTAGCCCCGGTTATGGGGACTGGCCCCTGTCGAACCAGCGGCAGTTTGTAGAAAGCGTCAATGCCGCCGGGATCGGTCTGACTGTGACCCCTCACCACTTGCTGCAGCCGGTTAAATCAGTAACGGCGGTTATTGGCTGGAGCAGGATACCGGTTGAACGGAGTTATGACACGGCGGGCCAAGCCGCGGAGGTTGACGGTAATTGGGACGGGGCGCCACATGAGCGGGGCCCCGGACAACCGCAGGGAAAACCCTGCCGGGGTATCCTCACCTGCCGGGATTGTCCCCTGCGGGAAAAATGCCTTATCAAAACCAACTAGACGCTAGCCCGCCTGTTTCCTAATTGAGGCATGTTAACCACTGAACCCGGCGGGGCGCCGGCATTAATCCGCCCTTTGCTGAAACCAGCGGCCCGCGGCAAACCTGGCCAGAATGATCATGGACAGCCCCGCGGCGATAATAAAGAGAATGGTTTTAACATCCCGGGCTTTGAACAGGGCCAGGCCTAGGCCGGTGTACAAAACCGCGGCTGGTATCTTGCCTATAGCCGAAGCCAGCATAAAGGTGGGAAAGGGGACACCCCCCAGCGCCGCGCCCACATTGATCAGCGGTGTGGGCACAACGGGAATAACGCGGGCGATGAAAATGGTCCAAAAGGCCGCCTGGGGCCTTATCCGGCGCAGGTCGTAACCGGAACGCACATAGTATCTGTTCAGGAAATTGCCGATGCCGAACCACCTGCAGATCCAGTAAGCCAGAGAGGCGCCGGCAAGGGCGCCCGACCAGGCTAAAAAGGTCCCCTGCTGGAAACCAAACAAAAAACCTCCCGCGGCTGCCAGGATCACATAAGGAAATACCGGCAGCGCCGCCTGGACGGCAAATAATAGGAAAAACACCAGCGGGGCGAATGAGCCGAACTGTTTTACATAATCAATCACATACGAATAGTTATTAAAATCCATTACTAGGCTGCCTTCCGTAAAAATATCCCAAGGATAAGTATATGCAAAAATATGTTCCTATTATTGCATATATTGAATATTTTCAGCAATAAATCTTTCAGGAATATAAATGCTGCTAAACCAGGGGGTGATCTGCCTGTGTCAGAAATAAGAAGAGATTTGGTTAAGGACAGATGGGTGTCGATATCATCTAATTTAGCGTTGAAACCAAAGGATTTTCCAACAATGAAGGTTGAAACCACGGGAGGTCCTGCGGGCTTTTGCCCGTTCTGCGAGGGGAATGAAGCCGTTACCCCGCCGGAAATTCTGGCTTTTCGCCGGGGAAAGGAGGAACCTGACGGCGGCGGCTGGCTGGTGCGGGTGATCCCCAACAAATTTTCCGCGTTTAAATTGGCGGGGGAGCTGGAGGAAAAACAGACGGGGCCCTACCGGTTTTGCAACGGTTTGGGAGAGCATGAGGTGATTATCGAAACGCCGCGGCATGGCGTTGATTTTCATGAATTGGAACAGGCGCATGTGGAGATGGTTATCGCCGCTTTTAGGCTGCGTTACAATGCCCTGGCTGAAGATCGGCGCATCAAATACATCCAAATATATAAAAACCGCGGCTTATTTGCCGGCGCGTCGCTGGGGCACAGCCACAGCCAGATTGTCGGGTTTCCTGTCAACCCCGGCGAAAATGACGGCCTGCCCCGGTATTACCAGGAGCAGGGCCGCTGCCTGATCTGTGATATCCTGCGGGAAGAACTGGACGGAGGCAAACGGGTCGTCCACGAGGGCAAACATTTTGTAGCCCTGTGTCCCTACGCTTCACGTTTTGCCTATGAGACCTGGGTCGTACCCAAACGCCACACGGAACATTTCGGCCGGCTGACCGGGGAGGAAGAAAAGGAACTGGCCTGGTTCTGCAAACAGCTCAGCATGGCTGTTGTCCATAGCCTGGACAACCCTTCCTATAATTTTGTCGTGAACACGGCGCCGGTCAACTCCTTCTATCAGCCGGGTTATCACTGGTACATGGAGTTTACCCCCAGGCTGCTCGTGGCTGCTGGGGTGGAGGTAGCCACGGGAGTGTATATTAACCCAACGGCGCCGGAAGACGCCGCCCCGGTATTGAGAGAAGGCTGGAACATGCTGGGGTAGTTTGTTTAGCAAACGGCATCCCTTTCTCCGTCTGAGAGACCAATAAATATTAGTTATTTTAAACCAATGAACCATTTCCTTATAAACATAAATTATGTTATTATGATGTTGCATAATAATAATTAATGGGCGTTGGTTAAAACATTTGAGAAGGGAGGGCGTGTATGCCGGAAGAATTTAAACCAGGTTGTCAGAGTCCGCCAATCAAGAAAATGAATGTGGAGGCTGATATATCCGCCGAGCCGGTAGTGAAGGAGGAGAAAAAATCTATGATTAAAGTGGGAACACCAGCCCCCGATTTTACAGCCCGGGCTTTTCACCAGGGCAAATTTAAGAATATTGCCTTGTCCGAACTAAAGGGAAAATGGGTAATATTATGTTTCTACCCGGGGGATTTTACCTTCGTCTGAGCGACGGAGGTTGCAGCAGTTGCTGCCAAATATCCGGAGTTTCAGAAATTGGACGCTGAGGTGCTCTCTGTAAGCGTCGATAGCGTATTCGTACACAAGGTATGGAATGACAATGAGCTGTCCAAGATGATTGGGCATGATATCCCGTTCATGATGTGTTCCGACCAGGGCGGGAGCATCGGCAAGGCCTATGGCGTATACGATGAAGACGGCGGCGTGGAGACCCGGGGCAGGTTTATCATTGATCCCGATGGGATTGTCCAGGGGTTTGAAGTGCTCACTCCGCCGGTGGGCCGCAACGTCAGCGAATCATTGCGTCAACTGCAAGCCTTCCAACTGGTCAGAGCCACAGGCGGCGCCGAAGTCACTCCTTCCGGCTGGAAACCGGGCAAGCAGACCCTGAAGCCCGGCATAGGCCTGGTTGCTAACGTCTGGAAGACCTGGAAGGTAGATCAGGCTTTCGAAGACTAAATAATACCATAGTTCCCGGGATGGTGTTGTGAGTGGAAGGTGGCGCCCCCAGGTCCGGAAGGTCGCTGTAGTTGCCGGCTCCGCCACCTTTGTAAAAGCATGGCAACACCAGTGTAACATAAATTGATAAGACGCAAATTTGTTTGTACTTTTAAAGGAATAAGATTAAAAGCCACAAGATTTCAAGGTTCTTGTGGCTTTTAAATTCAATAGCTTTTTTTGAACCTTGCGACAAATAATAGAGCAGCGATGAGCATAACCGACAACATGCCGAGAAAAATGAGGGGTGCGCTCATAGGCGAATGATTCGGAGTATTTCTATTTTGTCTCGTCTGTTCCATTCCGCCAAAAGGCCCCCCGCCCATTGCGGCAAGTTGTTCAAGTTGCTCCGTTGTCAGGCCAAGGGAAAGCAGATTTTCTTTTACTTCATCTGATATTTCTCCGTTTGCCTGCCGGATGATACCTATCGCCTTGCTCATAAGTTCTGTATCCATCCTGTTATTCATGGCTCCGGGGAATGAGTTTTTATCCTGGTCATCCATTCTGTTGGGAAAATCACCGTTTTTTCCGCCCATCATACTGCCAAGGTCGGACAGCTTTAAATCTCCTGCCGGGACAAGCTGATCAGCGTTTGTATTTTGCCCTGCCGTAGTAGAGGGAACGGCGCCGTCAAGCTGGCCCTGTACACTTTGAGCACGGAGCTGACCGAGGGTAATAAAGGTGGAAACAGCGGTCTTGTACTCCTCATGAGTGCAAAACGCGGTGGCGTCGTTTTTTACATAATCAGAAATTAAAGCATCAAGCGTATTTATTTTTCTCTCAAACTTTGCGTTTGTAAAATAGTTATCAAGCAACTGCTGCAAATAGCTGTGATATCTTTCCAAATACTCTGTGTTTGCGAACAGCTTTTCTATCAGCGGACGGCTTGACATTTCAACCCCGCTTAGCGGAGTGTCAATGGGAAAATTAATCACAGAGGATGCGCTGCCCCTTTGGAAGCCGCCCCAGGCAAGGTTATAGTCCCACGGCAAAATGGTGATCCGGCCGTCGCGTTCATAAATATAGTAATTCTGCGCCATGCTCGAACTATAGCTATCAAGATTTACAACAATGGTATGCGCCGCCAAATAGCGTAAAATCTGGTCAACGTCAAAATAAGTTTCTAAATCCTCACCCTCGGAAAGTGCTTTAAGGGCTCGTATAACCCGCTGAAAATCATTCTTCGTTCCTTTTCCTACCACGTTGTTAAAAATGGCGCTGTAGCTTTCGATATTGTCATCTGTATATTCAAGGCTGCCGCCCGAACTGCCGTGTCCGCCTTTACCTCCAAAACCTCTGGCCACGTCGCTAATCTCACCATCGGGTTGGGCCGGAAACGCGGTTCTATCCGTGTTAGACGGCTGGTTAAATTCAGGCCCGGCGTTATCGCCCAATGGCGAAAAAGGTTGATCTCCAATAGCATCTTGAAAATCAGGCTGTGCTCCAGGTCTTTGCCGAGAGACGTCATCCGCTCCTTGAGGTGAGTTGTTTTGCCCGCCTGGCATTGGCGGGGCGTTTCCCCTTTGCTCTCCCGGCTGATTCCCGCCCTTGTTTCCGCCCATATCCATGCTTTTCACGTTGTAAAGCATTCCTGACGTGTCCCCAAAGATGCGCTGTTCATAGCTTTCATTATATAGCTCCACCGCCAGGTAAAGCCCCCGGCTTGCACCGTTTACTTTAATGTCCGCATAGCCGAAATAGGGCGCGTCCACGCCGATTTCCTGCATTAGCTCGTAGGAAACATACTCCTTCATGTAAGTGTTATCCCCGAGCATATTATTGAGCACAAGGCTTTCAAGCCCAAAGCACGTCTGGCCTTTGATGTATTCGTCAAATTGCAGTCGAAAACTATACCGGTCGCTGTCGGAGTTTGCCACTTGGGTTAAACTGGAGTTGCCCTTTGGACGAACACCGACATTTTGGAACTTGACGCCATTTACTATCACGTCGGCCATGATATATTGCTCGCTGGTGGCGTTATCAAGCATTTCTTGCCAATTATCTTCATCTGCGATAATTTCGATAGAGATAATATCAGCGCCAAAAATCTTAGTTGCGTATGCCGCCTCGGTTTTTATAACGCCCTTTGTCTCTTGATTATTGCCAGTCATTACCAAGACGCCGCTTATTATCAGGGCAAAAACCACGGCTATCGCAACAATTATATTGATTTTTTTGCTTTGGATCATGGTCTCACCTCGAATTTTGTATGTTTAAGAGGTATATTCGCCGTTGTAGCTTACAAGACAAGCATTGTTCACGCCGTTTATGGTGAGTAGCATATTGAGAAGCTTTGCCGACATATCTAAAAGCCGCACTTCAACGGTAAGCTCAATGCCGTTTTTAGAAACTGTCTTGGCCTTGATCAAGCTTTTCTTGGTTTTTGCCTTTATTATTGCCATACAGTCGCTTTCCGCTTTATCGTTTTCAAGATTAAGCACCACGATATATGGCGTGTCGCTGCTTTTCTTGTTAACAAACACAAAGAGGATGATGCCTATGAAAACCGATCCGGTGACGGCAAGGGGAATTAACCCCGCGCCGATGACAATACCCGCCGAAATTGCCCAATACAAAAATGCAATATCCAGAGGCTCTTTAATGGGTGTTCTGAAACGAACGATGGACAAGGCGCCTACCATGCCAAGTGACAAGATGATGTTTGATGTCACCGCAATGATAATAACGGTTGTAATCAAGGTCATCGCTATTATGGAAACGCCAAAGGATGATGAGTACATAACCCCCGCAAAGGTTTTTTTGTAAACGGTAAATATGAACAGTCCGATAGCCAGGGCGAGAAGCAATGCAATCCCTACATCCATAGGAGAGAATTCCACCGCTTTTTCTAAAAAAGCTGATTTGAAAACATCATTAAATGTCATTGTAAATCTCCAATCTATATAATTCTTGTTGCCGCGTATTTGGAAAACGCGGCGCTTCTTCTGCTGGAAAGGGATACCAGGCCACGAATTATTTCGGGCAAATAGTTATCATATTTAACTTCGAGAATACTAACCCCTGAAATTGGTATAGGGACGGGTTCGGCTTTCAAAAAATCATAAATATTGTTGCTTGTGCGAATGTCATAATCCAGAGTTACACGTACATTTCCCATGGGATAGATAAAAGCCTCCCGCCTATAGTCCACGATATGCTTCGCCCGCAGCTGCTGGTAATGCATTTTGGCATACAGCTCCACACACAAGGGATTTCCATTTTCTTTCAACACAGCAAGATCGCCATCAAGTAATCGCCTGCATTCTTTTTCCGTTATGACGGCTTTCCTCTTGAAACAAACGCCATTTTTTTTGCTCTTTTTTTCCAGGCGAATAAAGGATGTGTCGTTATTATAAAGACGCAAGCGGAACTTTTCCCGCTTGCTTACACCGTCCACCTTTTCTTTTAAGGCTTTATCATTGTAGTTGTCAAAATAAAGGCTTTTGACCCGATAACCGTTTCCCCCCGCCGCATTTTTGTCGATACCAGCCACAAGTGGAAGCCTTGCTCTAAGCTGTAATACGTCGGCATAGTT
The DNA here is from genome assembly GCA_964390855.1 of uncultured Eubacteriales bacterium. Lineage (GTDB taxonomy): Bacteria > Bacillota > Desulfotomaculia > Desulfotomaculales > Pelotomaculaceae > Syntrophopropionicum. The sequence goes on along the minus strand of CAYMJG010000056.1, from coordinate 9,242 downwards.
TATAAAATGCTTCAACTCATGTCTGCCTCTGGATTCACTCATTTCAGACTTTCCCTCCTTTTCTTCGTAATGTTTTAATTGTAAACAATGAAACTGAAATTAAATTGTATGTTATCTGAATTTTGCCTGAATTATTATGGCGAACCTCCGGTATGTTCCCGTGAACGTATACCGAGGGTTATTATCTGCCGCATTAGATTATTTTGCTTAAAAAAGAATAAGGCAATAAAAAATGCAGGACCGGGTTCACAAGGTGACCTTGGCCTGCATGCATCAATACGGGTGCATCTATGGAAAAGGCGCGGCCTCAAGAGCCTTTGCCGCGGCTATTACTCAATATCGGTTTCTCCTTTAGTTGGAGAAATCAAATTGCATCAAGCCAACCCCAGGATCTGCCGCGCGTTCTCACCTAGTATTTTGTCGATAGCCGCCTGAGAAATGTCCAGGCCTTTAATTATTTGAAGGCTCTTTTTGACGTCCATCACAGAAGCCTTTCCATTAGCCAGGTTGATCACGGGAGAAGGCCAGTCGGTGCCGAAAATGAATTTATGCGCAAACCGTTCCATATCGGGAAAGATTTCCATGAGATTTTTAGGGGGCAGGCCGGAAATGTCAATATAAACGTTCCTGTGCAGGCGGGCCATGCACATTGCTTCATCAAACCACGGGCCGCGTCCGCCGTGCGCCATAATTATTTTCATATCGGGAAAATCCACCGCCACATCGTCAAAGTACAAGGGATTTCCATATTTAATGCGGGAATTAACAAATATCGATGTCCCGGTATGGTAGCTTACCGGTATGCCCAGCCTTTCAGCGACGGTATACACAGGGTACAGGATATGGTCGTTGGGGTAAAAATGGTTGTATGTGGGATAGAGCTTTAGTCCCTTAAAACCTTGATTTAGGTAAAAGTCCTCCAATATTTTATCCATATCGGGATGACGGTAGGGATCAAGTGTGCAAAAAGGGATTAGCCGCGGGCTCACCCGGCAAAAATCTGCCACTATTTCATTCATGTCCTTGCCGTCTGTCAGGACCCTGCTGCCCGCCAAAACAACAGCATAATCTATCCCCAGCTGATCCATTAGCTCTAAAAAATTATGCGGGTTGCTGTATTTTGTACAAAAGGCCACCAAATCTTCTCTTGTCGGGTAAGCGCCGGATAATAATTCAACTATACTTGTTGTATGGATCTTTAGATCACTTAAGTGGACATGAAAGTCGATGACTGTCACCAGTAAACACCACCAGTATAATAAGATTCTATTATTTTAATATTACCACCCGAAAGGGTTTTTTTCTAAACAATATTTTCAAAAACAAGGATCCCCGGTATTGCAGGCAATACCGGGGATCCCTAAAGTCTAAAAAAGGGGCTATTCTTCGAGTTTGGCCATAAATTTGTCCAAACCTATCCGCTCTATAAATTTTCCCAAACGCTCGTGTTGTTTGGCGCCTTCGGCGTAGACTTTTATAATTCGATCGATTTTTTCCAGAACTTGTTCCTCGTCCAATCCATCATAAAGGGTTGTGGCCAGACGCGGGGTAACCCCGCCGTGGCCGCCGGCCATCAGGCGGAACCCTTTCGGCATACCCATTACGCCCACGTCGCGGAAATGGTTATCCCCGCAGGAATTGGCGCAGCCGCTAACACCCAGCTTGAATTTGCTGGGCAGGGTAAGGCCGTGGTAACGTTCGTCCAGTTTTAATCCCAGGCTTACGGCGTCTTGCTGGCCCCGTTTGCAAAAAGTAGTACCCGGGCAAAATTTGATGCTGCGTACACACAGCCCGATGGCGGCGCTGGGCTTCATGTCCAGCTCCTTCCAGACATTGTCCAAGTCTTCTTCCTTTAAACCGACAATCGCCAGGCGCTGGGAGGAGGTAAGCTTTAAAGCCTGAGCGTGGTATTTTTCGGCGACGTCCGCTATTTTTCTCAATGCGGCCGGGCTTACCAGTCCGCCGGGCATGTGCGGGACCACCGCGTATGTCTCCTTATCCCGCTGCAACACCGCGCCCTTGTCTAATAGATCGCTTGCAGCCACTACTTGTCATCCTTCCGTAATCAATTTTTTAAAAATCAACGACATATTATCCCCCAATCCTTGACAGCCAATCGGCCGCCAGGCTAACCCCATCTCTTATTTTAATTGTCCATATCATTCCCTGGAATTTATTTAATAATGTAATATTTGATATATTGACATTTTTCGATATGAAGCATATTATGGGATCACATCGAAATAATTGAATGTGGGGTGAGCGCATGGATAAATACATCAATGGCGCCAAGGTATTTAAAGCGTTAGGCGACCCCAGGAGGGCAATGATTGTCGATATGCTCTCCTGCGGGGAGTTGTGTGCCTGCAAAATCCTGGAAAGGTTCGCCATGTCTCAATCCACCCTTTCGCACCATATGAAACTGTTGTGCGAGTGTGGTTTGGTGGGGGGCCGAAACGAGGGGAAATGGACATATTACTCTCTCAGTTCCGAAGGTGTTGCCGGGATAAAACAATTTCTCAGCGATATCACTGTCGGCAAGGAAAATCACCTTTGCCCGGGTGAGGACCCGAGCCGATATTGTAATGCAAACGACTGAGTCAAACATAAACTAGAGGTGGTTTTACGGTGTTTATATTTGTGTGGCTTAATAATCAGTTGCTGAAGATGCAATGGCTGTCTGATCTGGCCCGGGAGTTTGTGGAGCGGATTTTGGGGATTAGCGTCCAGGACAGGCTTGGTGGGAGCATTCATTTTTTCGTTTACGATACGGTAAAAATATTTATATTGCTGGCCGTGCTTATTTTTACAATTTCCTATATCCAGAGCTTCTTTCCTCCGGAAAGGACGAAAAAAATATTAGGCGGTTACAAGGGCGTCACAGGAAATATTTTAGGGGCCTTGCTGGGTACCGTCACGCCTTTCTGCTCCTGCTCGTCGATACCGCTGTTTATTGGATTTACCAGCGCCGGCCTGCCGCTCGGGGTTACATTCTCATTTTTAATTTCATCTCCGCTGGTTGACCTGGCATCGATCCTCCTTTTGGCCGGCATATTCAACTGGAAAATAGCCTTCGCTTATGTCGTGGCCGGACTTATCCTTGCTGTGATTGGCGGGACCTTCATCGGCGGGGCCGGGCTGGAAAATTATGTGGAGCCTTTTGTTTACAGCAATGCAGTGGCCAATGCAGAGCAAGGGACATTGACTGTAAAAGAGCGGCTCGATTTTGCCGGGGAACAGGCGCTCAATATTCTCAAAAGGGTCTGGCTCTATATCTTGATCGGTGTCGGTATCGGCGCTGTGATCCATAACTGGATACCGGGGGAAATCATATCCGCGGTTCTGGGAAGGGATAAGTGGTATTCCGTGCTTCTGGCAGCGTTAGTGGGGGTCCCCATGTATGCGGATATTTTTGGCGCCCTGCCAATAGCTGAAGCGCTAGTGTATAAGGGTGTTGGTCTGGGAACAGCCCTGGCCTTCATGATGGCGGTAACCGCGCTTTCCCTGCCTTCTTTGATTATGCTCAAAACAGCGGTAAAAATGAGGCTTCTGACCATCTTTTTTGCCGTTGTCACTGTAGGGATTATTATCCTCGGCTATACCTTCAATGCCTTTGGGCATTTGCTGATGTAATGCAAATATAGAACAGTAAAGGAGACGGGACAAATGATTATTAAAATTTTAGGAACAGGCTGCGCCAATTGTAACAAGCTGGAACAGAATGCCAGAAAGGCTGTGGAAGAACTGGGGCTTGCCGCCACCGTTGAGAAAGTGCGGGATTTAAAGGCTATCGCCGGACATGGTGTTATGATCACGCCGGCCCTGGTGGTTGATGGAAAGGTGCGAGCTGCCGGCAAGGTCTTAAAGGTTGATCAGATAAAAGCGCTCTTAAAATAATCGAGGTTTATTAAACCAGGTAACCTAATCGTTGGGGGGGGGCACTTATTTTGAAAAGCAAAGAAGAAATCAGGGATTTTATCAGAAAAAACTATTCCCGGATTGCCCTGCAAGGGTCTGCAGGGGGGTGCTGCGCCGACGGCTGCAGCTGCAACAGTCCACAGGTAAACAGCAAGGAGGCGGCCCTGAAAATCGGTTATGCTGAAAGCGACTGCAAAGATATACCCGCTGCCGCCAATATGGGACTGGGATGCGGCAATCCCATCGCTATCGCGGCGCTTAAAGAAGGCGAAGTGGTACTTGACCTGGGCAGCGGCGGCGGGTTCGATTGTTTTCTGGCCAGGCAGCGGGTGGGGGAAAGAGGGTTCGTCATTGGGGTGGACATGACGCCGGAAATGATCAAGCTGGCCAGGCAAAACGCTGAAAAAAGCGGCTATCGGAATGTCGAGTACCGGTTGGGGGAAATCGAGCACATACCCGCTGCAGACGGGTCAGTCGACGTCATTATTTCAAATTGTGTGATCAATCTGTCATTGGATAAACAGCAGGTCTTTAACGAAGCATACAGGATCCTTAAACCTGGCGGGCGGATATCGCTGGCGGATGTGGTGGCTACGGCGGAATTGCCGGAGAATATCAAAAATGATCCTGCCAGTATAGCGGGCTGCATAGCCGGGGCCGAGTATGTGGAAAACATCAGGGCCATGCTGCAGAAGGCTGGTTTTGTAAATATCCGCTTGTATCCCAAAGATAACAGCAAAGAGATTGTTAGAAGCTGGGCCCCCGGCAAGGGACTGGAGGAATTTGTGGCGTCTTATATAATTGAGGCAGAAAAAAATGCTAGTTAGGCCCGGGTCTTATAGGTGGGGCAAAAGATAGTTTTAATGCCTTTAACAAAACGGACTAGACTATCATCGACGTTAGGTATCCGTCGATCATTATAGCGGCAGTTCAGGACGGACCCGCTTTGCGGGGGTGTCAGGGGGGTGTTGAAACACCCCCACAGCTTTAGTTAACGGTGTAATCCTGAGTAACGAGTAGTTTGCCTGATCCATCGTAGGCTTTAACAACTACCATAGCGCCGGGGGCGAGGCCGGGTAGGCCCAGCTTGAATCTGTTGTCCCCCAGGTATTGGGTGTCGGCGCCGTTAACGGTGACTGAGTGCACGGCCTTACTGGTTGTGACAGTAATGGCGGTCAGCAGGGTGTGGTATATACTGCTGACGGACTGGATGTAGCCGCTCTGGGATGAAACAGTAAAGGGCAGCGCCAGGGGTTTGGAGAGGGGGGCGCCTATCTGGTTATCCGCGCCTCGGGCGCAAACCCCGCTCGTCACGAACAACCAGTAATCGCCGCCCATCGTGTAGGGGTTGACCGGTTCTATGGTTACGCTGGCGCCGTCGGTAGATACGCTCAGGGTCGCGGCCAGCGGGCGGTTATTGACGTCAGTGATAAAAATGTTGTCGTTATTAACCGTAACGGAAGCCGCCGGCTTATTGAATTCAATGATCCAGGATTTTAGTATGTCGTCCGTGGTCCTGGGCTTCCAAACATCGAAACCGGGGATGGGCGCCGTATGGCAAACGCCTGCCGTTCCCAAAAGCGCCGCCGCGATCAAAATCAGCAAAGCCAGGATCCGATATATCCCACGCATTTTTAGGCCCCCTTTTTAATTAGATGTGGTCACAGTTAGTTCGTCCAGACCGTACTGCAGCAAAATACTGCTGAACAGCTTGCCGTCGGAAATCAGCTTCTGCAGGGAATAGGCCCCGGCCAGGCTTTTTGCTGAAGATCCTTTGGGAGGATAAGGGACGGTATTGCCCGGCGCCACCTTGACCACAACGTCTTTACCCAGCCTGGTCTCGCACTCCGTGTCACTGAAAGCCTCCACGGTAACGTCCGTATCCTTTTCCAACCCGGAAAAAGCCACGCTGAAAGCACGCTTGCCGCCTGCCACATTATAGGAAGCGCTGCTATGTGGAACACCACCGGTGGTGGCCCGCACAGCGTTTACTTCTTCTTCCGCCTGCACGCTGAGGGAGGTGAGGTTTGTCGTGCCCAGGTTATTATTCGACATTTCAATTTTGCTAATATATTTTTTGGGCACATTCACGTAAATATCGTCGGGGGAGCGTTCCACCAACAAGGTATCCAGGCTGCCGTCCTGCAGCATGCTGTCCAAATCGCCTTTTACCTCCGCCTTTATTATGATTGACGGTGTCACCGCCAGGTCCGATCTGGTTAGGTTCAGCAAGGCTTTGGGTATTTTGACGCTGATGGTCTGGTCCGCGGCGATGTTGTAGTTGCTTACCGCCGGCAGGGAAATAGTAATAATGTTATCGGCTTCTTTGCTTAAAACACTTACAGGGCTGGTTTTTACAGTGTTTTTGACTAGTTCCCACTGGCTGGTGTCGCTGGCGGCGGTGAAACCGTCGATTAGTTTCGTCAAATTGTTTCTGTTGCTGACAATATCGCCCACCCAGGTGTCGTTATTCAACATGATGGTGATTGTCGCATTTCCGCTCTTTATGTCCGTCACGCTCAAATCCGGGTTGAAAGATACCGTCGCCGCAGCCGGCGGCAGCGCGGCCGTGTAGATTTTAAATGACGGCTCCGCCTGAAATTTATCGGCGGTGGGCAGCTTGAGCAGGCTATTATCTACAGTCACTGTTACTGTCTGATCAGCCTGGATAAAATAGTCAGGGACGGGCGGCAGCGTGATGGTAAGCGTCGAGCCGGACACCTTTATTTTACCGGCGCCGGCCTTTAATGCCGCCCTCACCTTTTGCCACTGCGCATCGGGACTCCCAGGATTGTCGCCTTCGGACAAACGCAGGCCTTCAATCAACTTGTTGACCTTGGTGGCGTCCTTGGGCAGGTCTGCCGCCCATTCGCCGTTATTTAAGGTGATCACGACGGTTTTGCCGCCTTTAATTATATTTTCACATATAGTCATCGTAGTGACGGCGGTACCGCCTACGGTCGCTGTTACCGGTTTGATTGTAAAGCCTGGTGGTACCGCTTGAATGGCTTGATTCTCTACGGTAAGCTCTTTCCCTCCATCCAGATTAACAGTAATAGTTTGGTCACTTGTGATATCATATTCCGGCACTGCCGGCAACGTTATCGTTACAACGGTGTCGCTTGTGCGGACAATAGAGTTGGGATCATTTTTTATTTCACCCGTCACTTTTGTCCATTCGCTACCAAGGCCCCCTGCACTGAGGCGGTCAGCCAAGCCTGCGACAACATCCTGCCAGGTGTCGTTTATTAAAGTAATAATGATAGTTTTACCGCCGGCGACAATGTTTGCTTCCGTTGTGGGAGCGGTGACCGCGCTGCCGGAGAGAGCAGCCGAAGGCTTCACTGGTTTTATGGTAAATGATGGGGCCTCAGAATTGGGTATTACTAATTTAATTTTAGAAGCCAGGCAAATATCCGGTATCGTTTTTAATTCTATTATTTCATCGGCGTCGATATTATAAGCTGGAACTTTCGGCATGGTGATGGTTACCGTTGTGGAATTGACACGTTTTATGGAATTAGGTGAAGCCTTCAAGGCGACTAAGACCTTGTTATTCCAGGGTTGGCCACTGGGTCCCTTTAGCTCGCCAAACAGGGCGTCACTCTTTTTCCGGTCCTTATCAATGTCGGTTGCCCATGTGTCGTTAACCAGGGTGATAGTGAGCATTTTACCCCCGGCGCGGATATCCGCCTCCGTCACCGGAGATGCGGCTGAGGCAAACGGGCCTGTAATAGACGCGCTCTTTTCCGCCACAACCGTAAACGCCTGCGGTGCAGGTTTTATCGTCGCCGCGTAGGAAAGCAGGGACGAGGGGATGCTTACTTTAACTGTTTGGTTGACTGTGATGTTGTAGCCGGCAACTTTTGGGAAAGTGATTGTAACAGTGCTGCGGTTTGGAGCTAGCGCAATACATCCACTGGTTGCCTTTAGTTTTGTTATAACCTTATCCCACTCCGCCTTTTCCGTTCCGGACGCCTCCAGGCTGTCAAACAGCAGGTTCTGTTTTAATTCCTCATCCGCAAGATCATCAACCCATGAGTTTCCGGTCAGGGTAATGGTGAGGGTTTTGCCGCCTGTACGTATATCATCCTCTCCCGTTTCAGTAGTAACAATTGTTCCGCCCAGGGTGGCCACCGCTTTGCTGATTTGCCCGGACGATATGCTGAGGTCGGCAAAGGCCCTTATTTTATTATTATTATTATCCACGGCCAGCAGTACCAGATGCTGTCCCTCTTGGATGTGAATGTCGTTGCCTGTTGTGTAGGACTCGTAGGTACCGTCTACCTTATCCCCCAGCGACAGCATGGGAAATGCGCCGGACTGTATCTTGTAATACCAATCAATTGTTAATCCGGTTTCGATATAGTTCAATTGCGTTATCTTCGTCGTCCCCGCCGCGCCGCCCGGCTCCGGCGCCGAGTAATTTGCCGGTGACTTCAGGTCATACACCCTTATGTGTGTGTCCTCTATTGTTATATCTGCGTAAGCTTTGACCCGGTCGGCATAATCCGTTGCTAAAAGGATCAGATGTTTGCCCGTTTCCACAGAAATGTCCTGATCGGATTTATAGTCGATAGCCCCTGTTAGGATAGCGTCTTGCTCAGGTGATACATCTAGTTTGCCATCCTGCAATATGTATTGCCATTTCGTCGCGTCGCCCGGCAGGGTATAGCACTTGATCATAGCTGTCCCCCCTGTACCGCCGATCTCTATCGAATAATTTGTTCCATCTAATTTCTGCGCCTCTCCATCTGCATACGCCGCCGCCGGGGCAAGCCACAACAATGCTGCGGCGCCAATCAGGCATATTAAAAAAAGCAGTTTTTGCCCCGGTATAACTGGTAAAAATACTGGAGTGCTCTTATTGGCCTGCTGTCTGGATAAAAACATATTTTCGCCTCCTATTACATTTAACGGTTGCTATTTCATTCCACGGCAAACCGCATGTCCGGCGTTTTTTTCTGGAATGCGCCGGGTGACGGACGCCGGGTGATTTTTGAGTTTCATGTTTATATATGTCACCACCTTTATAGCCGCCGCCCCGCTGCAGGGAAACAGTGGCTATTTTACAATCCGTCGCGTTAACCGGATCCCCGGTTTCCTGGCTAAAAGTCCTATAAATTTTTTATCGTCAAAAACCGCCGCCTACTTAAGGGCTACTAAGCAATTATAAACGGGGCGATTATGAAAAAGATGCAAGCCCGGCCGTTGGAGGGGAGTTGTATTCCCGAAAAGGTGTTAACAACCCCGTCCCCTTGACACCCCTGACCTTTTCGTAAAAATAATGTTGAACCTGCGCACAAAAATGCAGGTTTTTTTTA
>CAYMJG010000055.1:0-17837 GCA_964390855.1 uncultured Eubacteriales bacterium | reverse complement strand
ACGTTTGAGGGGCGTGTGGGTAACCGTGGGGGTTCAAGTCCCCCCTCCGACACCAAAAAATGCTTGTTTTTCAAGGCTTCCGGGATTTTGACCGGAGGCTTTTTGCTTTGCTTTTTTTACCGCAAGCTGAGCCGGTCAATAACCAGCTTGTAAAACTCCCGCCATTCACCTGTCAGGCGCCCAAGGTCAGGCTGCGCCGGCAGGCCGGCTTCTTCCGCGCCGTTGTCCGGTGCGCCGCCGGCAGGTCCCTCGCTCCGGCGTTTTCTTTTTTTCTTTTCTCTCTTTTTTCGTGTCACTTTCTAATCTCCTAATACCGGCCATCATAATGAATGACCCTCGCCTTATTATAAACCGACCCATTCCCTGCGGAGTGTAAAAAGCTCCCGCAGCTCACTGGTGGAAATTTCTGCGATCCAGGATTCGCTGCCGCCTACAATTTGATCGTTTAAACCTGACTTACGCTCCAGCACTTCGTCGATGCGCTCCTCCATGGTACCCAGGCTGATGTACTTATGGACTGTAACATGACGGGTCTGCCCAATCCTGTAGGAGCGGTCGGTGGCCTGGTTCTCAACAGCAGGGTTCCACCAGCGGTCGTAATGAAAGACATGGTTGGCGGCAGTCAGGTTCAGGCCCAGGCCGCCGGCTTTTAGGGAGAGGATAAAAACGTTGCGATTGTCTCCGGTGTTTGAATTTTGAAAACGGTCTACCATTTCGTCCCGCACCTTTTTTGGTGTACCGCCGTGCAAGTAATAAGACTGTTCTCCCAGTTCCTTCATCAACACCGCCTGGAGCAGTTGGCCCATTCTGACAAACTGCGTAAAAATGAGGCAGCGGTCTCCCTGCCGGCGCAGCTCTGCTACCGTCTCCAGAAGCCGTTCCACTTTTTTGGAACGGGCGCTGATATGATCGGGCTGGTCGTCTTTTAATAAAAGCGACGGGTGGCCGCACACCTGTTTCAGCCTGCTTAAGGTTGAAAGGACCAGGCCGCGGCGAGCCATACCATCCGTTTTTTCCAGCTTTTCAAACAGGTCGTGCAATACGCCTTCATAAAGGGACGCCTGTTCCACCGTCAGGGGCACATATTCTTTCTGTTCCTGTTTTTCCGGCAGGTCCAGTTCAATGGACGGGTCATTTTTAACCCGTCTCAGGAGGAAAGGCCGCACCAGTTTCTGCACTCGCCCAATATCTTCCAGATCCCCTTTTTTCTCAATCACGTTGACGAACTTGCGGCTGAATTCTCCGCTGCTCCCGAGGTAGCCGGGGTTGATAAAGTCGAAAAGCGACCACAGCTCAGTGAGGCGGTTTTCCATAGGTGTCCCCGTCATGACGATGCGGTGGTTGCTGCTGAATTTCCTTACCGCCACGGCCTGTTTGGTATAAGCGTTTTTAATGTTCTGGGCTTCATCCAGGCAGACGCAATCCCATTCCATCAGGGACAATTCCTCTTCGTCAATATGCGCCAGGTTATAAGAGGTAACCACCAGGTCGGCGCCCTGCATGGACGGGAGAAAACAGGCGCCTTTCGCCCGCTGCGGGCCATAGTGGAGTTTCACCTTAAGGTCCGGGGCGAAACGGGCCAGTTCTTTTTGCCAGTTGCCCAGGACAGATGTTGGACAAATCAAAAGCGACGGCAGGGAGGAATTCTCTTTTTCCTTGACTTTTAGAAGATAGGCGATCCACTGTATCGTTTTCCCGAGGCCCATGTCGTCAGCCAGGCAGCCGCCCAGTCCGAAACGACGCAAGAACAACAGCCAGGAAGTACCCACCTGCTGGTATTTTCTCAAGGTACCCCGAAAGGCGGCAGCGGTTTCAAGGACCGGGATGCGGGACAAGTTTTGCAGCTGCTCCACCATCTCTGCCAGCTGTCCGCCAAGTTCCACATCTACCCGCAGCGCCTCCGCATTCTCTGCCGCCCGTTTGACAGACAGTGCAGGGTCTTGGCTAAGGAGGCTCATATGCAGGACTTCACCCAGTGAAACAGTGTCTTTTTTCCGGATCAATTGCTTGATCTTTTTTACATAGGACGGGTCAAGCCGGATCCACTTGCCCCGGACCTGGATCAGGCGCCGTTTTTTTTCGACAATTTTTCTAAACTCTTCTTCCGACAGTTCCAGGCCACCCACAGCCAGGTTCCAGTCAAACTGGATGATCCGGCTGAGCCCTAGCCTGCCCTCCTTCCAGGAACCCACGGAAGAGCGGGTCCTGATTTTCAGAGCCGGCACAAGATTTTTTACCTCCTCCCACCACCTTGGAAGAAAAACTGTATGCCCGGCCTGCACCAGTTGGACGGCGCCGGTGTTGAGAAACTCCCAGGCTTCTTCCTCGCTCAGTTCCCGGCGCAGCTCCAGCGTACCCCCGGGCGGCTCTGCCCCGGCGTCTGCCAGCCATGGCAGGACACCTGTCCACCCCTTTATCTCACGTTCAATCCGGCCGCTGTGCCGCAGCCAGTCCCCCGGTATTTCGTTGGGCTGAATTTGTTCTTCCGGAGCCCAGGCAACCACGGTATTAAGATCTTGTTTGTCCTGTAAATAAATATTAAGACGCCAGGCCGGGCTGTCCTCTCCCGGCTCCGCTAATTCCAGGCAGATCCTGAAGGGAGTTTGGTCCTGCTTCCAGCCGGCGGCTTCCAGCCAGGTTTCTTCATCGCCGGTAAAATGCTGTGAATGTGTTCCTGCAGGCGCAAGGGCCGGGTAGGCGGACAGGATTTTATCCCAGCCACTGCCGACCTCCGGGTATTGCTCGATCAATTCATTGATGACCAGGCTTGCCCATTCATTAATCAACGGCGCTCTTGCCGCCATATCGCCGGAGCCGGAAACGGCGTCCCGCTCTAAAAGCCACCCTCTGCCGCCTTCCCGCCATTTGTTAAAGTCCGGTTTCCAGTAGCCGCCGATTAGGACAGCTTTAAGGCGCGGGGCTTCTTCCAGTAGCATGACGATCCCCTCACTCCAGCGCCAGTCAGTTTCTCCAATCCAGGTCTGGGTAGTAAAAAAATCCAGCGCCGTCAGAGGTGTAAGAAAAATGGCCTGCTTGCCCCGGTGGATGACGGTGTCAATAAATGTCCCGTAGTAGGAGGGCTTGTGGCGGGCAAACAGCAAATACCTCAAGTCACTGCTTTTGATTTTCCCACTATCATCCCAGAGTACGAAGCCTTTACCGGAAACCCACTCTGAAAAAACGTTAATGCCTCCGTCTACCATTATGAAATCAGCTTTCCTTTCCGCAATTCTTCTCTAAAAGCCCTAAGGCGCGAGTAGCGTAGGGCCAGTCGGGAAATAAACATGTTCCATTCTTTAACCATTTTTTCCTTTTTATAGAGGTTGCGCAGTTTTTTCAGCACGCCGACCGCCGCACGGTAGGAATTCCGGTTTTTTTCCTCAATAAGCCTCGCCGCCCACTGGTGGTAAAACGGTATCAGGACAGCAGGCTGGTGCAACTCCAGATAACGCAGGCTCTTATCGCTGCTGTGTCCATAAGCCAGGTAGCTTATATTAAATTCCACCCATTCCCTGTACTGGCCCGCCCCCAGGAGGTAAGCGGCATAGGAATCAAAACTGCGAGGCAGCCAGGACCTGATCAGGCTGATAAAGTCCTCCCCTCTGCCGCTTTTTTCAACCGCTGAGAGGCAGTATCCGCAAACAGCTTCAAGAAAGGTGTTTTCCGCCGTTCTTATTTTGTTGTTCAGCCAGCAAAGCCAGGTTAGCAGGCTGTCCCATTTTTCCTTTTCTGCCAGGTACCTGAGGTAAAAAAACATGTCTTCAATGTTTATTCTTTTAAGCTTTTGCAGTATGGCCAGGGCCTCACCGCTCTTTTGCGCCGTCATCTTCAGGCCGGCCAACCCTAGAGCCGCATAATAATACCCCTGCCGGTCCTCCTGCAGCCCCTTCATTATTTTTTCCAGGTCACCGGTCTCTCTCTCCAGCAAGTCCCGGCTGTTCTGAAAAGCAACACACAGCAGGCGGTAGATATAAATCCAGGCAAACAAATGCCTTTTCTCCCGCAGGAAATTTTCGCGAATCAATTCCAAAGCTTTCTGAAAAAACTGCCGGTACTCCTTTCCCAGCATGGCTGATATCAGTGGATCCAGAACCCTTGCAAAGCCCTCTTCAATACCCTTAATTTGATAACTGCCCATATATGACAAGACCACATTTTCAGCGTCCCGCTCCAGGCCGGTCATAAAAAAGAGAATGCTGTGAAAAAGGTATATGTTTCTGATAATAGGTTGCCAGGTTTTGCTGTGGGCTGATGTAGCGGCGACAAATTTATTAAAAAGGTAGTGCGCCTCATCCAAAGGGTATCCTGCGCAATACTGGGGATACCTTTTCGGAGTCCCTACCACCCGGATGTATTCGCGCTCAAAATATTTCTGCCAGCCTTCAACCGGACCTTCCTCCTTGACTGGCGCATTTAACACCTGCCGCCTTAACTGGGGAAGGCGGTTCTTTTTGGATGTCTTGCCCAAGGTTGGATTTCCATGGAATTTGGATTCATTTGACGCCAGCCATGGTTCGTAGTAATGGAGGAAAACCGCAGCTATATGCTCGCAAAAATGTTTTTTCACACAAGCGCAGACGCTTTCGGAAAAATCATCTATGTGGATCACAACGGTGTTTTTCTTGCCGTCATTAACGACAGAGTAAATCCTGTCCCCAAACAGCTTGGTCCACTCAACCCGTCCGCTCCTGTAATAGATTCTTCCTGTTTCATATGATTCCGGGTCCATGGACCGGGCTGCCTCCGCAGCCATATTGGCCATATGCTCGTCGGAAATATATTCCTTAAACATTATTCAGACACCCTGCACCTTAAAATTAATTTTCTTTTTTTGATCCGCAGTCCCCTGGGCTAATTACAGTGTTCTGCAATGTTTGAATAACATCCCTTGTGGGCACGCCATGCTTAATGCCCCTCGTTTAATACCTCACTCATGAAGCTGTACAGGTCTGGGAGCCTGCCGCGCCAATCGGAGCGGTAGGGGCTTTTACCCCGATCAATCAACCGTTCCTCCAGGAGAAAAGTTTTCATACCCAGTGCGCCTGCGGAGAGATCTCCCTCGGTGTCGTTGCCGACCATCAAACAATTGGCCGGGCTTACACCTATTCGATCCGCAATTTCCGCATAATACTCTGTGGAAGGTTTGCAATAATGCATATGTTCACATGACGTTACCAGTTCATAGGGAAAATCCCCCACTCCCGCCCAATTCAAACGATATTGGATCGGTTCAATGGGGAATATTGGCTGGGTGGCAATAACAATCCGTTGGTTATACCTGCGCAATTCCTCCATCATTTCCTTTACCCCCGGAAAGACCCGGCAGTGTTGCTGCAAAAGAGGATATTTAGTTGTATAAAATTCATTGAAGAAGTCAGTTGCCTGCTCCACTGAGCAAGGCCACTGGGCCAGGAACCCATTCATAAAAGTCTCCAGATTTGTGTTTTCGCCGCGGCGATCTAAAATCGTGTCCCAGGTACACCGGGAAACTAATTTCACCAACTGATCGGGGTCCCCAAAATCCTTTTCTGCCGCCAATTTGCCCATAGACCCAAAATAGAACTCAAAAAAAACGCCCATATCAACGTCCAAAAGCGTCCCATCCAAATCAAATAGTACTACCTCAAACATTTGCTTCGCTCCCCGGGTTATTATTTTATTAAGTTTAACAAAAATTCCCCCGCCCGTGAAGGGGTGTCGGGGGAAGGGGTGTCAAGGGGACGGTGTCAAGGGGACGGTGTCAAGGGGACGGGGTTGTTGACAACATTGAACCTTGAGAGTAATTTGCCGGTATCCCTGTCAATATTATCAAATAGAACTGCCACAGAGGGAAGGATTTTAATGCAGGAGGTGTTCAGCACCATAGAAATACCATGGCATGGCGGCAGTTGGATGTAAGAAATCAAATAAGGAAGCAGGGTTAAAGAAACTAACTTTTGATGACACACAAAAAATTCGCAAAGCTATTTATGCAAAAGAAAGGGGTTGTCAACAACCCCGTCCCCCTGACACCCCGGATTCCGTCCAAGGTCGTCTGCCGCCGTAATATTTTTTGGCAATGTGCTCCTGCTTTTTTTCATCCAGCGAGCGCAGGCGGGCAAATACCCTGATGCGGCTGTTATGGTAGCATGAGCATTTTTCTCCCAGGCAATTGGCCACATCCAGACAACTACACGGGACCTTTTTCAGGAGGCCGTAATTATCAGGCGGCTTTAAATAATCAGGATTGGTGCAAAATCTTTGCAACATGTTTTATCACCATCTATGCTAAAATAATATCTATTTTAACATAAAAATATTTCTATGTATTGCAAATTTTCAAACAATTCATAGAAAGTAACGATTAATTCCATTATAAACATGTTTTTTGTCGCATTAGAAGGCCTGTGTGGCTTCTTCCTGTGAGCCGGTGATGGTAAAAATGCTGGAAAAGCCGGCTATATCAAAAACCTCCCGGACATTGTCGCAAAGCGCCGCCAGGACCACTTTTCCCCCCATTTTGGCGGTTTTTTTGGCGGCCATCAGTAAAACCCTTAGGCCGGCGCTGCTGATATAATCCATGCTGGTAAAGTCGACCACGATATTTTTTTCCCCGGCTTCCATCACCGCTAAAAATTTTTTCTCCAGAGTCCCCGAGGTTATTGAATCCAGTCTGCCTTCAATTGCCAGTACCATCACCTGATCCTTTTTATCCTCCCTGATATTCACATAAAAACCCCCTTATTATTTGCTGCTAGTTATTTGTTTTGCAACTAGTTAATTGATTTTTTCATTGTCAGAACATTATGTTCCGGTTTCCGCCTGTATTCAATTTCGTTTTTCTAAAATATATTCCAACTGTCTGGGACCGAAATATTTCACCGCCAGTATGGTAATGTCGTCCGCCTGATTGGCCCCGTTCATAAATTGCCGGGTGCTGCGCAGTATATGACCAACTTCTTCACGGGCTGTTTTTCCACCGGTTTGCCGCAGGATACTCTCCAATCGCTGCTCATTCAAAAGTTCCCCGGCCGGGTTCATTGCCTCCGTGACTCCATCAGTATACAGCACCAAACTATCTCCAGCCCCCAGCCCGGTGCCGGCGTATATATACTCAAAGTCTTCCATAACCCCCAAGGCCATCCCCGGTATTTTCGGCAGGGCTTCCACTTCACCGTTCAGCCTGCACAGAAAAGGGATGTTATGACCCCCGTTGCTGTACACCAACTTTCCGGTAGAAAAAGTCAGTATGCCGAGAAATACTGTGACAAACATACCCGAGTCATTGTCCTCGCAAAGTTCGTTATTGACCAGGTGTAATATTTCATGCGGTCCCAGTTTGATGTCTGCCTTTGCTTTAATCAGGGTTTTGGTTACGGCCATGTAAAGGGAAGCCGGGACCCCTTTGCCGGATACGTCCCCTATTGTAAAACAAAGATGGTCTTCATCCAGTAGGAAAAAGTCAAATAGATCCCCTCCAACCTCCTTGGCCGGTTCCAGGGCAGCAAAAATATCCAATTCCGGCCGTTCCGGAAAAGGAGGGAAGATCTTGGGCACAATACTCATTTGTATTTCACGGGCAACGCTTAATTCACCTTCAATCATCTCTTTAGTACGCTGAGTCTCACGCTCCCTGATCAAGTTATGGAAGATAAAAGCGAATATGCCCATGCCTGCAGTATTGGTCAAAATCATAGGAAGGCTAAGGCTGGCAATAATCGGCAGGATCCGGCTGAAAGGCTTAACCATAACCAGGTTCAAACCCATATGGAAGGACTCCATCAGCGCCATAAACACAACCGCGCCTGCAATGCCGACAAATTCACCTTTCCGGAAATGATAGATCAGGCCGCCGGCCAAACCGGCCAGTACGGTGGAAATGGCACAAGGAATGCAGGTAATCCCCCCCAGGGTTAAACGGTGCAACCCGCCGATTAGCCCGGCGCCAATACCCACCCAGGGTCCGCCGATTAGCCCGGCGATTGCCGGTCCCAAATCGCGGATGTTGGCGATGGCCCCCATGAAATCAATGCCGCTTAAGGTGCCGTAAATAGAAAACGCGCCAAATATCAAAGCCATGCCAATTTGCCGCTCAGGTGTGACTTTTTTCCTGGCCATGATGTCCGTGTAAGCTTTGGTCCTGGTCAGAACATAAGCCAGCACCATAATTACCGACATGTTTTTTACCAGATCTACTAGCAGGCCAACTACGCTGTTTACCTTCCTTCACCTGCCTCCGGCGAGCTCGTGCCCTTCAGGCGGTAACGGCAAATGGGGCATATACCTTTTTTCTGTGTCGCTGCCATTATTTTTTCTGTGTAAAAAATAAAAAACCTTTTTATTTATATTATTTTTACATCTTCTAATAATTATCTTGTGAAACTCCTATTTTTTCATATTCCTTGACCGATATATGATAAGCTATATCAACCATCGCTTCAACTGCAGTCTGCAGTGAGTATTTAAGTCCTTTGACAAGCCATGGGTCGGAAAGGATTTCCTCCTTACTCTTGTCACTCAGCAGAGCTTTCACAGCGGCAGCCTGTTCACGTATAAAGGCTATTTTACTTAAAATCCGGTCGTGATCAATGGTCATGCGCTATCACCCCGGCAATAATTTCTTGCAGGGCAGCCTTGTATCTGGGATAAGATTCTGCATACCGCCTGCTCACATGTTCCATTACATCGGTAATACGATCAAGGTTTCGAACGTATATCAGACGGCCTTCCTTGATAACCCGGAAGCTAAAGACAGAATTATCGCTGTCAAGCAATAAAATATCATAATGGTGTCCATTGAAAGAGTAAAAAGAGTCCCTGATTTCTGCTTCCAACAGGGCTTTTTCCCTTTCTCCAAATTTGATGTCCTCCAACACCAGGCCAATGTCTATATCGCTGTCGGGCCTGCAGGCTCCTAAACTGGAACCAAATAAATAAGCCCCCGCTACTTGCGGGAATTTCTTTAAAATATTCTCCACATCAACACGGACGGCATCCAGGTCAACGGCAACCGTATTATATTCATTAAGCATTTTACTATCCCTCGTTCCATTAAGCCGGAGCATTGGTCTTCTATATCTTTTATAATGTTTTTATTATACCATAATTTATGGAAAACAAGATGAGAATTGTTACTGTTAATCATCAGTTGCAATTACCATCCATCACAAAACAGGTCTTACTTTTCAATACTCTTTACTCTTTATCAACTCGTTTGCTCCTAAACTGGAAAAAGAAATTCTAGACAAGTGAGAGCTTAAAAAACCCGTTATTCTACGCCTGGAGCCAAGTCAAATTGAAGCAGTCAAAAAAATCGCTTACAAACAGGGACTTTCGTATCAAACCTTGATTAGGATGTGGGTGGTGAAAGAGATTCAAAGGAATGGATTAAAATATCGAACCAGCCGCTTTCATACCCACGTGTATTGGGCGGAAATCAGCAAAGAAGACTTTTGTGCCAGGTTTTCAGCCTGAAAACCTGGATATTATACTGCCCTACCATCACTCGATCACTTCCTGCACCCTGCCGATGATCCCGTTGTCCAAACGCACTTTTATACCCCGGTTATGGACGGCGCTCTTGGTAAGAATATCCTTTACCAGTCCCTCGGTTAACTGCCCGGTGCGCTGATGCTGTTTTTGGATGATTTTCACCTTTACACCAGGCTGGATATTTTTCCGTTCATTCCCTTGCATGGTGTTTCCCCCTATGAATCTATTTTCTCAATAAAGAAAACCGCGTGCAGATCAACCACACCGGTACAACGCTTCCAGGTCGACACGGAAAGGCGTCGCCCTACCACTCCCATGGATTTATATGGCTAGTAGCCCGCTTCTATCCCCGGCCGCCTGTCAGCCTGTACCCGGTCCCCCACAGAGTTTCGATAAACTCCGGGTTTGCCGGATCCTTTTCTATCTTTTTTCTTATTTTTTGGATATGCACGGCCACAGTTGCCGTATCCCCATAGTAATCGTCCCCCCATATGGCTGACAGAATGTGCTCTTTTGTAAATACAATATTGGGATTGGCGGCAAAAAACAGCAGCAGATCGTACTCCTTGGCTGTCAATTGGACCTCCCTGCCGTTGACGGTTACTCTGCGGGACGCCGTATTGATTTCCAGCCCCTTATGGGTAATCACTTCAAAGGGCGGCATGCCGCTGCCCTTGAGCCGTTCATATCTTTTAATATGGGATTTGATCCTGGCCACCAGTTCACCAGGGCTGAAGGGCTTGGTCAGATAATCATCTGCTCCGTACTCCAGCCCCCTGATTTTACTTATATCCTCACCTTTGGCTGAAACGACCACCAGGGGGATGTCCAGCCTGTTCCGCACTTCTTTAATAATTTCATAACCGCCCTTGTTGGGCAGCATCAGGTCCACAATGATCAGGTCATAACCGCCCTCAAGAGCCCTTTTTAGCCCTTGGTTTCCATCCTGGACAATATCGGCCTTAAATCCGTTTAACTGGAGATAGTCCCTTTCGAGTTCGGCGATATTAAGATCGTCCTCAATGATCAGGATACGCTTCACCGGCTTTCCCTCCCTCCGGCAGCGGGAAGTGTGATTCTGAAGCAGGCGCCCCTGCCTTCCTCGCTTGCGGCTGTTATCCCGCCCCCGTGGGCTTCCACCAGTTCCCTGGCGATGGCCAGCCCCAGCCCGGTGCTCATAAGGTCCTTGGTGCGCTCATGATCGATCCGGTAGAACCTGTCGAAAATATAGGGGAGCTTGTCCGCGGGGATTCCCGGCCCGTTATCGCTGAGCTCGACAGAGACAGAACCACCCTCTTCCCACAGTTCGATTTTTATAACCAGGCCCTGCTCCGGCCCGTATTTTAAAGCATTGCCGATAACGTTGCCAATGGCCTGGCGCAGCCTTTTCCTGTCCATGCGGACCGGCAGGTCCTGCTCCATTTTATCGGCATATTCAAGCCGCACCTGTTTTTCCGCCAGTTCAAAACGGAATTCTTCCGTCAAGTCGCCCATGAAAGCCCGCACCGGCACAACTTCAAACCGGAAATCCAGTTTCTGCATATCCAGTTTGGCAAAAAGGAAAAGGTCGTCGATCAGCCTGTTTACGTAAATTATATTGCGGTGGATTACCTGCAAATAGTTTATTTTGTTTTCCGGCGGGATGTCTTTGTCCAGCATCGCCTCCACATAACCCTGCAGGGAGGCGACCGGCGTCTTCAGATCGTGTGAAACGTTGGCGATAAAGGTCTTCCTGTTTTCTTCGTATGCAGACTTGAGCCTTTCACTTTCTCCCAGCTTGCGCGCCATTTCGTTGAAAGAGGCGACCAGCAGGCCGATCTCATTGTCCAGGTCACATTTTACTTTCACGTTATAGTTGCCCCGGGCAACCTCCTCAACCCCATTTTTCAACTCTTCCAGGGGTTTGAACACTCTTTTTTCCAACCGCAGCAAGAAAAACACCTGCACCATTTCTTTTGCCACCAGCAGTGCTGCGATAACCAGCACAAACACTTTCATCCCGGCTAATGTAAACAGCAAATAAATGATCAGCAGGTTGAACAACAAAGCAAAGGGGCGAAAATATTTCATGGACCTGTGCATGCGGTGAAATTCCCGGCGGTACATCCGGTGCTGGATCAGTTCTTCAAAAATGTGATCGTGCGCGGGATGCCTTCCATGGTGAAATTTTAGTCTTTCAAACAATTGTTTCTGTTTTTCCCGCTTATCCATACACTCATCATCCTTGCCCTGAATCCCGGTCACATATCATTATATACCCTGAAAAACCCCTCAGCGATACCACCTTAGCTAAAACCATCCCTGTTTTAAAAAAGAAAACCGGTGTTGTCCCGGTTAGGATTTTAATAAAAAATAATCTGTCACTACCTGGGCGCTCCGGCTTGTCTCAAAGGCTCTATGGCGCCCTGGATGCAAGTCTTGACACAAGCTTTGCAGCCGGTACAGCTTCCTGGTTTGACGATGCGCACGTGTTTATGAAAAGCAAAACCGGTTTTACCTATAACACCCTTGGGGCATGCCTCCACACATTTCCAGCAAGCCCGGCACAGCCTGGTGTCTACCGCTATATAAGCGGTAGAGTTGCCGGACCTGCGCATACGACGGTGGTGACGCCTTGCCGCTTCTACCAGTCTCCTTATCCGTAGCATTTTGGTCATCGCAGCCCTCAACCTGCCAGGCACAGCTCCGCCCGCAGATCCAAACGGTGCGGCTGATTTTGCGTGTCCTTTTGGCTTCCTTCAAGGGTTATAGTGATTTTTTCCACTTCTCTTTTCTTGCTGATGAAGATATCCAAACTGCCGTTTAAAATCTCCATGGCGGAAAATTCTTTAAACAGGCGCCGTTCACCGTGCTCCTGAGGCAGTTTATGGTTGTGATGAAGGAGCTTTTCCTGGATGTCCTTTTTCAGTTCTTCGGGAATTTCTTTAAAATCCAGGGAAAGCACAACTCTTTTGTCCTCCCGTTCCTCTGCCTTCAGGTTGTTTAAGACGCTTAAACACCATGCCAGTCTGTTAAGCTTTTCCTTAGGACCTCCCCGCCTGCCGCCATGGCAGACGTCGGCGTCGCCATGGTTTGGCAAGCGGCCGCGGCCATGGTGAAAAAACATGTGCGGAAAAGAGCCGTGCTGCCTGGCGCCGTGAAAATCGGGCCTGTCGAATTCCGTACTGCTTTCATGTTTCACTTTCTTTCCCGCACAATCCATTTCCAGGGAAACCCTTGCCTTTACTCTGCCTTCAACCATATCCTTTTCAAATTCGTTGACCAGGCCGAATACCTTGACTCGATCCCTGCTGCCTTCCACCTTGAGATCCCCGCTGTAAGACTCTTTGTCTTTCATAGCCGCCACTACATCGCACAGTAGTTTGATTTTAGCCATTTGAACGACCTCCCTTAATCTTAACTGAGGTCTATTGTAAAAGAAACATTTAAACTAGGCTTAAAGAATTTATAAAAGGTTTATAAACTACAAAAAAGCGCTTGACAATCCCCCGGGGGAAAACAAATGATGTTGAAAAATATGCCTTGCCCTGTTCTTGTAAAAAAGAGGTAGATGCTTGTAGCCGAGCCAATGTTTAGGTAGAATAAGGATTGTCCCAAGGATAATTATTTCGGTATGACAACCGGCTGAAACTAACAAAAAGGAGCCATATGCTTGGATACAAATCAAGTTGATATTATCGCCGTCGTAGCAAAAGAAACCGGCATTCCAAGGTATAAGGTGGAGCAAACGGTCAATCTTTTAGCCGACAACACCATCCCCTTTATTGCCCGTTACCGCAAAGAGCAAACGGGCGAATTGGACGAGGAACAGATCCGCGGCATTGATGAACTAAATAAGCACTACACCGGCCTCGAACAGCGAAAGGCAGAAATAATCCGCCTGATTGACGGGCAGGGTAAGCTCATCGATGATCTTCGGGCCAAAATCAACAGCTGCGCCAAACTCTCGAAATTGGAAGATTTATACCTGCCCTATAAACCCAAGCGTAAAACCAGGGCCGGCGTTGCCAGGGAAAACGGTCTCGAACCTTTATCCGTATATCTTTTGTCCTTCCCCAGGTCAGGCAGGCCGGAGGAAAAAGCTCTGGCCTATATCTCTGAAGCAATTCCCACAGTTGAAGAGGCCCTGCATGGAGCATGTGACATCGTTGCCGAGAATATAGCAGAGGACGCCGACGTGCGCAGCTGGGTGCGCGAACAAACCCGGCGGACAGGGTATCTGGTCACCGGCGGGCGCAACACGGCAGGAGACAAAACATACCGCAACTATTACGATTACAGGGAACCGGTAAGCAGGATAGTACCGCACCGGATACTGGCCATTAACAGGGGCGAGCGGGAAAAAGTGCTGAATATCTCCGTTGAAGTTGATGAAGGTCCTATTATTAAATGGATTGGCAGCAAATACCTAAGGGAAGGGGCTGTAACCACAGATTGCGTCGACAGGGCGATCTGGGACGGGTACAAAAGGCTAATCGCTCCCTCCGTGGCCCGGGACATCCGCAATGAATTGACTGAAAAGGCGGAAGCCCAGGCCATCAAGGTGTTTTCCAGAAACCTGCGCAGCCTGCTGCTCCAGCCGCCGGTGCGCGGCAGGGTTGTCCTGGGTATAGATCCCGCTTACCGCACGGGGTGCAAATGGTGTGTTATAGACACAACAGGAAAACTTTTGAAGGCAGGGGTTTTTTACCCTACGCCTCCTCTGAAAAAAACCAGGGAATCCGCAGAAGTACTGTCCGGCCTGGTGGAGAAATATGGGGTTGCCTCCATCGTTATCGGCAATGGCACTGCCTCCAGGGACACGGAGGTTTTTGTCGCGGAATTTATCAAATCTTATAACAAGCCCGGCCTGTCTTACACCATTGTCAGCGAGGCCGGCGCAAGCGTTTATTCAGCTTCCAAACTGGCCAAGAAAGAATTGCCCGATCTGGATGTGTCGGAACGCGGCGCGGTTTCAATAGCTCGCCGCATTCAAGACCCCTTGGCCGAATTGGTAAAGATAGAACCCCGTGCGGTGGGTGTGGGGCAGTACCAGCATGACCTGCCGCCCAAACATCTTGATCAAAAGCTATCCGAGGTTGTAGAATCGGTGGTTAACTATGTGGGTGTTGATCTGAACACAGCCTCCGCGCAGCTGTTGGGTTATGTCGCCGGGATTAAATCAACGGTGGCCGAGAATATCGTGCATTACCGTGATCAAAACGGTGGTTTTAAGCGCCGCCGGGAGTTAGCCAAAGTGCCCAGGCTGGGGCCCAAAACCCTTGAGCAGTGTGTGGGGTTTTTGCGGATCAACAACGGAGAAAACCGCCTGGACGCAACGGCAATACACCCGGAGTCATACGATCTGGCCCGCCGTTTCCTTGACCTGATCGGTTCCGGATTAAATGAAATAGGCTGCCCCGCTGTCAGGGCCAAGATGGCCCGGGTTGATGTTAAGGAAATCGCGGCGCAGCTCGACGCCGGTGTCCCGACCCTAAAGGATATTGCGGACTCTCTGGTTCGGCCGGGCAGGGATCCCAGGGAGGATTTGCCGGCGCCAATATTCCGCACCGACGTCTTAAGCCTTGAAGATTTGCAGCCCGGCATGGAACTCAGCGGCACCGTCCGGAACGTGGTGGACTTTGGCGCATTTGTGGATATTGGCGTTAAAAATGATGGGCTGGTACACATTTCGGAACTATCGGACACCCGTGTTGGGCACCCCTTGAACCTGGTTTCAGTAGGGGACGTGGTCAAGGTATGGGTGCTGGCTGTAGATTTGGAGAGAGGCAGAGTCTCTCTTTCGATGAAAAACAAGGGTTTTATACATCATGAATAGATTTAATACCTAGAAAGAGGGCATTCGATTGTCTTATATCGGGATGCGCCCTTGGCTGGCCGGATGCTTTCCCCCATACCGATTATGGAGTAAAAACAGACACCTGGGTTTGGGCGCCTGATCATCCTGTTTTTGAGGCCTTACGGGTATGACTGGCAGATTACTTTTCAGGCCGAAACGGCCTAAGCAAGCTGCAGCTTGACTTATCAGCTCATTTGCTATGCCGGAGCTTTCAAGCCGCATAACGCTTTCCTCCGCACTGCCGTAGCTCAATAAGTTTATACTTCCATACCAGACGATTCTTTGGTCTATAATGGCAAACTTTTGGTGTATCTTTGCTTTATAAATAAGGTCAATTCCGGCGCCTTGCAACAGACCCAGGGCACTCTGTAAGGCGCTGACATCCTTGTCCTTGAAATCTGTCTCCGGCCTGGTCACAACCGTTACTTTTACTTTATTCCCAAGGGCGGTTTCCAGGTTCCGCAGCATCTGCAAGCTGCGCCTTTTCGTGACAAAAGGGCTGACAATCAGAATTTCCCCGGCGGCATTGGCCAGATCATTGGCAAACACCGGCGCAAAGGACGTTTTGTCAAAAATGATATCAATTGGTCCCGACGCAACGCTTTCGCCTTTTGCCTTATAGCCGATAGAGGCATATCCGGAAAGCCGCTTATGGTACATCCTCTCCAACATTCTTACATGGATGTCAACATAGTCATAGATTTGCACTTCATCTTTGTTTGCAAACAGCCTGTGCAGCCTGCCTGCATATTGCTGCAGAGTGCCCTTCCAGGAGATAGGCATGGCAAGAAACAAGGTATCCAGACGGGGTCTTGGATAAATACATCTTCCTCATTTTTATCCAGGGGAACCCTGAAAGATGTAAACCTGGGAATAATGTAGTGTTCAAAGGGCCTTTTCTCCGCTTGTTTTTTTGCGTCGTCCCTGTATCTGATCGGGCCGCACTGCATGAATACGATCGGGTGGTGTATGGGGTTGGCCATGCTGGCCGTAGGAAAAGCAGAGGCGGACATGGGCGCATTCGATATAGTAATTCCAGTGCTTCATGGCACCTACGGGGAGGACGGCACCGTTCAGGGCTTGCTGGAACTGGCCAATGTGCCCTACGTGGGGGCGGGAGTCCTGGGGTCGGCCCTGGGAATGGACAAGGTAATGATGAAAACGGTGCTGGCCCAGCACGGCGTAGCCCAAGCCCGGTTCTGGTCCTGCCTGGGGCGGGACTGGGATAGCAACGCTTCGCTTGTTACAGAGACAGTGGAAAAGAACCTGGGATACCCGTGTTTTGTCAAGCCGGCCAACCTCGGTTCCAGCGTCGGTATCAGCAAAGCCCATAACCGGGAGCAGCTGGCCGCGGCCATGGACCTGGCAACCAGGTACGACCGCAAGATTATCGTTGAGGAATACATTAACGCCAGAGAAGTGGAAGTAAGCATGCTGGGGAACGATGAACCGATAGCTTCTCTTCCCGGAGAGATCATTCAATTGAAAGAGTTTTATGATTACGAAGCCAAATATCAAGACGGGATGACCAGGCTGGAGATCCCTGCCGATTTACCGCCCGCTATGATCGCCCGGCTGCAGGAGTTGGCGGTTAAAGTATTCAAGGTTCTTGACTGTTCGGGCCTGGCCAGGGTGGATTTTTTCATCCGCAAACCGGACAACGAAATACTGGTAAATGAAATCAACACCATGCATGGCTTTACCCAGTTCAGCGTGTTCCCCAAGCTGTGGGGATGTGAGCATCATTTAGTGTAAACAGTATAATCACCCAAAGATTTGTTAACACTTTTAGTGTAGCATAAACGGGGCAACGCTGAGGAGCGACCCCACGCTTGCTGCGGCTTATACGGTGAAACGGCGGGCTCCATTGTCCGCTGTTTTCATTTTACTGTCCAGTAATGTTTTCAATCAAAGCAACAAAAGACAAACCAGTCTTATTACTACTGCCGGTCTAATCTTTGACCCTATTTCTCTGTCTGCCCATGGTATGGGGACAAGTATGCCGTTGCCCAAAAATATAACTAAGGCCAATCACTGATGGACTGACCCTCATTGTATCAAAGTAGATTGTTAGATTTGGCTTGACGATTATAAACTAAAAAGTTTTTCCTTTTGAGATGATTTCGTCATAGAGAAACTGACCTCGTTTACCATTTCTATACTCTTCCAGGGAATAAGGTCTTGGAGAAATATCTAAATCTATATCTTCACTTATTTCTTTTAGCATGACTGCTTCTTCCAGATAATCATGACCAAAGTCCGGAGAAATAATTGCTATATCAATATCACTATCTTTGCTTGCACTTCCTTTGGCGTAAGAGCCAAATAATATAGCTTTTTCTACACGAATATTTTTATTTTTTAGAGCCTTTATATACTCGCTTACAATTATTTCAACATGTTTTTTAACCATCCCGCCGCCTCCTTTGAGCGTACCAAAATTTCTTTTGTGTGTTCCTGGGTGCATTTAGATTCCAGAGCAGCTCATTTATCAGGATACCTGGTTTCTATATAGTATAGCGAGAGA